>CABZRL010000011.1:0-62605 GCA_902528165.1 uncultured Litorivicinus sp.
TACTTTTACTGACCCTGCATCACCACCAGCCTTCTCGACTTCCTGCTCAACAATACTTTCTGCCTTCAATACCTCTGCTTGCGCAGATAAGGTCTGTTGTTTTGCTGCATCAACTGTCGATACCGCATCTTCAATAGCTGACATCCCAGCGTCTCGTTGTGCCTCTGCTTCTTCGAGGGCAGCTGTTGCCTCGTTCGATATTGATTCAATTGACTGATTAACCGTATCTCGAGCCTTGGCGATCTCAGCATCAGCGGAATTTACAGTCTCCGAGACCTCGCCCTTTAGTGACTCGGCCCCGCTGTTGACCTCTTCGAATTGCTTTTTAAGGTCACTCGTGATCGCGTCAGCTTGAATTTTTTTTGATTCGATCTGGCTTTTTGACTCTTCCGCGAGCGTCTCTAGCTCAGTCCTAATCGCATCTGCCTCTGAAATCAATTCCTCTGTGCTAGTTTTTGCCTGATTGACTTGAGATATCAGCTCCTGCCCCATTTCAGTTTCGCTGGCCATCACGGCTGTTTTTTCACCAGCAGCTCGCAGCGCCTCTTCAATCGTCATGTCCTTGGAGATGCCAAGGGATTGAGATACAGCTGTTTCAAATTCAGTAAACTGCGCGCCCGCGGCATCAACCTTTTCTATTAATGCCTTACCAAACGGTGTTTCACTGAAATACTCCGCCGCATCTGAAGAAACATCAGCCAGACTTACGGTGCAAACGTCCTGTATGTCGGATATTTTTTGCTTTGCTTGCGACCGGATATCATCATTTAGAAGGGTTATTACATCATCAATTTTTTGATACACGTTTTGTAACGGGTGCTCTAACTCAGTAACAAGCTCATCTAAAACAGATTCAGCTTGAGTTCTTCGAGTTTCCATAAATTCGTTAGTTTTATCGAGGCACGCGGTTCGTGAGTCATTATAGGAAGTCCTCACGCTCGCTAGTTTTTCTTGGGGCTGCGCTGACTCGATCGCATCGTCCTTAACTTTCCGGATCGCCCCCGACGCCTCTATAGCCTTACCACCTGCTTCCTCCCCCAGCCTGGTAACCTCCTCAACACCACTCTCGAGTGTCAATTGACCATCATGAATGAGGTCTACCCCTTGTTCCAATTTCTCAATAATTAATTCGATGGCATTGACAGCCTGCGCTCTGGCCTGCTCTACCGTCGGATACACCGCATTAACTGCTTTCACAGCTTCTTCGAGACAATTTTTTGCCACTCCCGTTGCCTGATCTACCGCTCCGTATCCACTATCGATTGATGAAACAATTGCTGGAATCGATGCCTTCACGCCCTGAAACAGCGTCCTCGCGGCCATGAGGGGTGGAGCCTTAGGTATATGTTTTGTGCAAGTCTCTATCGCTTCATCACAAAGCCCGTCGGCTTCACCAATAGCAGTCTTTGCACCGTCCAGAGCCGATTTGGCTTTCCCAGCGAAATCGTCAATTTGAGGATCGATGTTTTTGATAAACGAAATAGCGGCGTCAACTTTAGTGATTACCTCATCGAACCGGGAGGGAATCGATTCGAGTTGATTTTCAAGGCTCCTTATGTCGGCGACCACATCCTCAAATGATTCGATAATCTCAGTGGCTGTATCTTCGACAATCACTACAGACGATTCGATAGCCTGTTTTATTGTTTCTGCGATCGCTTCGATATGATCCATTTGCTGGTCAAGTTGTGCGAGGATCTCATCTAGGAGCGTCTCTGATTGCCCAATTTGTTCGTCTACCGTTTCAAACACACCAGAAACCTTCTCTACAGCAGCCTCGATGCCTTCAACTATGCCAGCAATGGTTGTTTTAAATTTTTCTAAATCGTCAAAAATCGTCTGCGCTTTTTTCTCAATAAATGTTTTCACCTCTTCAACGCTGGACACTGCGCGGTTAATAACATCATCAACTTTGGATTCACTGTATTCAGCGATGATAGAAGCCACCTGCGCTGAGCTCAGCGCAGCGGCCTGCTGACGTGCAATCTCTCCGGCGTTACCTGCCGTAGCCAAAAAGTCAGCTTGGACAGTCTCCAATTTTGATTCCAATCCCATCTGCAGAGCCTTTTTCGAAACGCCGTCCAGTGCGTCTCTGGCAGCTGACCAGCTGCTTGACTGAAAAGCACTGACTGAGTCTGAGAGGCATTGACTCACTTCGGTGGTTAAATTTTCGATTTCGGTTTTAGTTTCAGACGCAATGTCAACGAGTTCATCATACTTTTGACAGACTACTTCGGCGAAATCCGGACCGATATCGGCCGTATTTTCAGCGAGTTCTTTCAGATCGTTTGCGGCACTTTCGAGGGCATCAGTCAATTCTTGAACAGTTTCTGGGCTCACAACTTTGGTAACAGCGTCGGCGATAGCCTCGATCATTTCAGACACCGAACTAGCGACCAACTCTGCGGATTCAGCAGATTCTGAGACTGTTGATGTTACCTCTTCGCCGATGGTACTGCTTGCATTTTGTATCTCGGCAGCGAGCTTTACTGCGCCGTCAGTGACCGCGGTCTGAGCACGAATTAGTGACTGCATCAACCTTAACCGCCGTCTGTCAGATCTTTTTCAACCGAGGAGCTCGTCTCTTTGAGGAAGTCCAAGAGCGTGGTTATTTCGTTAGGTGCCGGCTCAATGGAGGCTCCCGACAGATCCAAGTTCCCCATCGTACTGTCGACGTTTGCAATCGTCTCATCAATCTTGGGCATCACCTTGGCTGAACTGAACAAGGATTCTTCCAACTGTGGGATAAGTGATGGGGGGCTGAGTGGAAGACCAGTCGACATTAAGTTTGAAGAGGGTGACAGGGGTACCCCAGCGGCAAACCGACCCTGACCCATCTCGATCATTGAGCCCGAGGCACCTGTTGCAGTGGTCGGGCTGTGACGATCTGCGAGGGACCAATTGGACGCGTTAGCATTCGTAAAAACGCCTTTATTTCTCGTTGGCAGGGAAAGCCCTGGGTTAACCGTCGGCGGTGAAGCCGCGCTTAATTCAGCGACTAGCTGCGTTAACTGATCCAGTTTCTGCTCCATACGGCGCTGCCAGGTCGCATGACCACTGGCTATGCCTGAAATATTATTATGCAACGCGTCAACTTGAGCCTCCGCTTTCTTTTTCCAGTTATCGTCGCTACGTTGTGTCATTTTTTCGCTATCCGACCTTCACACTTATTATAACCCCCAGCGTTATAAACCAAACAAGGCCTACACCCAACGCTGCCATCAGTACCACTTTGAATTTTCCTACGTTTTCTTCAAACGCTTTATTTTTTTCCACCATCAAAGAAAAAATCTTTAACTGTTGGTCAGTATGGGACACGTGTGTCTGTTCTAATTCTGAAATAACGGCACTTAGCTCAGCCACTTCAGTCTTGAGAGAACTCAATTCCGAACGGACCTCACTCTCCGCTGTCGACAAGCTTTCGAACTCTTCCGTGTACTCCCGCAACTGTGCAATAACCGTTGCCTGCTGCTTTTGGTGCGCAGACATCAGATCATTATAACCCTCCAACAGCGCGCTGAACTGTTCTTGATTCTTCTGTCGTCGCTGCAACTCTCTGGAAAGCTCGCTCACTGACTACTCGCAACGTTGATTAGATTTAAATTTCACCAACCAACATATTACTCAAAAAAGGTGTTGTAACAAAAATGGTTTTAGAAAAATTGGCGAACCATTTAAGCTTAATTGATTGACCGCGATACCGATCAACTTGAAAACCTCAAATCGACTAATTACAGAGTTTTAATTTGCTTAGGTCCAGCTCAACAAGCTTCACTGCTAACGATACTGTAGTAATTTCGCTCTATCTATTGCTGAGGCAATCCTACATCCTCTTTTTATTTTGCATATCTACCGGCACAAGCGTTATAAGAATCTGATTCTGTGCTCCAACCTTCAACAACCTTCAAACACGACTCTTTCACTAAATTCGCTTCCTACTGCATTGTCGCAAGTCGTTTAGCCGCTGAGTCAAAACCTAGTTTTTCTAAACGCGCGTTCCAAGCATCAATCAACTCAAATTCGTGTAGTTCAGACTGCTCCATCACTAAACGCACCCGCAACTGTGAAATTGCTTGAATTGCCTGTTCTGCCATCTCCCTATTATTTTTAGGCTGTATGAAATGTCTTCGCCCGCTCGCGTTATATCCAACGAGATGATGCATGCCATCAAAATAAATTTGCTCACAGGCTGAAGCCATAGCACCGGTATTGATCGAGACTTCAGCTCCCAAAGTAGCTCCAGTACCAAGAGTAACTCCGCCTTCGGCACCCACGGATACGTCACCAAATACTCCACAGGCAAATTTACATTCTGCTGAAGCGCCAACTCCCAAGGACGCCGACCCCGATCCAGTCCAAGTCATAAAAGTATTTCCATCGTACTTAAATCCGGCCTTGACTTCGCCCTCGACCTTAAGTCCAGCAAAAACCTCTGCCGCTGCTTTGGCGCTTATTTCTTTACCGTCTATCGTAAATTTTGCTTCGGCTTTTGCCAAAGCGCCGGCAATAGCTTTTCCACCCGCTTCAACACTAAGAAGATAATCGAAATCCATAGCTAAATTGCCAGATATAACCACCCCCATTTCGGCAGATATCTCGCCGCCCACAGAAATTTTTTCTGCATTTGCTATTAGCTCAGCGGATGCTTCTCCTCGAATACCTGCGAAGGCTTCACCAGTTGCAGTAATCTTTGCGGGAATATTGTAGCGAAGTTCCATTTCACCAGAGCATTTGACACCGTATGAGGACGAAGCTCTAGCCTGGATAGCGAAATTTAGAAATTCTTTGGTAATTTTAAACTCCCCGTTTGCCGTGAACCCAGCGTGGAGATCGGATCGTAATTCGACCTTTGAAGTTCCAACAATGTCGTGAGCATCAGCTACCATCAATTCCAGTATTGTTTTAACTGAATTCATACTTGCGTTTAACAGCTCGTGATGTTTGAGAAGCATCTGTTGTTGATCTGCATCACCGATAACTGCTGAGTAATCCACTCTTACATTATCCTCAATGACATTGATCCAGTGTAAAATCACATCGAGCTTTATCTGTAAAAGATCTTTTTTTCGCTGGATCTCTGCGATACGAGTCATAGGGTTTTTGGTTTCAACAGCGGGAAGCGTTGCGTTTATACCCTGATGATGCCTCATTGTTTTTTTTAGTTCTGCGATCCGCCGGGCCGAGAGCTCCGGGTTCACATAAGCAAATAATTTAATCGCTATGACCACCTCTTCGAGATTCTGCTGCCGTTTTTCATAATAATCAGACCCGCCTCGGATCACATGAAGACCATGCTTGAACCCGGTCCCGTGGCCGTTTTTAGGTAAACCAATAATCTTGTTATTAAAACCTTGATTGATGACTCCGGAAAAATCCCCTTTTCCACTTACAAACGTTTCATAAAAACTGTCAAACCAACGCTGTACTTCAGCGGAATTATCTGTCCTTTTTGTTGGATACGGCATTTCAACTCTCATCCTCTTTTCGGTCTTATAAGGCTCTGTGAAATATTACTTCTAGTATGAATATAAGACTAGGATCACTCGACAGTTTAGCCTCATTGAATTCTGAAACGACTATTCGGCATTCTAAATATCCAGATACCTAAGCACTTTTAAGCGTCAATCCGCCAGCTGAGGTTGAAAATTGCACAGCCGTTCGTTTCCAAGCACCGACTCGATCATCAACAAGCGCTTCGCAATGAGTCCAAACAATGGACCAGGGGCAAGAAGCCAAACAACAGAGGCACCTAGATGATCTATTTCAAAAAGCATCGACAGGAGGAAGAAGCTTTTCTGCCGACCCCCGAGCGCATGTAGCATATCTTTTATATCCACAATCGGCTCGTACACGATAAAGGTACATACCTGCAACCTGTGAAGCAGCCCAAACTATTCAACATTGTCTTCAGAACCACGCTGACTTCCCCGCGTCCATATCCCGTCCGACTTTGTGTCGTTTTTTCGTACCAGACAAGCCTGTTTCCAGTGCTTAAACATGCGAAGAAGAAATGCATCAAATTCTTGGAAGCTAAATAACCGTCAGGGCGAAGCATATCCCGATCAAAACGATAGCGAGAATGGGCAGGATCCAATCAGACCTAATTTGGAGCTGAATTGCGGATTCATGATTGCCTTGAGTGAAAAGGTGATTAATGTACACACTAGTCAGCAGATTAATCGTAACCACGCTAGTTACCGACAGAAATAACAGATCTAAGAACGTCACATAGTGTGTACGCGGTAGCTCGTTACTCAGTGAAAATTTGAGCGCTATCGTTGTTAAGATAAGCGTTAACTGGCCTACGATTCGTGCGTTTTGTCCAGCGTTTACTAGGGTGAGGGAACAAAACCTACTGATGACGATGGATAGGATGATAATGGCCATCAATGGAATAAAGATTTTCTGGGCAACATCGATATAGTCGTGCTGTACAGTAACGTGAAAACTAGCCTCGGAAAATTCTTTGCTCCCACCAAAATTGAGAGACGGTATCCGCGTTTCAGCAAAAAAAAATTCTCTGGCAGACCAATTGCCGTGGATTACCGAATGCTCGACGCCGGCATGGCCCAACGCTAACGCGACTGGCCGCAGTCTGAGTTCTTGAACGGACCCGTTAATCGCCTGCATGTCAATCGTTATGTCGAGGTCCTCGAAAGGATATCCCGGCAACTCGGTGTCCATCGCTAGGACAGCGTCAAATTTTTCATAAAGCTCTACCCTGAGATTCGGGTGCACAAGTAGTGTCCGCACCATGGTCTCCCGTTTCGCCTCCGCATTTGCGAGCACGAACTCCGGGACCCAAATTTTTTTCTGCAAATCCTCTAACAAGTGTCCATAAAAAAATTGTGGCTCTCGGATTTGTTGGATGTGTTCTCTCCAAGACGGGTCTGCCTGCCATGATAAGAGACTCTCAGCTACAATTTTGAAATTACCAGCGCTAACGTCAATATGATGGAGCTCGTCTATCACTAATTGGACATCCACAACATTCTCTGAGGCCACCGCTGAGGAGAGGCTTTCCTCAGGACTTCGAACCTCAGCAAATGAGGGCTGACATACCGCTGCTAGGAAGAAAACAAGAACGGCAGTAAAGTAGTGCATGTAACCCCTCAAATATATATCCAGTCTGCAAAGGCGAGCTTGATAACATTAGTGCACGATAGACCAATGCTGATTCGGGGCCACCAGAAAATTTTAAAACAGTTGGTCACCCTCAATTATCCAGACCAACAAATTAACGGCCCTTGGTCCATCAGACCTTAGGCTGAGACACCGATTTAAAAACTATCAACCAAGTCATGTCCTATCAATCGTGCCATACTTTTTTTCACACGCCGAAGAGGAATTGACGATTCAATGGAGGCGACGCCCTCAATTTTAGTTAATTTTCGTGTGAGAAATCTCTCGAAATCATGCAAATCCGAAACGGCAACCCGTAAGAGATAATCAAAGCCTCCAGTCATGAGCCAGCAATCCACCACTTCTGGATAACGGCTCACTGCCTGCTCAAAACTCAATAACCGGTCATCAATCTGTTTATCGAGTCTGACTGATACAAAGATGCTGAAACCGAAACCGAGCTTTTCTTCATCGATCAGTGCTGTATAACCGCGAATATAGCCCTCGGTTTCAAGCTTCTTCACGCGCCTCGCGCAGGGTGTTGGCGATAACCCCACCTCTTCGGCCAACTCCAGTTGTGATAATCGCCCGTCACGCTGAAGTGCTTTGAGAATTTTCGAATCAATCCCATCGATCATGAATGAATCACTCCAAAACTGCTATTCATTAGCCATTATCACTAATATTAGAGAAATCGCACAATTCATTCGCCGAAAACCACTCATTCAACAGTTTTATACTTCAGTGAGAACGCAAGGAGACCTGCAATGAGCTCACTGACCCCCGAAAGCATTCGGCCATCCGTTGACGACGAGACTTGCCAAGAGTGGATCGATGCCCTGCGATCAATGGTTCGAGAGGAGGGCAAACAAGCGACCAAAGCGCTATTAGACGCCCTCGACCAGGAGGCACGTGTGCTCGGCGTTGGCCAAACCAAAGCCCCCTTCTCCGCCTATCAAAACACCATCTCGCTTGAAGACCAGCCGTCATATCCTGGTCATCTGGAACTTGAGCAACGCATCACCTCAATGATTCGATGGAATGCACTTGCAATGGTTGTTCGCGCCAATCAAGCCTATGGAGAACTCGGTGGCCACATCGCCTCTTATGCCTCTTGTGCTGAAATCTTTGAAGTCGGATTCAACCACTTTTTTCGAGCACGCACCGACAGCTTTGATGGAGATTTGGTGTATTTTCAACCCCACTCAGCGCCTGGCGTCTATGCACGCGCCTATTTGGAAGATCGTTTATCAGAATGCGATCTGGCCAACTATCGGCAAGAGGTTCCAGGGCAAGGATTATGTTCATACCCCCACCCCTGGTTGATGAAGGATTTTTGGCAGGTGCCAACCGGCTCAATGGGGATCGGGCCAATCTCTGCAATCTATCAAGCGCGCTTCATGCGCTATCTTGAACATCGACAGCTGAGAGAGACAGGCGAGCGACATGTGTGGGGTGTCTTTGGTGATGGTGAGATGGATGAACCTGAGTCCTTGGCCGCGTTAACGCTTGCAGCTCGTGAAAACCTCGACAACCTCACATTTATTGTTAACTGCAATCTACAACGCCTGGATGGACCAGTTCGAGGTAATGGGCAGATTATCCAGGAACTTGAGTCTCTGTTTATCGGTGCCGGCTGGAACGTGATCAAAGTGCTCTGGGGGTCCGAATGGGACACTCTGTTTGCACTCGATCATGAGCATGTGCTGCTTCAACGATTTTCGGAAACGCCCGATGGCGAATACCAAAACCTGGGCTCCAAGGACGGCGACTATAATCGGCATAAGTTCTTCGAGAAGGACCCTAAAACGGCCGCATTGGTCAAACACATGACTGACGCTGAAATCAATGCTTTAAAACGAGGTGGACACGACTTCAAAAAACTCTACGCAGCCTTCGCACACGCCAAACATCACCATGGTCAACCCACCGTGATTTTGGCGAAAACCAAAAAAGGTTATGGAATGGGCGGTGCTGGTGAGTCAAAAATGACAGCACATCAGGCGAAGAAGCTCGATATTGCGAGTCTTCTGGCGTTTCGGGACCGATTTAGCTTACCGCTCTCTGATGCGCAAGTGGAACGATTGGAGTTCGTAAAACCAGCACCTGAATCACCCGAACTTCGCTATCTCAAAGCTCGCAGAGCAGATCTCGGCGGTTATCTACCGCGACGATTCAGTTCAACTTCGAATGCACTTCCAAAGCGTCCACAGAAAGAAATCTACGCCAAGTCGGCACTTCAAGCCGCCGGTAAAGCCATGTCCACCACCATGGCGCTGGTTCGCATTCTTGGGGGTTTATTCAGGGAGCGTGAATTCGGAAAACACCTGGTTCCTATTGTTGCTGATGAAGCACGGACATTCGGCATGCAGACCTTATTTCATCAGATCGGCATCTACTCACCGCACGGCCAAACCTACGAGCCAGAAGACGCAGGCTCTTTAGTCTCTTATAAAGAGGCACTCGATGGACAACTCTTGGAAGAAGGCATTTCGGAAGCTGGCGCCATCAGTTCCTGGACGGCCGCTGCAACGTCGTATTCAGTCCACAACATTGAGCTCCTCCCAGTCTATATCTACTACTCCATGTTTGGTTTCCAGCGGATCGGGGATCTGATCTGGGCGGCTGCTGACCAGCGAGCCCGAGGGTTTCTTTTCGGCGCTACTGCCGGACGAACCACTCTGTCAGGAGAAGGTTTACAACATCAAGATGGATCGAGCCACCTCATTGCTGGAACCGTCCCCAACTGTCGCGCCTATGATCCCTGTTTCGCCTACGAGCTCGCGATCATCATCGACTATGGGATCCAACGGATGGTTGACGAGAAAGTCGACGAGTTTTTCTACATCACAGTGATGAACGAAAACTACGCACACCCATCGCTGCCAGCCGAGAAACACGACGATATCATTCGTGGGCTCTACCCTCTGAAAACCCTCGGTGATCAGTCAGCGTCAGTGATTCGATTACTCGGCTCTGGAACGATTCTCCAACAAGTGATTGAGGCCGCCGATCTCCTCACGACGAATTTCAATGTGTGCTGTCATCTCTTCTCTGTGACTTCATATAGCGAACTCGCCCGCGATGCGCAGTCGTGCGAACGAGACAAACGACTTTTTGCAACAGACTCGACTTCTCATGTCACTCACCATTTAGCTGGCACCGATCCAGTCATCTGCGCCACGGATTATGTCCGCGCAGTACCGGCACAAATCGCGCCTTACATTCATGCCCCATTCTATATTCTTGGTACGGATGGCTTTGGTCGCTCTGCCCATCGGGCCGCACTGCGAGAGTTTTTTGAAGTGGATGCAAAACATATCGCTTTTAGTGCAATCAGCGCGTTAATTGATTCTGGCGCTCTGAGCGAATCGAATCGTACTGAGGCCTGTGATCGATTCGGCCTTAAAGTCGCTAATCATAGACAGGCACCTTGGACATGCTAAGCCAGCAACCCAAGGCAAGGCATCTCGTGTCTTCAGTGGAAATTTGATTGACTTAAATTCATGGAATTGATTCACTGAATTCTGAATTCAGAATTCAGAGAGCCCGAAGTGCAGATTCAAAGAACCGATTTAATCGACCAGGTATACACCGCACTACGATCACGAATCCTCGAGGGCTTGTTGAGTCCCGAGAAACCCTTGCGACAAGAGGAGCTTGCTGAGCAACTCGGGGTCAGTCGTCAACCGATTAGTCACGCTTTGCTGCTCCTTGAGCGAGAAGGCTTGGTCTCCGATTATGGTCGGAAAGGCAAAATGGTCGCTCCAGTGGATGCGCGACAACTGCGAAATCTGTATCAAGTCCGAGGTGCACTCGATGGGCTAGCTGCGTATCTCTGCGCAGAACAGAGCTCAGAGCAACGAGAAGATCTCTTCACCAGCCTCATTGAACAAGGTGATATGGCCGTTCAATCAGGTTCAGTCAAGGCGTTAGCAGACGCTGATATTGCCTTTCATCGAACATTATATGAGCAGTCGGGAAACCCTGAAATCTTGCGCATCGCCAACCAATCATGGACTCACATGGAACGGTCAATGCACCAAGTATTGGCAGTCCACACGATTCGACCGGGGATCTGGAATGAGCATCGTGCGATCAGCAAAGCCATCATTGAACAAAACCCAACACTGGCTCGAGATCTGGCATCCGAGCACGCCGTTTCTGCCGGTCAAATGACCTACGAGCGCTTGACCGCTTCCCACCAACAATAACAACCGAAGGAGTCACCAATGAAACTGACCCAACAACAACTCGAACAATTTGATCGCGAAGGCTACATCTTTTTACCGAATTTATTTTCGACAGAAGAGGCTGCGTTTTTGAAAGGCGAAGCAGAGGCAATCTATCAACAAGATCGCCAAGAAGTCTGGCGCGAAAAAAGTGGTGTGGCGCGAACCGCGTTCGCCGCGCATCAATACAACGAGGGATTTCGTCGACTCGGATCTCATCCACGACTGATTGAACCGGTTGAACAACTTCTCGATGGCCAGGTCTACATGCACCAATATAAAGTGAATGCGAAGGCGCCCTTCGACGGCGCGGTTTGGCAGTGGCATCAGGACTACGGCACCTGGAAACGGGATGATGAAATGCCAGAACCTCGGGCCATGAATATCAGTGTTTTTCTTGACGACGTGACCGCCGCGAATGGGCCTTTATTGTTCATCCCAGGAAGCCACAAACATGGCGTGGTGAAAGCCGGCCACGACCTGGAGACCACCAGTTACCCGCTTTGGACACTGGATCGTGAGACCGTGACTGAACTTGCTGACCAAGGTGGCTGTGTTGCACCAACCGGTGTTGCTGGTAGCGTGCTGATATTCTCGTCTCTGTTGGTGCACGCAAGTCCGCCAAACATTTCACCCTTGGGGCGTACCATCGTGTATCTCTCATTATGCGAGGTCAGCAATCACATTCGCGCGTTTAATCGTGAAGAATGGATCGCTCATCGCGACTTCACTCCCATCCAAGCGCTTGAGGACGATTGCCTTCAAGAGTTACTGTCACAGCCGGCTTAAGGGCATTTCATGTATCTCTACGATGAACTCGTCAAACGCGCTGATCGCCCAGTCCAAGTTGGACTGATTGGAGCTGGAAAATTCGGCTCGATGTTTTTAAGCCAAGTTCCAACGACCCTCGGTCTTGAAGTCAAAGCCATTGCCGATCTTGACCCGGATCGCGCCAAACAATCCTGTCGCACGGTGGGTTGGTCAGACGCACAACTGAAGGCAACTGAGTTCTTCGACAGCACACAATCCATGATTGATGCCGGCGGCATCGATGTTTTGGTCGAAGCCACCGGAAATCCGATTGCTGGCATCGCGCACGCGAAGATGGCCATTGCAGCAAAGATTCATATCGTGATGGTCAATGTCGAGGCTGATGTGTTGGCCGGTGGCATCCTTGCAAAAGAAGCGCGTGAGGCGGGAATTGTCTATTCAATGGCCTATGGCGACCAACCGGCACTCACCATTGAATTGGTGGAGTGGGCGCGTGCCAGCGGATTCCATGTCGTGGCTGCCGGCAAAGGCACCAAATACTTGCCGGAATATCATTACTCGACACCCGACACCATCTGGGATCACTATGGCCTCTCGCCAGAACAAGCCGCACAAGCGGGCATGAAGAGCCAGATGTTTAATAGCTTTCTCGACGGCACCAAGTCGGCTCTCGAGATGGCCGCGATATCAAATGGTACAGGACTCAAAGCGCCAGACGACGGATTGGCATTTCCGCCAGCCGGAATGGATGATCTCGCACACATCCTCCGTCCCCATTATGTCGGCGGGCAACTCGAGGATAGTGGAATGGTTGAGGTTGTCACCTCCGTTGAACGCGATGGTCGCCCCGTCTACAAGGATCTTCGATGGGGCGTTTACGTGGTGATCGAAGCCCCGAACGATTATGCATCCGCATGCTTCAAACAATACGGCATGAACACCGACTCGACCGGTCGCTACTCAGCCATGTATAAGCCCTTTCACTTGATCGGACTCGAGCTCAATATGTCGATCTTGTCTGCCGCTTTGTTAAACCAGCCCACGGGTTCGACCTTGGACTTCCACAGTGATGTGGTGGCAACCGCTAAGCGCGACTTGAATGCCGGAGAAATGCTCGATGGTGAAGGCGGCTGTACTGTTTATGGGAAATTGATGCCCTCTAGCAAATCGTTGGCCGTTGGCGGTTTACCCATTGGGCTCGCACATCGAGTCAAGTTGAACAACAAGATCAAGCGTGATCAGCCGATTACTTGGGCCGATGTCGATATTGACCTAGGTACCGAGGCGGTCATCACACGCCAAGCGATGGAGGCTTTGTACCGCTAGTCCGGAATCCAAAGGCTCAACAGTGGTGCATGCTGTTGGGCTCCATACACATCGGTTTCGCCAAACGCACCCGAGGATCGTGCGCGCTTAATCGTGATCTTGATGGCGAGTGCGGGTTCGAATTCAACGACCGACAGGACATCAGCCAAATCAATTGCATAGAGTTCCGCAAACGATTCTGCTGACAATTGTTTGGATGCAACCACCTGTTGATAATCGTCTTGGTTAGCAAATAAGACGTCAAAGGTCAGCTCAAACGGCCCCGCATTTTTTGATCGAATTACAGTCGCGAGATCCGATAACATCATGACCTGATCCCCAATTGCTGCGTCCTGCGTGGAAATGGAGTCAGGGGGTCATCCACCGTCAGCAAGTGATACACACTGAACTCATAGACCAATCCATGCGAACTATCCGAGGGCGAATAGGGAAAAGCAAGATTTCCAGCCGTTGATTGCCGGCCGGGATAACCGATATGCAACAGGGTCGATCGAGCAAACGAGCAAACAGTATCAGCCAACGCCTGAGTCTTTGCGACTACTTCGATGACCAGCCCAATCTCATACGGCTGTGCCTGTCGCATCGGCTCTAACTCTCCCATCACACCGTCACGGCCATAACAGCGGAACAAGAGTTTCACCTCGGCGATTTCTATCTCCCCAAAATTCTGAAACACCTGATCCTTGACGGATTCCAAGACTGTATCCAACTGTGCAATCAAATCCGGCGATCGAATCCCTGCCAATGAGATCGTTCGGTAACCAACAGGCTTCGCACCTTCTAATTTGATGGTGTATTGATCGCTTTTCACGAATTGCGTGCCAGTGACCCGGACTCGTCGATCATCCATCTGCTCAAATTGACATCCTGTCAAATCAAGCAAACCACCAGGTCCGGGCAATAACCGCGGATCAGACTTTTCATACAGAGTGTGGGCGGCCACTGAAGTCACCGTGCATCGACGGTCAGGATTTAAGGCCTCGAGAACAAATCCAGTGGCGTCTAGGGTTCCCAACATACAATCTGACCCACTCCCTGGAATCGCGGCAATCGCTGCGCATTCCAAGATCTTTCCCATATGGAGCGCCAAGGCCTCAGAAAAGCCCAGCATCACAGGGACTGCGGCAAACACAGCTGGATCATAACAACGGCCGGCAACAACGATTTGTGCGCCTTCTTTGAGGGCTGCGATCACAGGCTCGACGCCCATTTGCGCGACGATATGTGTTGACTCAGAAATGTCCGGGACTGTCAGTGACGGAACTGGACCCGAAGGGCTAATCCGGTGCTCATGCAACGCAGTGATCAGATCATTTGCTGTTTGATCAGACTCAATATGTGCCACCCTCGCCGTCTGATTGAGCTCGACCAACACGTCATTCACAATCTCAAGGCACCACGAGAGATGTGGAGCTGCACCGGATCCGCCAGCGGTTCCAATTAACACAGGAATCTCAGCGTCAAGTCCGGCTTCAATGATCAAAGCCAAATCACGTTTCACCGCTTCTCGATTGGTGAAAGACTGTCCAGAACCGAGGTAATAGGGGCCTGGGTCAGTCGAGCCAGCATCGACTGCAATGGCCTGCGGAAGCCGTGCCATTCCCGCTCGAAACGACGATTCAGGAAATCCGTAGCCCAAAATGGCGGTCGGCGAGAGGATCGAAATATGCTGTTTCAAGGTCAGGCCTCATTTGCTCTTTCGCCTGACCATGGATCAAGCATCAGTCGTTCAGTTTACAGGTAGATATCCCGATCATGGAATAAAGACCACAACGCTCAACAAGCCCTGTGGCGAGCGAGACTAAACCGATCAAACCCCAAGACCCGATCGCACCAACTATCACCAGACCTAAAAGAAACGACCCGCCAAGAATCCGTGCCCATTTATCAGCACCACCCACATTTGCTTTCATGCATTCACTCCTTCAGAACAGTCCATCAGAATAGAGTATTTGTCACAAATCCTTGAGAAACATCAATCACGGCTCACGCATTGTTCGAACGCATCCGCCATGCCTTCGATGATTTGCGGGTACAACGCCACGCCGCGTACTCCTGAAGCCCCCAGTGGATCAAAGATTCCAATTTCGACATCTAAACCTTCAACCAAGGACTCAAGAATCGCGGATGAAAACTGGGGCTCACGAAATACACAGCGAACATTGTGTTGTTGGATATAGACTCTAAGCTCTTGAACAACCTTCGCACTGGCGGCCATCTCTGGGTTCAGCGTGAGAACACCCGACGCTTTCAGATCAAAGCGTTTTTCGAAGTACTGATAGGCATCATGAAACACCACGTACGGCTTTTCTCGATAGGGTGTTAAACGCGCCTTTAAGCGTTTGATTTGCAGCGTCATTTGCTTGCGAAATTGCTGAAAATTTGCCTGATACAGGTCCGCGCCGGCGGGGTCAAGGATTGCGAAAATCTCCGCCAGGTAGGCGGCCATGACAATGCCATTCTCAGGATCAAGCCAAAGATGCAAATCGTCTTGAGTCTCGTGATCGTGATGCGCGTGATCATGCGTGTGTCCATTGGATGATAACGGATTCAAGACGCCGACTTCTCTGCTTTCAAATAAGCGGAGCCCCGGAGCGCTCGATAATTCAACCACCTGAATATTTGGCAGGCTGGCAACGGGTTTCTTTAAAAAGGATTCCAAACCAAAATCCACCAGGATTAGTACATCAGCCACTTGAAGCTGTCGCGCATGGGATGGCTTCAAAGCAAAATGATGCGGAGAAGATGACCCTTCCAGCAATAAAGATGCTGACCCGCGATCTCCCACTACCGACTGAACAATTGAATGAATCGGTGGTATCGACGAGACAATGGAAAGCCCATCTGCTCTGGATAGGAGGGGGAAACCCGATAGTAAAACCAATCCGACCCAAGAAAGTTTCCGACGCACAGAACCACCTGACAATTAAAACGTTATGATATAACATTACGTCAGTGATTGAAAAGTGGACCTCGAAACGATGTCGGACACAGCTCTCATCCGACTAACCAACGCCGGATACCAAGCTCCAGATCGCTGGTTAGTTGAAGCGGTCTCATTATCGGTGGATCCAGGCGAGATTGTGACACTGATTGGGCCCAATGGATCTGGTAAATCCACCACCGCAAAGCTCTCACTCGGCATCTTAAAACCCACCACCGGCAAGTCCTATCGAAGAAAAGGACTGAAGGTCGCCTACGTCCCGCAAAAACTGGCGATTGATTGGACCTTACCGCTCGATGTCGAGCATTTTATGCGACTCACTGCTCAGCCATCGATCAACGCACAGGCTCAAGCGATTCAAGCAACAGGCATTCAACATTTAATGCATAAGGAGCTCAGACTGTTATCTGGCGGTGAGTTTCAACGAGTCTTAATTGCACGTGCCATCGCCCGAGAACCCGATCTTCTGGTCCTTGACGAACCAGTTCAGGGTGTGGATTTCTCTGGAGAAAACGAGCTTTATCAGTTGATTGGATCAATCAGAGATGATCTTCAATGTGGCATTTTGATGATTTCCCATGATTTGCACGTGGTGATGGCGAAAACGGATCAAGTGATCTGTCTCAATGGACATGTCTGTTGCTCAGGCGCGCCAGTCAATGTTGCTCAGACCGAAGAATTTCAAACACTGTTTGGTCTGCGGGGTCACTCCGATCTGGCGCTGTATCAGCATGATCATGACCACCACCACGCGCCAGACGGATCAATCGATCATGAGGATCACCAGGGATGCCAGTATGATTGATGATTTCTTTGTTCGAGCAATTCTCGCCGGTGCTGGGCTCGCTCTGATTGCCGGACCTCTGGGTTGTTTCGTGATCTGGAAACGTCTCGCTTATTTTGGCGACACGCTCTCGCACGGAGCACTGTTAGGAATTGCGCTTGGACTCTTATTTGAGCTGAACCTCGAACTTTCCGTTTTCGTGATCTGTACCTTAGTGGCCACGACCTTGCTGATCCTGCAACGACGGTCGAGTATTTCCTCAGATGCATTGCTCGGGATTCTCGCGCACGCGTCGCTCGCCATCGGACTTGTGGTGTTGTCGCTGATGACCTGGATTCGCGTTGATCTCATGGGTCTTCTGTTCGGTGATATCTTGGCTGTATCGAAATCAGATCTTTGGATGATCGGAGCTACAATTCTCGTCACCGGAGCGGTCTTAGCCATCATCTGGCGCTCTCTGTTTGCGGTAACCGTCAGCCGCGAGTTAGCGGAGGCAGAGGGCATCAGAGCACAGACAGTTGAAATAATGTTTCTGTTATTAATTGCCGCTGTCATCGCAATTGCGATCAAAATTGTTGGAGTGCTTCTGATCACTTCGTTATTGATAATTCCAGCAGCCGCTGCACGCAGAATCTCAATCACTCCAGGGCAGATGATGATCGTGTCTTCCGTCGTCGGTGTCGTGTCAGTCATTCTGGGTTTGCTCGGGTCACTCAGCCTTGACACCCCATCAGGCCCCAGCATCGTCGTCGCGGCGGTAGTTTGCTTTCTTCTCTCAACCTCGCCACTTGGTGATTCCATTCGAACATCACTGCGGAGTCGGTATTAATGGCAGATTTGAAACTCACCAAGAATCAAACGCTCGTCCTCAGTGTCTTAGAAGAAAGCTCGATTCCTCTGAGTGCCTATACGATTCTCGAACGACTCGGTGAGCATGGGCTTCGAGCACCGCCACAAGTGTATCGTGCACTCGATAAACTATTAGACCTCGGTCTTGCCCACAAATTGGCAAGCATGAACAGTTTTCTCGCCTGTCAGCACACTCAATGCGGATCCCATCAAGTCACGAGCTTTGCCATTTGCGATGGATGCGATCAGGTCTCCGAGATCATCAATACAGAATTCGAGCGACATCTGAATTCACTCGCCAACGACGTCGGGCTACGACCCACTCGATCAACGATTGAGATTCACGGTCTCTGCGATCAGTGCGTGAGCTCCAACCCCACAACTTAATCACCCGACAAGGATTTGTCCTTCGGTAACGCGGTAAAGGGGATGGGACTACCCAATACCACAAATCGTAAAAGTCCGTAGGGAACCCCGAGAACCACAAAGAACACGAGAATATCCAGATCATCACCAAGACCTGCGTAAACAATCAGCAATCCCGCTAAAGTCAGCCCAAACAAAACCGTCAAAAACGAATCCACCACCACTAAGGCTTTCCGCATGCTAGTACTCCCGTTGATCGCCATAGGGACAATAGGCTCACTCGGAACTTATTCAAGTGTTCTTTAGCCAATCGATAGAGCCGACAGCGACATCGCGTTGGACCGAAATGAACCATTTGATTTATTTTTTACTTTCGCATGCTCTTCTACTCAAGATCCGAGAAATTCTCCGGAAATCGTGCCGTTAAAAGGTTATCCATGGCGTTTACTCCGACGTTATCCAAAAACCTTGTGGATCATTGTGTGGATAAACGCAGATTTTGCACTCTCTCTCACCATTCTGAGCCGTGCGCAACATTTACTCATTGGGCGCTTCGTCTACTGCTCGATTTGCTTGAATGACAGTCGTGTCAATGATTGAAACGCTACAGTCGTCTTCTGAAATCAGCAAACCAATCTCAGTACATCCAAGGATGACAGCTTGCGCGCCTCGCTCAACCAAATCAGCAATCACCTCCTGATAAGATTCCCGCGAGTGTGAATTGATCAGTCCACAACACAGCGCATCATAGATAATGCGATGAACCAATGCTTGTTGTGCGGATGAAGGAGTGAGAATGTCGAGGTCGAACCTATCCCTCAATCGTTGGCGATAAAATGGACGCTGCATCGTGAATTCCGTACCCAACAGCCCAAGCCGAGTCACACCAATTGTTTGCGCAGCTAAGCCCGCAGCATCAGCGATATGTAACACAGGCATTGAGACAGATGAATTCACCTGATCGTAAACTTCATGCATCGTGTTGGTTCAAATCACGATGAAATCGGCACCCCCTGCCTCGAGTTGCCGCGCGGCCTGGATCAATGACCCAGCAGCAGCCTCCCAGTCATTGATGCGCTGAAAGTTTTCAATCTCAGCAATATTTACACTTACAAGAACGATTTTGGCCGAATTAAATCCCCCTAACCGCTCATTAATCTTTCGGTTGATCAGGGAATAGTAAGTTTGGGTGCTTTCCCAGCTCATACCACCGAGAAGACCAATGGTTTTCATCAGGAAAGCCAGCCGCCGATCTCGGATACATATAACACTAACAAGACAAAGGCGATTCCTTTCCAAATCCAAAGGTTTTGTCGTAGCTCTTCGGCTTCTTTTTCCAACGCCTTCAATTCATCGCTCATCCACTTCTCCAAGTCTTAGGTCAAATTCTTGATGTCCAAGGATGATACAAGATTCCGAGTTGAGATCGATCTCATGACGCAACCTTCGCTACAGGGATCTTGTCGAGACGAAAGCGGACTTCTTGGACAGGTCAGCGATCATCCGGTGGAAGACCGGATAAAGAACGGTATGATAGCGGGAATACCAATCACCATGACGATGAAACTGATGAAAAACCTTCTCAAATTGATTGCGGCCCTCAGCATCTCCACGCTGATCTCGATCGCTCAGGCAGCACCACCAACTACCTTTCGCTGTGTCGACGTCATCACGAAACGATCGTTTCAGTTTGAAATTCCAGCCGATGGCAAGGGTGATTTAACCTTCTTGGCCGGCTTTCCAGTCAAATCAAGAGGTAAGCTACCAATGACACACTACTTTTCCGAAACGACCTTTCGATTTGGTAGCGAAGTGGAAGGTGGTATGTTCCGAAACGGGATTTTTTATTACCACCGCCATGACACAGGGACCGGAACCAAGATTGTCAGTGGCACGTGCCGGGTGATCTAACTAAAGAATCCGGCACCAGCCTTTTGCACCAATAGCCTGGTTAAATCCACGAATCTCTCGGTA
Source organism: uncultured Litorivicinus sp. (assembly GCA_902528165.1). Taxonomy (GTDB): domain Bacteria; phylum Pseudomonadota; class Gammaproteobacteria; order Pseudomonadales; family Litorivicinaceae; genus HIMB30. The sequence continues at coordinate 20,369 of CABZRL010000011.1, forward strand.
ATGGCACTGGTCCGATTCATAATCGATGATGGCGTAAGCACAAAACAAGAGCGTTGCGCCGATGCACGCAAGTGTGACAGCAGTTTGAGTGTGGTGTTTGATCCAATTCATCCGTCAATATCCCTCGGTTTGGAGGTAGACATCGACAAGTTCAACGAAATCTTCACTAGTTTCTTAGGATAAGAGTCACGAGAGACGTAACGTAAGCTATGCTTTCAGACAGAGCACGGCTCAAAAAAATGATGCGAATGCAGCCTACTACTAGTCTTACTTAACGAGACCCATCCGACTTTGTAAGTCATCCGACATTGGGTGCGTAGTCAGCTTCGAACCTGCATATCTGACCAAACCGGGCAAAGGATCGGAGAGCAAAGCGCCAAGCTCGTGACTAACCGCTAATAATTGTTCTAAATCCACTTCACATCGATACCCATCAAAGATCAAGGCATGCACCAGATCTTCGGTGCAAACATTGCCTGTCGCTCCAGGTGCATACGGACAACCACCAATCCCACCGACAGAGGCATCTAAATGGCGAATCCCAGCTGCAATCCCTGATAATGCATTCGCGATTCCGAGACCACGTGTGTTGTGGAGGTGAAGCGTGATTTCAATGGAAGGAAAAGTCTCAGTAAAACCACTGCAAAGATCATAGACCTGCCGAGGTGTTGCCGCGCCGATCGTATCTGCTAGCGTTAATGAATCAATGCCGGCATCTAAATAGCGATGGGCCCAATCAAAGACGGTCGACTGTTTAACCTCTCCGTGAAAGGGACAGCCAAAAGCTGTCGCTAATGTCCCGTTAACCCGAAGTGATCCTCGATTGTTGCAAATCTCACGAAATTGCTCGATTGACTGCTCACAGGTCATCCTCAAATTTGCCAAATTGTGGGCTTCACTCACCGACATCACCACATTCACTTCATCAAGCTCAACTGCAAGCGCTCGATCAAGTCCCCTGAGATTTGGAATTAACGCACTGTAAGTAACGCTCGGCTGTCGATTGATAGAGGCCAGAACCTCTTCGGCATCCGCAAGCAATGGGACGGCCTGGGGAGAAACAAAGGAGGTTACTTCAATTTTTGAGAGCCCAGTTTTCGATAATTGGTCAATCAGTCTGACTTTATCCTTGGTCGTGACGAACTGACCGGCGCTTTGCAACCCGTCACGCATTCCGACTTCTTGAATACAGACCAAATCAGAAGAATGCGCCACCATCAATCGCCGCCTGTCACTTTCCGAATCGTGAGCGGGTCAAGACCCAGCGACTCTAAAATTGACTCATTATGTTCCCCAAGCTTGGGCCCCAACCAACGCGTTCCACCCGGTGTTTTTGTCAATTTGGGAACAGCCGCTGGCATACAGAGATTTAATCCAGACTCAAGCGCGTATCGCTCAATCGAACCACGCGCTTGAATTTGCTCATCTTCAAACACCTCAGCGACTGAATTGATCCCTGACACCGGTACCTCTGCAGCCTCCAGAATACCGAGCGCCTCAGTCAAGGTTACCGATGCTGACCAGGCTCCGAGGATCGAATCCAACTCATCAGAGGCCTTCGCTCGCCCGTCATTGTGTTTGAACTGAGGATCATCAGCGATATCAGGCCTCCCGATCGCCTGCATCAAGCGATTAAAAATACTGTCGCCATTCGCCGCCAACACTAGATAGCGACCGTCGCGAGTGGTGTAGGTATTCGAGGGTGCGATTCCAGGAAGGCTCGATCCAGTGCGCTCGCGGATGGTGCCATCTGCACCATATTCTGGGATTAAGCTTTCTGTGACCGCCAAAACAGACTCCACCAATGAGACATCGACTACCTGACCTTCTCCGGTCGCTTCTGCATGTCTAAGCGCCATCAATGACCCAACAACGCCATACAATGAAGCCAAGGTATCACCAATGCTCACTCCAGTTCTTACCGGCGCTCGGTCTGGATAACCTATCAAATATCTCAGCCCCCCAATCGCTTCGGCAATCGCGGCAAACCCTGGTTTACACGCCTGAGGACCCGATTGTCCGTAGCCCGAAACACGGAGCATGACAAGTCGAGGATTGACCTTTGATAAAGCGTCCCACCCGAGATTCCACTTCTCGAGCGTCCCTGGTCTGAAATTTTCGATTAACACATCAGCGTCACTCACCAAACGCTTTAACACCTCCTGCGCATCTGGATCTTTCAGATTCAGGGTTAACGATTGTTTATTTCGACTCTGCGAGTACCACCAAAGCGATGTATCTCCATCCATCTTGCGCCACTTTCGGAGTGGATCGCCAATTGTTGGTGGCTCAATCTTGATCACGTCTGCGCCAAATTGAGCAAATAAGGCGCCTGCGTAAGGTCCAGCAATCAAAGATCCAAGCTCAATGACTCGAATACCCTCTAAGGGGCCGGAGTTCAGTGATGGCATCTATCCCCCCTATCCAAATGGGAGCCAAAGGACAAGGTTAGGGAAGATCGTAAACAGGATCACCGCCAACACCAAAATCAAGAAGAATGGGAATGAACCACGAGCTACCGTCATCAAAGACGTCTGTGGAGAAATTCCCTGAATCACAAAGAGATTGAGTCCCACAGGCGGGGTAATGACCGCCATCTCAGTAACGATAGCCATCACAATACCGAACCAAATCGGGTCGTAATTGAAGTTTTTGATAATCGGCAGCAAAAGCGGAGTCGCAATCAGAATGACAGAAACCACATCCATGAACATACCCATGACAATCAGTAACAAGAATATGGCAACCAACACCATATATTTATCGAACCCCTGTTCAACAATCCAAGCCACAAGATCTTGAGGTAAGCGCAAACGCGTTAGCAGATACCCAAAAACTAACGCGCTCGACAATATCGCTAAAATCATTCCGGTGGTCTTGGTCGTATCGGAAATGACGCGTACAAGAGTTTCCACATTGAGCGTCCGTTTGTAAGCGGCGATCGCAAGGGCTCCAAGGCAGCCGATCGCAGCCGATTCACTGGGCGTTGCGATCCCGAAGTAAATCGAGCCAAGTACAGCAAACACCAATAATAAAGCAGGGATGGTTACCACCCATGGATTATCTTTTTGTCCTGCTTCAAGCTCCGACAAATCAACAGCGGGCATAAGTTCTGGTTTGACATACCCCAAGATGAGTAGGTAAGTCATCATCATCAGAGAAATAATGATGCCAGGAACCACCCCTGCAATGAACAGATAGCCAACGGACTCACCAGCAACAAGACCGTAGAGAATCAGCCCCACGCTTGGTGGAATCAAAAGCGCTAAACTGCCAGCGGACGCAATGACTCCAGTGGCAATCGTCTTGGCATATCCTGCTTTCAGCATCTCTGGTATCGCAAATTTGCCAATAGTTGCTGCGCCGGCTAGGGACACGCCACACATCGCTCCAAACACAGCACATGCGAAGACACTGGCGACCGCAAGAGATCCGCGCACACGGTGCAAACTAATCCGGATAGCACGATAAATATCACCCCCGAGGCCCGAGACAAAAATAATCTCACCCATAAGAATGAATAACGGAACGGCAACCAAGGTGAAGCTAGCCATTCGATCGTACATCACGCCAGGAAGTGCGCTTAGTGCGTCAAAACCTTGCAATAAAAAGATGCCTACCGCACTCGACACACCGAGGGCAACGAAAACTGGAACGCCGATCGCCATCATTGCGAAGAGTGCTGCAATCGCCAGAATCGACATGGTAGCTGTATCCATATCTAGATCCTTACATCGGGGCGATCGGAATCAAAAATCGTCAACGTCGCTTGGCAAGCCAAAGCCAAAAATCCCAATGGGATGGGGAGATAGGCAATCCACATCGGAAACGCCATTAGAGATGAGGACGCAGTTTGAGACTCAAATGCATGCAAGGTCATACCCATTCCGAACCAGAAAACAAGGAAACTAAAGATCGCGGTAATCACAGCCGACGCTGTAAGGCAGTGCCGCTTCACCCGCTCTGGGAATAAATTCACAACCAGATCAACTGAAACGTGCCCACCGCGCTGATAAATCATCGCTAAAGGCAGAAATCCCATCGCAACCAAAAAGTACTCTGTAATCTCAAGTGATGACTGCGTTGGGCTGTTAAAAATGTACCGAGCAACAACCTCACCAGTCACAACAGCTAATGTACCGACAATCGACACTTGAGCGACCCGATACGTCACAAAAGAGAGTACTCGAATCAAAAACATCATGTTCATGACCTCAAGTCGCTTGACGTACCAAGCGACTTTTTAGGGAGAGATTATTGATTTTTTCTGGCGAACTCGATGTACTTATCACCATTGACAACCTGACCTTTCCACCAGTCATAGACGGGGGCAACAGCGGTCTGAAAACCAGCCAACTCGTCCTTTGATGCCACGTGATAGTTCACATTATTTTTCTCGAACAACCCTTCGGCTTCAGCCATATAGGCTTCTAGCATCTCAAGTTGCTGTTGACCCCGCTCGTTAGCGGCTTCTTGCATGATCGCTTGAATATCGGCAGGCAATTTATTCCAGGTATCGAGATTAATCGCCAAAGCGGTGGAGAAGTAGGACATATTGACCACCGTAATGTTATCCAACACTTCGTAGAGCTTCCGTCCAATGCCCGTGATCAGAGGGCGAGAGGTCGCATCGATCGTCCCACGCTGCAACGCCACATAAAGGTCGCCAGAACTCATCGACGTGGGAGACGCACCAACTAATTCCATTGCGCGACTGGCAGCTGAGCCACTTACAGCGATTTTCTTCCCTTTAAGATCTGACGGCTTTCGAATCTCGAAACCTTTACCATACAGCTGATAGGGACCGCCGGCTGCTACGTCCAGTACCTTAACACCGCGAGCTTCCATGGCTTGGTTGACACCCAGATCCCATAGGCCTGCATTTAGGCTTGTCTGCATTGCTCGGGGGCTCGGCCAGAGAAATGGCATGCTAGCGATACCTAATTCCGGAATCGACCCAGTGTTATAGGTGTCCATCGGAGCAGACATATCGATGTCACCGCGTTCGAGTGCACCGAATTCTTCTTTTCCCCCGAACAGCTGCTTCGAATGGAATACTTCGATCTCAACACGGCCATTACTCCGTTCTTTCACCTTTTCAGCAAACGAAAAAATTGGATCAATCAGGTAATTGTATGACGTTGGCCAGTAGGTTGAGAATGTCAGCTTATACTCCGCTTCGGCCTGCGCCACCCCAGATAGCGATACTGCGAGAAACCCAGCAACGATGCCAGTTTTAAAATGCTTCACCATGATAGTGCTCCATTATTATGTTTTTATATGTATGTACTTGGGTTTCCAAGTTGCGATTGATGGTGCTCTACCCACCCTAGGTTTGCAATACCAAATTCGCAAAAATACGTTTTTTTGACTTGTTTAAGTATTAAGACAAGCATTACGGTATACCAACTGGCAAATCGCCTCGAGAGCCTGAAATGACTGATTCATTGAGCCTAAAAGCAAGACAGCAAACCGAAGAATTTATTCTTCAAGGTCGTCTAAGTGCGGGCGAAAAAATCACCGAGCGCGATCTCGCAGAACGCCTTGGGATGTCGCGCGCGCCAGTCAGAGAAGCCATTCGTGAGCTCATTAATGTGGGCTTGCTCGAACAGATCAGTGCCAGACAGATCGTTGTCAGGAAACTCTTACTTTCTGAAGTCAGAGAGATTTTTGCGATCCGCGAGATGCTTGAAGCCAAAGCATCAACGCTTGCCGCAACGCGCATGTCGAAAAGCGACCTCGATGCACTCAACCAACTGCACCAAAACATGAAAACGGTAGCTATCAATCAAGATTTCTCTGCATATTTTGACTTAAATATTCAATTTCACAAGCGGATTCATCAAGTCGCAGACTCGCCTCGATTAACTGCTCTCATCGATCAAGTCATGCGCGAGTCTCTGTTGTTCAGAAGCCGAAGTTTGGCAAGCCACGCGAACATCCAGGCATCCATCGAGGAACATGAACAACTACTGAAGGCATTTCAAGAACGGGATGAACAGTTGGCATCACTCTTAATGTCGAGACACATCAACGGTGGATTTAAGCGGCTGGAGTTACTGTAGTCTAGTCAATCGTCAAGCCAACTAATTCATTCTTAAAATCGATTTCTACCACAGATTTTTGGAACCAGGAAGTACCTAAAATGGCGTCAATCTTGGCCATTTGCATTAATCGCTCAAGATCTTCGGTGGCAAGACCAAAGACTTCCGTCATCGACTGATCCCCCACCATCACCGAACATTCTACAGTGTCTACCTCAAACTCACCCAGCATGGGATGGAAATCGCGAGTCCGACCGAGTGACTTGCCGAAAGTCGCGAACTGCGCATCGCGGAGATATGAAAGACCCGCCCCGGTATCTAATACGGCCAACAGATTTTCTTCACCAACCTGACATCGAATCACTGGTGACCCCATGATAAATGGCTCGTGGTTACCCTCGACCGGCATTTCGAGCAACGCCAGTGTGTGGTTAGTTAAATCAAAGCCAAGTGACGATTCAGAAAAAGCATCGACACCAATCAGCCCAACGGCATCAAAAGGAAGACTCTCCTGAATTTGAGCCCAGACGTAGTTACCAATTGTTGAGTTTAATTGAACCGCACAGCTAAGGAGCTGAATCGTGGTATCGGGGCCAAGAGATACCGGTGACCCAGTATCAATAATCAGCCGACCTTCATTAAAATCAGCACACAAGATCCCTTCAACGACTTGCACTTCTATCGACTGACTCACGTGGCAACCCTCACTCTTTTGCGTCGAGTGTACTTGAGATATCGATCTGTTAGTAATAGCTCCTTCGATCAGCCGACACACTGGCTCCAGAATCCGTCTCCTCCGTGTCGCTCGATGAATCAGTGGTGGCCTCTTCTGAGGGATCCGATTCCGTGGTGCCCTGCTCCGCTGTGTCTTGAGTCATCTCCTCAGAGGGTGAAGATTGAGCAGATCGAGCTGACGATGCCGAACCATCTGAAGCCGAGCCAGAGTCCGAGCCACCACCGGAAGGTAGTCCTCGACTCCAGTTCCTCAATGGTCGAGGCTGTTGGACAACTTCCTGACCGCGAGAGCGGATTAATGCCAATACTCGAGGCATTCCACCGGTTTGACTTCGATCCAGCGCGTTTTCTACCGCTTGTACTTCAGCTGCTGACAACATGAGCGCCTCCATCCAGGCGAAATCTCGAGAGGTTCGAATCTCGACAATCGCTGTAGGAACACCGGCTGCGCGCATCGCCGGAAAGCTCAATTGTTTCCGCTGCTGATCATCAAAGGTATTTTCGATCGTCAGTCGATTGACGCCCAACCGGGGCCGCACATGAAGAATCGTATTTCTGCGAACTTGAACCAAATCCGTCCCGTTGAGATTGAGGCGATAACGACTGAGTAACCCCTGGAGATGTTTGACTGGACTCGCTTGATCCGATGGGTAATCGATAAATGCGAGCAATACCCCACCCCTTGACTGCTTTAGGGCGTCTAACACAGCCGTCGGTGACACGAGTGTTTGCCCTCCCGCTGCCTGGACGACGAGGGGCAAAAGAAGACCAACTAGGGCAATCAATCGTTGCATGCGAAACACAGATCCATTTATTTGAGTCCAACAATGAGTGTTATCGGCAGAAACTTCCTTCTGCTGAAGTTTGGCTTTGAGTCGCGATCAAAATCATAGACGGTATTACAGACCTTGCCACCTTCTTCATCAATACAGTCACCATTGCACTGAAGTCAGGGCCTAATTCGATGTCCGCTATGAACGTGTCGGCTCGCGATGGCAAGTGTGCAGGATTTTTAGGCGTACCGGGCATCTTTACCGGTGACGGAATTTTAATGATGTCATGGGTGGCGGACGTTATCTCACTGATCCAAACAACACCGATTCTTTTTATGACTCTGAAGCTTTTCGGTGGTGGCTATGTGACGCATTGCTGCCTACACCAGGCATCGACTGAATCAAGGTCACTGGTTTGGTTGCCTCAGAAAAGCACTCACAGGCGTGCGTTTGTCAGCTATGGATTCAAAATGGCGTCAACCAGTTAGGGACGAGTCAGCTCAAACAAATCCCCGGCCTCCATATAATCTTGATATCCACAACGCGTTGGAATTGCCGCTTTAGCGGTATCAAACCGACCGTCCTCAGTGATAAAGGCTGTATCGAGATAGATCCCAATCACTTCACCGATGGTGAACCAGCTCTGGCATGGCACACCATCGAGGCCCTGAAGTTGTCTGATCTCGACCACGCGACATTCAAGTGCTGCGGGACTCTGAGCAACTCGTGGAGCGGACACGCGATACGATGGTGCTGACTCAAGCCCACAAAATTCGAATTCGCTCTCGTCCAGAGGAATGGCCGCTGAACTTTGACTCATAGACGTTAGTAATGTTTGGGTCACGAGGTTAAACACGAATTCGCGAGTTGCGTCGCAATTCGAGACAGTATCTTTCCAGCCAGAGCTACTGAAACCAATGAGGTGCGGATCACTACTGAGCGCATTAAAAAACTATAAGGGGCTATATTTGCAACACCGCTTGCCGAGATTGTCGAAATCCAACCGATCGGTCTTGGAGCGACAATCGCCTTGAACGGATCAAATGGAAATTGATCACGAATGGATTCAATGTCGACAAACATAGGCCGTCCTCAATCAAAAGTGCTGAGTGTCCGCTTGGTGCCGACGCAAATACTCAGTTAGTAAGTGCTTTCGAACCCAAGGCAACATCTTTGATCAAACGAATCTTGTCCAATTCGGCATCCGATGTGATGCCTCGAGCTCGCTCAATCAATTGATCGACCTCAGTTGACATGCCCTCGCTGATCAATGCCTTACACTGCGCAAACAAACTAATCTCAACACAATTCGTATCACGCTCATATTCTAATTTTGTTAATGCTGACATGCTTCGTCCTCTGTCGAAAAGCTAACAGGTATAAATGCAGCAAAAATCAAGCCAATTATCTTAGTCGCTAGGCTCATAACGCCCTTCATCCCCGGTTTGACTGTTGTGACGACACACATGAAGCCCAACGCGATACACTGAGGTTTTCACGAAGCACAGGCACAAAACAGCGATGACGGTCACTATTTATCACAATCCGAACTGCAGCAAATCACGAGATGCATTGCGTTTTTTAACGGCATCTGGGATCGAACCTAAGATTGTTTTGTATCTGAAGGAAGGCTGGTCTCACGACCAACTGATCACCCTGAAAATCGCCAGTTCAATGGATTGGACTGACATGTTGAGGCCTGATGCATGCGCGCTGCTCAAGCCATTCATCATCGCTGACGACGACGTGGCAATCATCAACTATCTGATCGAGCATCCCGAAGCAATCGAGCGCCCTTTTGTCCAGACACCCAAAGGCGTCAGGCTCTGTCGGCCGTTAACTCGGATCATAGACATCATTGATCAAACTCCCGAAAACCCCTGGTTAACCGAGAAAGGGGAACAGATCCTTTGATTTTAGGACAGCACCATAATCACAATGATCGTGCCGGCAATGATCAGCCAATTCACATACCAGGCTTTTGCAGGCTTTCCCTCTTTATTGTCCATCGCTCGCGCCTTGTTATGTTTTGAACAATGTAATGGGTGATTGGCTTGAGGTCTACTGACTCCGCGGGAGAGTGGAATTAAAAAAGGCTGCGTGTCTCCACCCAGCCTTTTCCGGTTCCGATTGACACCATAAAGGGCACAACCCCTGAAGCGAATTACGAATGGACCCTTACTTTCTCCGTTTGCCTGTCAACACAGGCGCCCTTAGCGGAACTCTTACGAAGCGTCCTCTTTTGCAAACCGCCAATTTCTCGATCGAGAAATCATCACAGAACCTAAATCCAGTATCCCCTTTTTCAACATCAATTCAACCACTCCATAGTCGACCCTTGATTTTGCATGTGCTCAAAAGACTCCGACTCTTTGAATCGACAGCACCAGTGATAACGCTGATACGAGCCACCACAAATTTACTGTCTCACTCTGAACCATCCAGAAACATTGATTTCACGAACGTTGCATGCTCCGTTAACCACACTCGCGAGTCTCGGTACTCCGGTTGCTGCGACTCCACCAAAGACCAGAACGATCTGGAATGATCGAAGTGTTTAAGATGGCACAGCTCATGAATCACTAAATAATCAAGAACCCGATCAGGTGCAACAATGATACGCCAATCGTAGGCAACCTCTCCTCTGCTATTGCATCGTCCCCACATCGCTCGATAGGGTTTCAGTTCAATCCGTGCCGGCTTGACGCTTAGCCGATCGGCAAATAAAGCCGTCCGTTGCAAAAACCTTCCATGCGCTTGCTCGAAATACCAGGATCGCAACAACTGCAATATCGTCTGTCGTCCTGCGCCCGCAGACCCTACCACTAGCGCATCTTCGATGAGCTCAACTCCTGAGTGCTTTGACTGTTCGATCTTCAAGGTGAGGTTTTGGCCGCGATACCACCAGGAGGCACCGGTTTGAAGCTTTGGCAACACAATCGATTGGCGTTTCGAATTGACCAATAATTTCGCGTCAATCCAGCTCGATTTGGATTGAATCCAGTGCTCAATCTGCTGATCTGTCACCGAGGCCGGACAGAGGACACGAATTGTGTTGTCTCGAGTTACTCGAAGCTCCATCGTTCGTCGCCGAGACGAACGATGGATCACCACGGGCCATTTGAAATGCAGCATTGACTCTTCGACGACAGGAGGTTTCTGCCGCTTGGTTAGAAACCCCATGGTTACAGCTGCACTCGCGCCAAAAACTGATCAAATACTCGTGCGAATTGTTGCGTCTCTCTCGGTCCAAAAGGAGCTGGACCTCCTTGAACTAAACCTGCTTCACGCTTCTCTTCACGTTCATTACGACGCCGCAGATACGCCTTAACAGATTCTTTATCATACCAAGTCCCGCGAGGATTCACTGCCAAACCGCCCTGATCGACAACCTCTGCAGCCAGTGGCACGTCTTGTGTCACCACAAGATCGCCCTCGGTGAGCCGCTCTAAGATCACGCTATCGGCGACATCGAATCCCTTGGACACTTGCACAACAGAAACCAGAGGATGAGGTGGCTTTTGTAAGAAGCCATTCGCCACTAAAAAGACCGGGATCTTTAATCGATCTGATGCTCGGTAAATTAGTGATTTAATGGGCTTCGGGCAGGCATCCGCATCAACCCAAATTGTCAAACTCATGCAATACCTGTGATTCTCGCTCTAATTTTCAAAGTGGCGACCAGAGGATCTCATCCTGCCACCCAAATTTATGATAACGAAGAGACGGTCAACCATCCGGGCACAAGATACCGGCTAGTTTTCGCGAAGGAAACAACTAACAGAAATCGCCATAGCGGCTCTCTCATCAAGCCCGCACAAAACGTCAATGGATCTCCGATGATTGGCAGCCAGCTTCCCAATGATGTGATCCATCCGAAGCGCTCATACCAAGAAGTGACTCGACGGAACCGAGACGAGTCTTCGAACATGCGCCTGCCATCAGTTTGCGCAAAAAATCGTCCTAACGTGCAATTGATCAGCGCTCCTAGCACATTTCCCACTGATGCCACGAGGATCAGCAGCGCCACCTGCGTCGGCTGATAAACAATCAGACCAACGAGTAAAGCTTCTGATTGTGCAGGGATAAGTGTTGCCGCCACCAACGATGACGCAAACAATGATAAATACGCTTCCAAAACCGACCGCTTCAATAATTAACCGGCGGAAGTGTATCGGCAGAGAGGGACGGAACGCGATCCCTACTGAACGTTTGATTCTAAAAACCAGTCAGCTCTGAGCGGTATTGATACTTGTCAATCAACACATCAAGCAAACCAATCATCGCGATCGTCACCACAAATCCAATAGTTCCCGCAAATACATCCACAGACCAAATCTCCAAAAAATTGACAGTGATCCGGGTGCTGCAAACATCAAGCCAATCGTTGAGCAATTGAAAACTAACGGACGTGTGACCACTAACACATGACCAACAAGCAGGATAATCATGATGACTCAACGTGCTCTACTCGTGCTCACTTCTCACACCGAACTTGGTCATACAGGCCGAGGGACTGGTTTTTATTACGACGAAATGGCCGCACCCTATTGGACAATTCGCGATCTCGGCTGGCAAATCACGCTTGCATCCATCGCCGGCGGGCCTGGCCTGCCCGATCCAAAAACCGTCGTAGAACCCGACAAGAGACCACCAAACGTGGCGCGCTTCATGGCTGATCCGGCTGCAATGGATCAGCTCGAGACCACGCTGATGGCGGACGAAGTCAATGGTGCGGACTACGATTGCGTCTTTTTGCCCGGCGGACATGGTGCAATGTGGGATTTTGATGACAATACCGTCGGTCAAATCGTCACTGACGCTTGGGCATCGGGCGCGGTTATTGGCGCTGTTTGCCACGGACCCTCAGGATTGCTGCAAGCGAAAGAGACAGATGGCTCACCACTAGTTCAAGGAAAACTCGTCAATAGCTTCACCAATCGCGAGACAGAACAAATCGAGCTGATGGGTGTTGAGCCATTTTTACTTGAAACACGTCTTCGCGAGCTGGGCGCGCTCTTTGAGTACAGTGAAAACTTTACCTCTCATGCGGTAAAGGATGGACGATTGATCACAGGACAAAATCCACAATCAACTGTAGCTGTCTGTCAGTTACTTCATGACACACTCGGGAGCCTGTGATGCTAACGAGTCTTCATGCATTAATCTTCGCATGGCTTGGTGCGATCACCATGTTCACCCTAACCGTATCCCCGACGGTCTTCGCAACACTTGAAGGGCCGCAAGCGAGCGCTTTCTTGAGAGCCTACTTTCCCCGTTTATTCAAATATGAGATGGCGGTCGGACTGACCATCATTGGCTTAAGCATCGGACTCTCAATGGAGGGTACGACCTATCAGTATGGACTGAGTGTTGGCTTGGTCGTGACCGCCCTCGCGTACCTCAATTTACGGGTCATCATGCCTAGGGTCAATGAGGTGTCGGATCAGCTCATCAGTGACCCGACCCCAACCATCAAAAAACGATTCGGCTTGCTCCATGGTCTATCTGTGGGATTTTTCGGCATCAATGCGATTTCCATGATTGCATTATTCGCATTTGGCTCATGACTAGTCATTTTCTGGCTCGCGGGCTAGTCTGTCTTTTTAGGAGTGTTGGGTTAGCTCCTCTTGCCTACGAGCAGTCCTTAACCAATGAACGGAACAAAGGACCAAACCCGGCCCATTATCAATGAACCTTTGATGGCAGCGATATCGACCAACCCAAGGATTAGCATGTCAGACCCAGTGGGACTTCTCTACGCAATCGTGCTCTGCGCCCTTGGCGGATTTATTGGGCAATACGTGTTTCTGTTTTTCAAACCGAAGCTCGGTTTCATTTGGGCCGGCGGGGTCGCGGCACTCATCGGGTTCTTTTTGATGGTGATGGTTGCTGTCTTCACGCAATCTGTATTCGATTATCCCCCGATTCAATAAATAATTGTTGCGCTGCATGATTGTTAGACGTTAGTATAGTTACTTATCGTAACAACCTCTCAAAAGGAGTACTATCATGTCGGTCATGCAAGCCACAAGCTTTGCGTATCAAACCTCTTGCGCATGGTGCAATGCAGTTCGTCAGGCTGTTATGACACCAGTCGTCACATTTTACGAAGGAATCTTGATCTCACGCCAGTTACACGCCAACTACAGGGTGGCTGAACAGCTTGCAGGTCGTGGTGATTACCGAGGCATGACGGTGTCTGAAGTCGCAAACCTCATCAACAAGCAAACCATATAAATAAACCCACCTGCCGGGAGAGGTGACTACACCAACTCCCGGCGCTTGGCCAAGACCATTTCTTCTGACCATTGTCCAGGGCTATACTTGGCTGATTTAACTGTCCGGGGTCTTAGAATGCGTCCGCTCAAATTCTCCTCCGCTGACTTAGTCCACCGCGCCCGCGGGCGCATAAAGGAAATCCATTCTCGAGATGCCATCGGACTTGAGACCGATGCTCATGTCGTGATCGTTGACCTAAGAGATATCCGAGAACGACAGCGCGACGGCTTCATACCAAATTCGATCCACGCTCCCCGAGGGATGATTGAGTTCTGGATTGATCCAGAGAGCCCTTATTTCAAACAAATCTTTGCTGAACCAAAACGCTTTATCTTTCATTGTGCGTCGGGCTGGCGCTCAGCACTGACCGTGGCGGCCATTAACGAGATGGGGTTCGACGCAGAGCACATTGAAGATGGTTTTCGAGGCTGGGTGAGTAGTGGCGGTGCAGTCAGTCGACTACAATCCAATGATTAAGACGACAACCCTCCTGCAATACCCAATAGTATCCATCGCTTCCGACCAACCAGCGCCATGATCTCTGATCACTGGCAAGGTTCGCTGTGGGTCTCTCCTTGGGCGATTTCTTCGACCCTTATCTGTCACCTCAAGAGTCTGCCGAGAAACTCAACGCTTATCCCAAGGACTCGAGTTCCTTACGCTTGCTCTCGGCCTGTTCAGTCAACTCTGAGTATTTGCGGATATCACCGCTACGTTGAGCCTGCATGGCTTGTTCCAGCAGTGCTTTGTATTGCTGGTCCAACTTCTTTTTTGGATCACTCTTAAATAAGCCAAACATAATCATTCCTTTCGATTTGTATATAGAAATGGTTGCGTTGGTCGCGACTCTTTTAAAGTGTCGCCATTGCGACTGACATCAATTGATTGAAATCCAACGTATCAAAACGCTCTAAATTGCTTCACTGTCCGAATGGATTCTTCGTTGTCTCCATGCACACACAAGGCGTCAACAGGAATCTTCAGCACTGATCCATCGCTTGCGATAATGGTTCCTTCAGTGATGATCCGTTCAGCTTGTTCAAGAATTTGAGAGGCATCGTGATAAACCGATCCTTCGATCGAGCGCGATTGTAAGCGACCTTGAGGCGTATAGCGCCGATCCGTAAATGCTTCAAATAATAAAGATACACCTATCGTCTCAGCCATCGCTGCATGCTTTTGATGATCTTGAGTCCCTAGGATCATCAATGGAAGATCCAGCTTGGATTCAGCGAGAGCCCTCATCAACGCGGCCATTAAATCAGGGTCATCCATCATGCAGTTGTACAACGCCCCATGCGGCTTGACATAAGTAACGGCCGTATCCTCCATCGCCGCAATCGCGACGAGCGCACCCACTTGAGCGAGCATATGAACGGCAGCCTCGGCATGCGGGATCAATAATGGACGGCGGCCAAATCCCAACAAATCAGGGTAGCTCGGATGCGCACCAACAGTGGCCCCATGAGTTTTCGCAAGGCGCACTGTTCGCTGCATAGTGACAGGATCGGAAGCGTGACCTCCACAGGCCACATTGGCCATGTCGATATGCGGCATCAACGCCTCATCATTACCCATTGACCAAACACCAAAACTTTCACCCACGTCTGCATTAAATTTCATGACTCTCTCTTTATCCCAGCCTTATCGAAACTCACCAAAGAACTGTCGAAACTGTAAAAACTCCTGAACGGCAATCTCTCGCGATACTGCTCGAAACGACACCATTTGACCGGCACGTCGTTGTGCAAGTTGACCCAATGATTTGCGGGTCAATGTTCCCAACATCGGGTAACCACCCAGCGATTGATGGTCCCGCATTAAAACAATCGGCTGCCCTGATGGTGGAACTTGAATTCCACCCAACGGAATCGGAACCGAATACCGTGGTCGCTCCGCAACAATCGAAAGGTCTCCATCGAGACGATACCCCATCCGACTCTGCTCACGCGTGACCTTGTAACCTTGATTGAAGAACAAGTCTGTCGCATCCGATGCAAACTGATCAGTTTCTCGCAAGATCACATCACAAACCAACGGCTGATGATAAGACTCTAGATAGCGCTTCGGAATGAGATTCACAGGGCGACGTTCGTGTGTCTGATATGGCAACACGTCTTCGATCGATAGCGGCTCACCCTGACCATAGAGGCCGCCAAGCGAGTCCCGCTGGCAAGTTGACACACTTCCAAGCACAGGTTGAATCGCAAAGCCTCCTTGAACGGCAAGATAGCTGAACATCCCGCTACTGACACGTCCCAGGCGAAGGACCGAACCAGCCGAGACGGGGTGTGCTCCTGGCCCAGGGAGTAGTTTGCCATCGAGAGTCATCTCTCCCCAGGCTCCAGTCAAAGCTAGATTGACGTCTTTGGTGAATTCGGCGACGAATCCACCGCTCCCAATTTCCAATAATGGCAATGTGACGGCGTTCCCCAAACACGAATTCGCCCAGCACGCTGCCACACAATCCATCGGCCCGGCTTTCGCAACACCTTGGCCCGCAAAGCCATACCGCCCAAGGTCTTGCACACTATGTATCGGATTGGTCTGTTTAACCCGGAGCATAAGCAGCCTCGAGTCGCTGAAATTCAACGAGAGAAATCGATCGAAAACGAACACTTTTGCCCATCGACAACTGGGTATGAATTGATTGGTTGGTGAAAGACACAATGGATCCTGGCATCCGACCAATGATGTGCCAACCACCCGGTGTCTGCTTTGGATAGATCACCGTTTGATTCTCGGCAATTGCGACCGAACCTGCAGGAATACGGGTTCTTGGGACATCGAGTCTCGGTAAATGAAGTCTCGGATCTGTCTCTCCAAGATAAGCAAATCCAGGGACAAAACCCGTGGCTAATACCCGGTAGTCTCGGCTGTGATGCGCTTTGACGACTGCATCGATCGACAAGTGTATGCGTTCACTGATCGATTTGAGATCGATGCCAAATGCGGGGTCATAACACACGGCAATTTCGATCAAGTCCAATTCGGTCTGAGACGAGCTCTCTGACGCCGGCTCAAGCAGATCGTGAAGGGTTTGGTTCAGTTGTCTTACTGAGATCAGATCCGGCCTGACAACCAAGTTCAAGAGACCAAACCCATAACAATAATCAACCAGCCATGGAAGAGGTGTCGCCTTAATCCAGCGCGATAATCGCTCGACTTTCTCGAGCGTCTCACTGGCCACAGGGTCGCCTAAATGGATTTCAATTGTGTCTTCTGATACCCACTGCATTGACTTCAAATCGCTCACGGCGCTGTCCTACCTCCGTCTACCTTGATCGACGCGCCAGTCCTAAACATGGACTCCAGCCACATACCCTGACGACCAAACCCACTGGAAATTGTACCCTCCAAGATGCCCCATTACATCGACCACCTCACCGATAAAATACAACCCTCGATGATCGTTACATTCCATGGTTTTCGATGACAAGTGTTTCGTATCAATGCCGTGAAGCGTGACTTCCGCTGTTCGATAACCTTCGGTTCCTGAGGGCTTCACCACCCAATGGTTGAGTATCGAACCAATCTGGCGCAATCGCAGATCAAGAATCTCCGCTAACGGTCTCTCGCGGACATCAGCCCAATGCAAAAACTCAAGCTCGCCGACAAGCGTTTTCGGTAATCGCTTTGCAAGGATTGATCGGAGAGGTACTTTTCTATGCTCCGTCTTACCTTCCAAGAGCCAGTCAGTGGCATTGATCTCAGGAAGGAGGTCAATGTCAATCGAAAGACCGGGAGACCAATAACTTGAAATTTGGAGAGACACAGGGCCTGAGAGCCCTCGATGAGCAAACAACATCCCTTCTCGAAAGGTCATGCCATGACAGGTCATCGTCACATCGACTGACAAACCCGATAAACGCTCACAGATAGGTTTTAACGAGTCGCTAAACGTCAAAGGAAGCAAGGCAGCCGACCGAGGCAGAACCTCAAGACCAAACTGTTCAGCGATTTCATACCCGAAACCTGATGACCCCATGGTTGGTATTGAAAGGCCTCCGGTGGCAATCACCAGTGACTCAGCCACGAATCTACCCTGGGATGTTCGAACAGTAAATCGATGTTCTTCTGCTTTGACTGACTGAACTTCACACTGTGTTTTGATCAAAACACCCGAGTCATCGCATTCGGAGCGCAGCATGTTCAGTATTTGTTTAGAGGAGTCGTTGCAAAACAATTGGCCCAACGTCTTTTCATGATAGGCAATCCCATGCTTTTCGACCAATTCAATAAAATCCCATTGTGTGTAGGACCTCAAAGCGGATTTCATAAAGTGAGGATTTGCTGAGAGGTAGTTTTCAGGTTGGATATCCAGATTCGTAAAGTTGCAACGTCCTCCACCCGACATCAGGATCTTCTTCCCTACCTTATTACTGCTGTCGAGAACGACTACCCTCCGGCCACGACGAGCCGCGGTAAAAGCGCAGAAAAGCCCTGCAGCACCCCCACCTAGGACAACAACATCATAATTAAAGTAGTTCAACATAAACGCTCATTGACCACTAATAATTTGTGACGGTGGCCAAAACCGAAGGCATAGGTCAACGCTTTTCATACTCGGCAATGACGTCTGCAATGAAAGCGTCTGATGAGCGGTCCTTCCTGTAACAATTTTCTACGTTGCTCAATCGACTAGCTGTGCTGATCTTTGGAAATCCCACCAGGCTCATCGCCTCACTCAACCCTTCAATCACTTGTGAATAAGTATGATTTGCCTCTTCACGAATTCGCAAAATGGCAACACAGTCTGCGATGCTCTCATTCATTAAGTGGTCAAAGCTATTTCGCGGTGGATGCGGTTGATCGACATGCCCAACTTGGTGATGGGCGCATTCGTGAAAATCCACAAAGCGCTGAAACGCTGGATCCGCTTTGTCATAGTTCATCCGAACAATAATCGGCCGACCATCCGAATCGCGATTTGCCATTCCAGCGGCGACTTGCCCTTGTGACGCGGAACGCGTGATGTATTCGACTGTCTCCCCAAGATGATTGAAACAGAGTGGAGGATCGATCAATGGATGAGGATCAGCTGCGATCAGAGTCTGAGGATACAGACATAACATCCATGCCATAGTTGCGTTCACTTGTCGCTGAAATACCATCGTTACCCTCGCATGCCCGTCGACCGATTAGTAACTTATTAATCGGGGCACTCGATGCAAAATTCATCACATCCATGGATCAATCAACCGAAATCAAGCCTTTGATCAATTCTTTTGATTCACTTCGCACTTCGATTAAGCTGAGATCGTTGAAGCCCAAGTCAACACTGTGAACCAGGAACAGAAATGCGCCAGGAGAACCATCAAGATTTGAGCCGCTATGCGGACGACCTCGCTTTCGCCTTTCCCAATATCTTGGATTTGACCCGAGGTTTGAGTGACACCGATCCAGTGGCTGATGTCATTGCGTTTCACCCGATTGTGCTCGGTTTCCTGAATGGCTTTGGTCGAACGATGCCGCGGGTTGCGTCACTCAAACTTCAGTTGGAACCGGAGTCTCAAGCGTTGGTCCATTATCGGGCCATTGCTAATATCATGAATCGCTTCGGCGAAATGGATCGTTTCGAAACTGTCATTGAAAACCTGCTCCGCCAGCCATCCGAGGAATTTTCACGATACCAAGAACTAGGTATTCAATTTTTACGGGCCGCCTTTACCTCGGGTAATCAAGCAATTACCGAGCAGATTCTGAAACTCGTTCAATCAGAAGTCATACGCCTGCTCGACGAAAATGGCTTAAACCCGATTGCTAAACACTAATTGATCAATCTGATGACTTCAGGGGGCTTCGCTGGATCAAACCGACAACAGCAATCGGCACCACCACTGTAATAACTGCGACCGTGATTAATAGAAGCCCAAGCTCTGAATAATCCGCACTCGAACTCACTTGTTGCGTCTGTTGATCGACAATTTCTCGTGAGACCTCAAAGATCTGGTTTATATACTTAGTCGCAAGAGAGCTCGCTGACAGCGCCAGGTTAGTAAACGATGCGAAGACCGCAAAAAACGTTGCCTTCAGCTCATTCGGTGCATTCTTTGCGATCCAAGCCAATAAGGGGATCATTGAAATTTGCCCGAGCGGTGACTCCAATGCCGTGTTGAGGATGGCGATAAATCTCGCATCAATCAACCCACCGGTAAGCGAGGCGGTCCACTGATGGATTCCATAGTACATCCCGATACCCGGCAAAAATAAGACTCCACCGACAACTGAGAGAATCACAATGATTTTAGCGATCGAATAATGTGCGACTAAAGGGCGTAAGAGGATGATACCAAGCAGTGTAAGTGCCGACGAAATCGCAGCCAAGATCGATAAAAATTGCTCGTCGAATAACAACACATCGATTTCAAACCACGTCAGCCCAGGGCCAGGTGATGGAACCGCTCGAAAGACAAAAATTGCAATCGCTGTACCGACGATCATCAAGCGTTTCTCGTGGGACAAATATCCCAAGAGTTGACCCATCAAGTAAATAATGATCGCCATGGAGCCCACGAACACAATTTCTTGCGCAAATGGCAGATTGAAACTGCCCACTGAGACTGAGAAGACCACAAATAAGAGACTGCCCGATAAGACCGCCCAATTGGGTTGAACGCGGTCGCCACTCTCGGGCGTTGAGTGCTCACTCTGTCGTAAATAACCAGCCAACAGAACCCCAGCAATGGAGACGCACGGAATCGCTAGGGCATAAAGATAAATTCTCGCGTAGACAGCACGCTTGTCGTCCAAACTTAATGAGTCTACATCACTAAACAAAACCACATTTAGTAAGGCAACCAACAAGCTACCGCCAATCACTGCAAACCGTCCAAGCGCCTGCATGGTGGTATGCATCTCCTTGACCTCTGATTCAGCAATCGGTTGTCCAGATGGCTCGACCGCGGGCACTGCTTCGACCGTCATTGCATCAGCAACAACATCCTGAAGCACATAACCCACAGGTGCGAGTATGACACTCAAGACGTACCAAGCCTCAATTGGCATGACCGCGCTCATGTATTCCGTATGAGCAATCAAGCCATACATCATCAATAGGCTTGCTGTGATGACCGAGGCACCCAAATACACAAAGAGATGTTTATGACGCCAAAACAGATCCACTAAATGACCAAGGGGCATCTTGAGCGCCCAAGGGAGGCCCGCCCAAAAGCCGAGACCCGCTAAAAAAGCCGCTGATAACCCTAAGTAATCCTTGACGAAAAATGTACCAACAATGGCTGTCAAACCGGAAATTCCAGCAGCCAAATACACCATTAATGGTGGCACATAGGACCAGCGAAGTGATCTTGCCAGTCCAATAAACGCGTCGTGTAAATAGAGCTTCATGAGCGAAGCCTAACCTGAGGGAGCATCGAGAGTTATCTGATCGAGAACTGACATGATTGTTTGTCGGGCTTGATCGTTTAGGACGCAGGGATTTGGTGCCGTATAGGCGTCTTGATCATTACAGAAATAGTTACCTGAATGCTCTTGAATCTTGGGATCCATCGCCAACCTCAGCAGGATCTCTGCACCAATAGTGACATCCTTACCCTCAATCCCAAAACCTTCCTTCACCATCTTGGTCCCAAGCAACGAGCCGGGATTGACTGACACAAACGCAGGTCCATCCGGATGCCTGGCTGCAAGCTCCTGAGACCACATAGTGATGGCTGCCTTACTTTGAGAATACACGTCCATATCGCTCATGGGCCGAAATTTGGTCAACGCATCACAGTCCACTGCCGACTGAGCTGCTGAAGAGAGGTTGATCACTCGGCCATCTTTAGGGATAACAGGCAGTAAACGCCGAGTCAATAGATAGGGAGCGATGGTATTGACTTCGAACCGGAGATCCCGACCAGACACAGTCTGCGTTACAGGCGCTTTCAGAACTCCTGCGTTATTAATTAACACATCGATTTTAGTAAAGTCGTTAGCCACCTTGACTGCTAAGGAGCGAACCGCTTCAAGATCGGAAAGATCGGCGCAATACACACGCACCTTATCAGACAGTACGCGTTGACAATTCAACAGTTTTTGATGATCGCGGCCGTGAATCGCAACGGTACACCCAAGATCCAAGAGCATCCGAGCAGTCTGAAAACCAATGCCATCAGTTCCACCAGTGATGAAAACCACAGGCTCCGTCAATGGGAATTTCCATCGGCGGCGGCGAGATTCCCGTTCACACCGTATCAATTCCGATCATGATCAAAACCAAGTGGTTGGATTCCACCAGGAAACTTTGTCTTCTGATTCCGAAGCATCATTCTCGGTCGCGGTTTCAGTTGACTCTGAAGCAATCTGCGCCCACTCCGGAACAGTCGCGTTGTAGGTTGCACATCCACCTAGTGATAGGCAGGTCAATAAAACAAACAGTGATTGCAAGCGCATCATCATTGCTTAATCCTCGTCGGTGTAATAAACATCAGCATAGATCGCGCATTCGAAAATAACATCCTTTTCAGATGTCATTCGACGTACGAACGATCTCTAGAGTTTACACCATTGATCAAGAACCACCGCCACGATTGTCCTCTTTTTAAAAGAGTTTCATCTGCTTATCGGGCTCTTTTGCTTTGGCAAACGCATCGGCGAAGACTTTTATTAGAACGCCATAAAACAAGGGTAATATCGCATGTTTCCAACCAAGAGATTGCTCCTTGACCGGCAAATCAAGGGTAAGCATGATGCCAATGAGACACCCTAAAACGCCACCATAGAGTGCACCGTGACCAATCGACTGAGCACTAATCGATCGACTCTGATCAACCATCAACGCATAGATCAAGGTGAACAGAGTAACGAAAAACAAACCTTTTGGATCAAATAGAATGAGGTTTTCACGACTGACAACAAAGCCATCGGTCAAAACGAATGAAATCAATCCACCCGCTAGAATCATCCCTGTATATGCACGAATATAGCGACGCTTTTTCATGACTTGGCTTACTCTTCTTATTGTCTACGTCACCATACCTTAATGGAAAATCGACTTCATCAATCGTAGAAATCAATTCTTTGTCCAACAAGCCGTAGTTGGGGAATCCTGAATGAAGTTCAGCAATACCGGATAGTCTGGTATAGAATCTTTGAACTATTGGAAACCGATGCGACTACAATGATTCAAGAATGGTTCATTATTTTAATGATTCTGAGCGATGGAGAATCGATTTCCTCAGTGAATCATGCGACCGCCGATCAATCACTCAACGTGTTTATGTCACAACGCGAGTGCGAGGCCGCGCTACCTGAATTTGTTAACGCCACCTATCCTGAATTTCGGCCACAAGCGAACTTATTCAACCACCAAGTCATCATTAATGGGATCGCTGACTCTCCCGTCGGTCAACGCTCTGTCACATGGCGATGCACAACCATTTTCACGACGAGGGGTCAGTGACGCCTGCTATCGACGCAGCGAAATCTGCCGGCATAGATTTTCAAATTCGTGAATATCAACATTCGCCAAACGCAGATTCGTATGGCCTTGAGGTGGTTCAGAAACTTGGACTCCATCCCGAACAGGTATTTAAAACACTCGTCGTGACAGACGACAAAAGTCTATTTGTCGGAATCATTCCTGTGTCGAGTCAATTGAATTTGAAATTGATGGCACAAGCGCTCGGCGTCAAAAAAGTCAGGATGGCAGAGAAACGAAAAGTTGAGACTGTAACCGGCTATCTCGTCGGAGGAGTCAGCCCGATCGGTCAAAAGAAGCGCCTACCAACAATCATTGATACCTCGGCCGAAGGATTTAAAACGATCCACGTCAGCGCAGGCAAACGCGGTTTAGAGATGGAAATAAATACCAGTAGTCTTCAACAACTGACTGATGCCACGTTTGCAATCATTACCACCTAGAAACCCCTAGATCAGCCATCAGGTGAAAACCCCTGTTAGCTAAAAACTCGAGCCCATTTCTTTTTTCTAAACTCCATGGCAAAGTAATCTCGGATTTTTAGTAGGGTGTACCATGCGGCATCAATCACCAAGCGAGGTCGTGCTATTAGATGGCGGAGTAGGTCAAGAGATCACCCGTCGCTCAACTCGAGCTGAACCTCATCCCTTATGGTCAGTCATGGTAATGCGAGAAGAGCCGCAAACCGTCGTTGAAGTGCATCGAGACTTTCTCATGGCTGGTGCGCGTGTCCTAACAATGAATAATTACGCGGCAACCCCGATCCGTTTGGCAAGAGTCGGAATGGCATCTGAGCTAGCGCACATCCACCACCACGCTAGTCACTTATTAGACCAAGCCATCGAAAGCACCGGAATATCGCGATCAACCCTCTCCAAGATGGGTTGCCTACCTCCGCTAGCCGCAAGTTATGTGGCAGATGTAGCCCCAGACTATGACAGTGCTCGCAGTCAATACGAACAACTCATCGAAGTGCAGGTCGATCATGTTGATGGGTTTTTAATTGAGACCATGTCAAATCTGACTGAAATGTCTGCAGCAAGAGATGCGCTCGTCGCTGCCAATCAAACTGTTCATATCGGTGTCACGCTCGAGGATGACAACTCAAATCGCCTCCGTTCTGGCGAGCCACTGTCGTCGGCGATCAAGATTCTTAATGATGGTCCAATCGAATCAGTCATGATTAACTGCAGTCATCCAGAAACGATTGCCAAAGCATTGAGCGAACTCGCCAATCTCGGATGCGCATATGGCGCCTATGCCAACGGATTCAAAACTGTTGCACCACTCCAACCAGGTGGTACTGTGAAAGATCTTGAATATCGTCCCGAAATGAATCCCGAAGCATATACTGCGCATGCTCTAGAATGGTTGAAGTTAGGCGCGACGATCGTTGGTGGTTGTTGTGAAATCACGCCATCGCATATCCGGCATTTGCATGACACACTCGTTGATCGAAATATTCCAATTGCATCGTTCTAAACAGTGAGGATTGCTGAGTCGAGAGATTCAAACACGCAACCAATTGATTCAAAACGAACAGCTATGCTGCTGAGACAGCCGACCGTACTTGGCATAAAACGACCGCCCGCTTTGCAAAGCAACTATTTTTCTACGTTACGTGCGGTAGTCTCTCTGAACTGTAACTCAACCATCTTTGCATAGAGCGCGTTGCGGGTCACAAGCTCACTATGCCTCCCGACATCAAGAATTCTACCAGCATCTAAGACCACGATTTTATCGGCCTGGAGTATCGTTGCAAGTCGGTGCGCAATGACCAAGGTGGTTCTATTCTTCTGCAATGTCTCCAGAGCGGATTGGACTAAGCGCTCACTTTCCGCATCCAGAGCGCTCGTGGCCTCATCGAGGAGCAAAATAGCCGGATCCGCAAGAATTGCACGAGCAATTGCTATTCGCTGTTTCTGGCCGCCGGATAATCTCACCCCCCTCTCTCCCAGATAGGTCTCATATCCATCGGGAAGCTGACTTATAAACGCATGAGCTGACGCGGCCATAGCTGCTTCAACAACCTGAATGTCGGTCACGTTTGGACGACCAAAACGGATGTTCTCCACGACGCTATCACCAAAGATTACGCAATCTTGAGGAACCACCGCCATCGAGGATCTGAAGTCCCTGGGATCGGCACGGTTGATATTGATCCCATCAATACAAATTCGACCCGATTGAGGATCATAAAACCTAAGTAATAGTTGAAATAAAGTACTTTTACCTGCTCCTGACGGCCCAACAAACGCAACATGTTCCCCCGGCCCAATATCAAGAGAGAAATTTTTAATCGCAAATTCATTTTTTCGAGACGGATAGCTAAAATCGACCTGCTCGAACCTGATGGTTCCATTACAAGGTTTGGGGAACTCGGCTGGGACTTCAGGTATTCGTATATTCGATTCCATCTGCAACAACTCTGTCAATCGCTCCATAGCGCCAGCTGCTCGCTGGACCTCACCCCAGACTTCACTTAAGGATCCTGCGGCAACTCCAACCAACATCGCGTATAAAACAAATTGACCAAGCTCACCACCGGATATCGTCCCTGCTAGCACCTCTTTTGCCCCTAACCACAGCACGAAGACCAATGCGCCAAATACGCTGACTGAACCGACCATCGTTAACAGCGCCCGCACCTTAATCCTGCTGACAGCTGCTCGGAAGCTTTCCTGAATAGAATCAGAAAATCGCTCAATTTCAAGATTTTCTGCAGCGAAGGATTGAACTGTCTCTGGGTTCCCAAGTATCTCAGCGGCCTGGCCGCTCGCATCTGCAATTTTGTCTTGGCTGTCGCGTGAAAGCCTTCGTAACCATCGGCCTACGATAATGATTGGCAGCACAGTCAATGGAAACAGAAGAAGTAGAATACCCAGTAACTCAATACTGGTGTAACCCAACAACATCAAACCACCGATAAACTGAATCGATGACCTTAGAACAATCGAGATACTCACGCCGGAAACAGATTGAATCAGAGTTGTATCTGCTGTGAGACGAGACAGAACTTCTCCGATTTTTGTCGTTTCAAAAAATGTGGGGTCCATATAGATGACATGAGCAAAGACTTTATTCCGGAGGTCAGCGACTACTCTTTCTCCGAGCCAATTCACGAGATAGGCCCTCGCTGCGCCGAAAAACCCAATCACAAGAATGAACAACAGCAAGATCAAAAAATAATGATCTACGTTAGCGGCATCCTCAACAGAAAACCCTTGATCGATCACATTTCGGACAGCTATTGGCATAGCCAACATCGCCGCTGATGAGATGAGTAGCGCCGCCATAGCGACTGCTAAGACGCCCTTGTAAGGCCCTATAAACGGTACCAATGAACGTAGCGGTTGAAGAGATTCAGCTTTGGCCCGATGTTCCCGGACAACGTTGCTCATAATATTTTGACAATCAATATGAAATTTATGGAAATTAACATTACCCGAATAAGGACTCAGCTGAGTAAAAAATTACTTAGACCGTTCATTTGACCTGTTTGTAGTGGTCTACAAAAACCGGACACCAGTTTAAGTTGGTGTTCAGCTCTCACAGGAGCCAAACCCTCGTAGTTCTTCGTGTGATCAGGCTTGTAACCCCACCTCGATTTGACATCACTTGTGCGGGTTTATTATCAGACGCTCATTCGGCTTCAGAAAAAAGACGGTTCAGTCTAGAGCATGCGAGAATCGCTAGAATTGGATGGATGGGTTTTCACAAACCCAGACTAAATCAATGGACCGAGAAACCTAACACCCTGAGATGCTGCAACACTCGGGGACAAGGTATATCTCATTTCCCTGAGGCGGAACGTAATTCGTGAGTGTAGTCTGCGCCAATGTTGCAGCTTCTGAAATATCCATAGCCTCAAGAATATGAAATTGATCAAATGATCCTGTTGAACCTACAGCGATCTTGATAGCCATGACTTGCTCAATCGTCCCCTCGCAAACGGCAACGAAATCAAATATGCCGCAGGTAATTTGGAAATCAACCAAATGAATTCCAGTGGACGCGGTCATCGCCTCAACGATCTGTTTTCTATCTTGAGTTGGGTTCACAACAAAGCCCTTCATTGCCATGGACGAATATGAGCCAATGCTATACATCGTAGTCATAGGTAAGCTGCTAATTATTCATAAAATCAATGAATTAGGCTATATTTGCCTGCGAAAGTTTCAACTTGAGGGGATTGCCTCAAACACCCATCGATTAGGTTTAAGGTTCTCACATCGGGAAGGCGCGCTCTTAGCCGTCCTTGATTAAGAATGGGGCTTAAGAAAAACATTTGTAGAATGCCGCTTAGCGCTTTATCCAGCGGAAAACAGTGTCACGAAGACTGCGCATCATTCGCTCAAATAAGGGTGAGGGAACTTGGAAGCAAATGAGTTTATCGAGGGGTCAGTTATTATCAACTTTGACGCCGTTTATGAAGGTTCCTGATAGCGTCTGCCAAACTTCTCCGCTAGATTGATAAGTCACCCAATCCCCTGAGCGTTTGCCATTTCGATAATTGCCAATGCTCCTAACATCACCATTACTCTGATATGACTCGAAGGGACCATTGAGGATACCATTTTTGAAATGTGCCTTACTGAGGGCACGCCCATCACTGAAAAAAGTGATCCACAGCCCCTCCTTCTTTCCATCTCGGATCAAACCTTTTTCAATTCCGTCAATTTGACCAGTATACGGAACCTGACTGGATTTTTGATAATAAACACCATCACGCTCGACTAGATCGTCAAAACTCGTGGCAATCGAGAAGGAACAAAATAAGAACCATCCGAGAAATACAACTGAGCGCATATTTACTCCTTGTGATTTGATCGAAAAAATACAAAATTTATGGCAACGAGTTTAGACTAACCTTATTGAAATAGACGATTCGGCGCAAAGTTCTTCGTCTAATGAGACTTGTAACCCTTGCCTCAATTTGGCATCACTTATGCAAGTTTTTGGTCAGACGCCTATTCGGTGTCAGAAAAAAGACGGTTCATTCTCGTCTCAGCGGGAATCACGAGAATTGGGTGAGCGGGTCTTCAGAATCAAAGGGTGAATTAATGAACAAAGCAACCTAACACCCCGAGATACTGAGGCACTAGGGGACTTGGTGTATTCATAAAAAAGCCCCTGATAATAGTCAGGGGCAATGAGCCGGAATGGGCTCGTCAGGACTTCAATGAAAACCTAAAAGGAAATACCACTAGCCATAGAGGTTAAGTACTCGATAAGTGGCAATCACCTACAGCTCATGTCTAATTATCTAAGGCTGAATGTAAGAACTAAAAAAAATATTAAATTCCAAGTTAATTCCTAAAGAGCATAAAATGATTTAGGTCGCTAACCCAAACGCACTTAATTGGAAGATTGAGTTGACCCAGATTTTTGAATCGGTATGGGCTGACTACTTTATTCAGTATCAAATCACCCGATTAAACCAACAAAACCAGATGAGTTTTGGGTGTGCTTCCAACACAAAGCCTTCACGTATTGGCCTGCGATGTTTAGCATCAACAAGTCTAGTCCGAACTTTTCAATCTATATCTCTGATCCAAGTACTTCCGATGTAGGTAGTAATGGTGGTCGCGAGTGGAGTAAACACGACGACGCTGACCGTTGCAACCGGCCATCCAAATAACCAACTTTTAATCCATCTGGATAAAAAGTCGTCACTAAAACCAATGTTCAGCCAGATCACAAACGCTGTAACAATAAAAACGACCATAAAGCTTGTTATTGCAGGTCCTATAAATTTGGTTATCAACTTCATTAACAATATTCACCCTATTCGACTCAAAAGGAAATCAACGACATGCTGACTCATAGCCAAAGATCAATCTTGTTTTTCTAATATCAGACCATTCTTTTGCTTTTTCGGTTCGGTTTATAAAATCTAGTTGCCTGTCAACTATCTTCTTTTGATCCATTAGAATTTCGGAAATACTGACCATACCGCTACTAAAGGTACATTTTGACACTCGATCACAAACGACTGTCCACTTATCGCCATACCTGCGTGATAAGGTTTCTCGGCCATAATCGACCTTGTACTCAACAAAGCTTCCTGTTGTATGAGGAAAACCCCCGTAGTCTCTAACTTCAGGGCACTGCATTTGAACAGAATCCGCTGAGGTTCCAATACCAAAAAGGGTCACAGCAATGGCAGTAACATAAAGGAAGATTGGCTTTGTTCTCATATTCGATTGCTTTCCCATTTTCCTGCCGAAAGTACAACCCCTTCCAGTAGCCTAGAGAACCCTCTACACCGTTGAACAGGAAGTTCGATATTCACTCCTAGACGGATTTAAGTCGCAGTTTCAAATTATCATTTAAATTAAACATCAACGTCATGTGTGTTCCAGAACTACATTTTTCAGATCGATGGGTGAGAAAATTTCGACCCAGTAATCATCTGGGTCCTTAATAAATGCAATGCCTTTCATCGAGCCATCATTGGGCCGTTTCACGAATTCAACGCCCATCGATTCAAAACGATCACAAGCTGCATTGACATCAGGAACCGAGACACAGATATGGCCGAACCCTTTAGGCTCGCTGTTACCGTTATGGTAGCCGTCGAAGTCATCATCGTTTTCAGTACCATGATTATGGGTCAGTTCTAATAAGCCCGATTGCCGAGCCAACCATTCGATACGCTCAGCGCGATCCGACGGCATCTCATCAGTCAGTCCAGCTTCAAAGCCCAAAAAGTACAGACTGAAGCCCATACTATCGAAGGTAAATGTTTCAATTAATGTGGCACCAAGAATCTCACGATAAAAATGAAGAGACCGCTTTGGGTCTTTCACGCGCAACATGGAATGATTTAATTTAAATCCGGATGTCGACATAGTTGTTATCCTTTACATAACCTGTGGTTGGATTGTTACAAAGCCATCTCTTGGGTTGATAGTACATCGATACTACGACTCGCCCAACTCGACCGGCCATGACTGGTACATTACGTTAATTCGAATCATATACTTGGATGCCCCATCATGGAGCATATCGCCAGCGTGGAGCACTGATCGATTGTGAATCCCATGTCGAAAAAATAACGCTCTTCCACAACACGGTTTCACTCGACGAACGACCGTCTGTCCGTCCAATAAAAGGGTATCGCCACCCTGAACACCCTCCTGTTCACCATTTAAGTAAAGCAGCATCGACAACATCGAACGACCAGTTTTCCAATACTCGAGACTCTGTGTTTTCTTATTCACAGCAAAGCCTGGCCAATCACCGTCTAAATGTGGTTTGAATTCTTGACCAACCGTGTAGCGATAAGTATTAAAGCGGTGACTCAATGCACCCATACTTTGACGACCCTCAATGACCGATGGAATAAAGGCCTCGATACGGGCAAACAACACCTCAGCGTCTCGTGGATGAGCCATCCAATGAACAGTTGTGTTCTGGCGCATCCCGGGCGGGGTTTGAATACCAGGTGCTGCCTGTCTAAATCCCAAAGCTTCGGTCAAGGCAATCAAACGCTCACTTTCTGCTCGCGAAATCACACCATCCACCTGAAATGCCAACTTGTCATCAAAGCTTAGGTCTTGGTAGCTATGCGCACTACGTATCCCCCGATCTAACACGCTTTGATCAGCACGAAATATCGGTGTTTGTTCCTCAAAACCACCATCAGGCAATGAACCTAAGTCTGTTGCAACAACCTCAACGTTCATCTGTAAGTCCTCAAAAAAAAGCCCAGCGCGCAAAGCGCACCGGGCTCTCTGTCAACGAGTCATCCTAGATGGTTCTCGCTGCCATTTCCTTGGCGATATAATCCGCCTGACGCATTGCTAAGGCGATGATAGTCAGTGTCGGATTCTCCGCGGCACCCGTGGTGAACTGTGAGCCATCAGACACGAATAAGTTATCTATATCGTGAGTTTGGCCCCACTTATTTACGACACCATCACGCGGCTTAGCCGACATGCGGTTAGTGCCCAGATTGTGCGTTGAGGGGTACGGCGGAGTTGGGTACGTTCGAGTTGCCCCGACAGAATCATACAGTTTCTTCGCTTGCCCCCAAGCATGGTTCCTCATTGCGTTATCGTTAGGGTGATTTGTGAAATGCACATTCGGTGCAGGTAACCCATACTGATCTTTCACATCAGTGTTTAGGGTTACTCCGTTGGATTCCTGCGGCATATCCTCACCGACAATCCACAGTCCGGCCATGTTTTCATACATATCCAAGGCGCCCGTGAACGAACGACCCCAACCACCCGGGTCTAGGAACGCAGCCATAAACGGAATTCCTAGAGCTAGGGTCTCGAGTTCGTAGCCCCCAACAAACCCCCGAGATGGATCGTGTATCGACTCATCAGTGATAATTCCTGCCATGGTGGTCCCACGCCAGAAACGGACAGGGTCTGGGAAAACGGCGTACATAGATGCCGTCATGTGGCGCATGTAGTTCTTACCGACCTGACCGGAACTATTCGCCAACCCATCCGGGAACATACTTGAAGCCGAGTTTAACAGGAGGCGCGGGCTCTCTATTGAGTTACCAGCGACTGCAACAATCCGCGCTTTTTGGAGCTGCTGATTACCATCCTTGTCAGCATAGATGACACCGGTCACCTTCCCTTGCGCGTCATGCTCAATCTTCAGTACCTGAGCGTGCGTCCTCACCTCAAGATTTCCTGTAGCCTCTCCCTTCGGGATATCGCTGTAGGCGGAGGACCACTTGGCGCCAAATTTACAACCCTGGAAGCAGAACCCAGCTTGTTGGCAATTTGTGCGGCCATCGCGCGGCTCACTATTGATGGCCATCCGGCCTGTATGGACATTCTTGTAGCCCAATTTTTTAGCGCCAGCCTCAAACACCTTATAGTTGTTATTCCCTGGCAATCCCGGAATTCCATTAGTTCTCGTTACACCAATATTTTTTTCAGCTTTGTCATACCAGGGTTCCATTTCAGACAGACCAATTGGCCAATCCAACAAACTCGCACCCGCGACATCTCCATAGACAGTCTTGACTTTAAATTCATGTTCCTGGAAACGTAAAGAGGCCCCGGCCCAGTGGGTTGTGGAACCACCAACGGCTTTCACAATCCATGAAGGTAAACCAGAGAAATCCCGGGCCACCCGCCAGTCACCCGAGGTCGTACGCGCATCAAGCCAGCTGATCTGACCAAAGCTAGCCCACTCGTCGTTCTGATAATCTTGAGGGAGATGTCTCCCACCTGCCTCAAGAGCTACAACCTTTATTCCTTTCTGAGCAAGCTCATTTGATAGGACACCACCACCTGCACCGGTGCCAATTACTACAACGACACCATCATCGTTTAGATCGAATTTCGCAGTCATTCTTATTCTCCTTTTCCGTGACCTTTTAAACCCAGGTTATGTCGTTGTAGCCACGATTTATGTAACCGCCCTTCGAGTACGACTCACCCTCGTAGCCAAAGAATGGCCAGACCTCTTTCTGGTTGTACAACCCAGTAACCAGGTTACCCCGAACCGTTTGGAAGAAAGAGCTGTCCTCAATGCTCTTCAGCATTTCAATTCGGTCGTCTTCCCAGCTGGCAGAAAGGTAATCGGTATAACCTTTTTCCTGCGCTAGCTTGTTCAAAGTCTGAACTCCCTCAGACACGCTCGATTTTGAATCAGCTGAATCATATCCCTTCATTGCACGAGCGTAATACTCATCTGGAATATGGTTGTGTGGGTAAACATCTCTCGCCATTCTAATCAGCGTCGCCATTTCTTCTGGCGTGACGTGTTTCGTCTCCATTGCCCAAGCTGCGGTACTTCCCGCAACAAACCCCGTACCAACCGCTAGGCCAGCACCGACGACCATGCACCGCTTGAGAAGCTCTCGACGGCTGATCCCCTCCGATGAAGTGATTGTTTCCATTACCTCTTGTCCTCTTTGTTATTTTTTGCAATCGCCCTAGCTGATCTAAAACCCTTTAATGAGTTATTTGACCGACTTGGATTGTTCAATAATATGCTTTCAATGGAATACCAAATGGTAGTATGTGGTTACTACACAGCGAGTTAAATGTCATCAATTAGTATTGAAATAATCAACTGCTCACGATACTGCGCAAGAAAAAAACCTGCGGAGGCAAAGGGAGCGTATACAGGTTTTGGTCGACCAAAACGAATCAACTGGCTTTGAGTTGACGCAGATCTTCTAAACGGGTAGCCAAGCGGTTATCTGTATAGATAAGACAAGCAGAGCGTAACAACGACGTGAAGTTTTGGGGCGCACCACGCAGTTCCATTACCTCGCGATGCAGTTTCGATATGAACTCAGGAATCGTAAAACCCTGAGCCTGTGCAACGTCATCAAGCACTGACCAGTACAACCCTTCGAGCCGAATGCTAGTCACTTGACCATCGAGCCGAATACTTCGAGAAACATAAGAGTAATTTTCAGGATCTTGTCCTGCGAATATCTTACACACGGTCTAACTCCTCCTAAATTTTATTACATTCTTGTAATAACCACATAACACTACACCCATCCGACGAAAGAGCCAACAGTCTTGTCGTGACGTTAGATGCCCGGTATCGACCACAAAATGCGGAACATTGTTCGTGAAGCTAAAAGCTAGGAACTGGCGCCAACATGTCGTTTTGCTTACCGTCTTATAAAAAAACTCTACTGAAACCATGACGCTCATATTTGTCTCCCCTAGTTTTGATATCAGATACATAACGCATCTTATCCGTCGTGATCTACCGTTGTAGTAGCAATGATGCGAGAGGTTTTGGAGCTGTGTGCCACATCACGATAGTTTTCACTCAAAGTAATACCTCCATTCTCTACATTATTTCCGTGCAAAGTAAGGATCTGTTTTCCGGGTCGAGAAATCAGGTCGTGCAGGAGGTGGGTTCTTTTCGTAATACTCCTTTAACGTCTGTCCGGTTTTTAGTAAGACAAGCTCGTGACGTTGGTCTTCAGTGTTTTGATATTGCGCGTTGAGGGTTGTATTGGTTTGAGGGGTTTAAATGGATGTTGTTTGATTTTCGTTCCGATTGCCAGAGCGTATGAGACAGTGAGGACTATGCGGCCTAGTAGTCCTCCGATGCCTGTCAGGTCACCGTTCATGAGTAACTACTTCCTTGGTAAAAATAGCAAATTCATCTTCGACTCGCACCATAGTTCTTCGTGTGATGAGGCTTGTAGCCCTTCCTCGAGCCTGGGCTAGGTAGGAGTGTCATACCTTAACTTTGAAAAACAGCTGATACAGAATGAACGCAAACCGGGTTAGCATCTGACTTACCATGCTTGAGCAGTACTTCAAACGAAACCTGCCACACAGTACACTCACTCTAACCGCGCAAGATTATAATTTAAAGGAAAAAATGGTGGGTCGTGCGCGATTCGAACGCGCGACCAATTGGTTAAAAGCGAACGGCTACCTTATTGTCGGTAACCGATCGCACCTGACTTCAAGTCATTGCCCACCTCAAAAAAAAGAGGATGATAAACCCCCCTCAAAGCTTTACTCAGTGAATCAATCTGACTTTTTCTTAAGTTCCTCCAACTCTTTTTGGGTAGGCACGTTAACTTGTGGTAGTTCATTCCGAGACCACTCAACACGACCTTCTGCATAAAGTCTTGAGTTTTCATAACCATTCAATTGAGAAATAATGAACCAATTTCCAGCACTCCACCAACCGGCTTCACAAAACGAAATATTGTTTGGTTGAACATTCGACGCATCCAGTAACGCCTCTATTTCGTCCATCGTCTTGAGACGACTTGAGTCTTTAGTCACAAAAAATTTCGAATAATCTAGCACTTTCGAGGATCCGAGCGTGCCTGGTGTCAATGACGCGGGATGCCACTTTTTGCCTTCGTGCCATGCTATAGGACGAGCGTCTAGCAATTGAGTGGACTGATTTGCTTGGACTACTTCAAGCAAATCAATCTTTGGCGCATAAAAAGATGTATCAAACGAAAGGGACAACACTTTCGGTTGCCGACTCAAATAGGAGTCAGCGAAAGGAAGCGCCGCTGCTTGGTAAGCGGCAACCCCGCCATGAAGTATACCCACATCACCAAACCCGAATGATTTAAGATCCCAAAATGCGCGTGCGGCGGCCCCAAACGTCGAATTACCGCCCCCCCCAGTTGCCAAAATGATCCGGTCGCCAGGCCGAATACCTAGGTCCCCGAACAGCTTACTTGCGCGTGATTCAGACAATACCAAACCTGGATTGTCTGATGGACCGCGCCATCCTGAAAAGGGGCTTGTGACGGATCCAGGTAAAATTGATATTTCTTTTTCCGCACCATTCTCTCGCAAATCAATAATGACTGCGCCGTTACTGATTTCTTCTGCGAGATCGCTGGGTTCTATCAATACAGACCCATTCGCGACAGCTAACGTTGACAGGCCAAGCGCTGCAACAAACAACACTGTTCTATTAATCGTGTTCATATTCACAATGATGTACCTCGACAAAGTTCAAACATCAGCCTTTGTAGAGATCGCTCGCCATCAATAAATTTAACGTTTACTAATAACGATCGCTAAAGACTACTGTTCTCGGGTTTTAATTAGCCGCGGGTTAAATGCTTAATAATTGGCAATCACCGGCAACCTCGTTGACTTATCTAAGGTCGAAGTTAAGAACTAAAAAGAATATAAAATTCCAAGTTAATTCCGTGAGAGCATAAAAGGATTTGGGTTTCTAACCCAAACCCACCTAATTGGAAGATTGAGTTGATCGAGATTTCTGAATCGGTATGGATCGACTATGGTCAAAAAATGGTAGGTCGTGCAGGATTCGAACCTGCGACTAATTGGTTGGAAGCACACGGATCCCTTACTGGGATCACGACTATGCTTGGCGCTTCGTGACTATAATATACTCATATCGTGTATTACTTCTGGTCAATCACCCAAGCGCAAATGCTCGCGATTATTTACCTTTAATGTACCACTTACATTGGTGTCTGTTTTCTGCATAACCGAGGTCTAAATATTTAACGTAGTATTTACATTTGCCTCTAATTCCAGACAACTTTCCCGAGCCGCCTGTGATGATGATAAGACCATTCCCTCCGGCATCCTCTTTTGCCATTGTTCCATCATTCCTTCGAACGATTCCGTAAATATGGTCTTCTTCGTTCAGCATCCAACGCGTCCTGCCCTTCAGGGTTATATCTGCTCCAACCTGTTCAACGAACATGATTCCTTGAGCAGCTGCGATACTGTTGTTGGGAGTAAGGGGATTAGTCGAATCAAAAGTT
The DNA here is from genome assembly GCA_902528165.1 of uncultured Litorivicinus sp. GTDB lineage: Bacteria > Pseudomonadota > Gammaproteobacteria > Pseudomonadales > Litorivicinaceae > HIMB30. The sequence continues at coordinate 56,864 of CABZRL010000011.1, forward strand.
AGGAAAGCATTCACCAATTAACCACCTTTCACTGCCATTTTTTTAGACCCTTCGTTGGTTTCAACCATTGGGCCATTTAGCTGGACAATATGTGGCCAAACTATCTCTTTTGCAGTGAACTCACCAGAGATTCTCTCTTGACTCATACAAATGCCACTCACGGACAAAAGTGCGAGCATTAGAACTAGTCTCATTATTAATTTATCCTTGGCAATCGATTAACATCCAAAAATACATTTATCTGGTGCAAAATCATGAACATGCCAAAAAAACTAGCACTGTAAAAAGACAAATTAAGTAGGAAAAAATTGAAAAAATGGTGAGTCGTGCGCGATTCGAACGCGCGACCAATTGGTTAAAAGCGAACAGCTATGCCTGATAAGATAACGGATCTCGCTTGGCGCTCAGTGGCTTCGACCCCTGTCAGGTGCCTATCCAACGTATCATAACAAGCCTCACCTTTGGTCAATGGCTCTGGGAAAAGAGATCCGATGCGATTACTCAGGTTTAATGTACCACTTACATTGCTCTCTGTTTTCTGCATAACCGAGGTCTAAATATTTAACGTAGTATTTACATTTGCCTCTAATTCCAGACAACTTTCCCGAGCCGCCTGTGATGATAATAAGACCATTCCCTCCGGCATCCTCTTCTGCCATTGTTCCATCATTCCTTCGAACGATTCCGTAAATATGGTCTTCTTCGTTCAGCATCCAACGCGTCCTGCCCTTCAGGGTTATATCTGCTCCAACCTGTTCAACGAACATGATTCCTTGAGAAGCTGCGATACTGTTGTTGGGAATAAGGGGATTAGTCGAATCAAAAAATAGGACAGCATTCGCGAGATAACCACCTTTCACTGTCATTGTCTCGGACCCTTCGTTGGTCTCAACCGTTGGGCCATTTAGCTGCACGATGTGTGGCCAAATTATGTGTTTTGTAGTGAACTCGCCAGAAATTCTCTCTTGACCCATACAAATGCCACTCACAGAGAAAAGTATAAACGCTAAAATTCGACTCATGGTCAATTTATCCTTTGCAATCGAGTTTACACTCGCCAAACTTCAACCTATCGCAAGATCGTAGACGTGACAAATTTTGCTCTGTAAAAAGACAAATCAGGGGGTAAGAAATTAAAAAATGGTGGGTCGTGCGCGATTCGAACGCGCGACCAATTGGTTAAAAGCCAACTGCTCTACCAGCTGAGCTAACGACCCACACAAGGGATTAGAGTTAATCCAATAGGGCGCACATCATACCGGCCAAGGCAAATTTGGCAAGTCACTTCAGGGATTTTTTTAGATTTTTGGGGAAATTCCCACCTGATAGGCTGTCGGATCTTGAAGCCCAGCGTCTAAAAAGCCTTTGTGACGCAATCGACACGCATCACAGGATCCGCAAGCCGCGCCAATGTCATCAGCTTGATAGCACGAAACTGTGAGGCTGTAATCTACACCCAGGGCCATCCCTGTCTTCACAATGTCTGATTTCGACATCTTCATCAACGGTGCTTCAATTACCCATCGAGCACCACCATCGACCGCCGCAGTAGCAACATTGGCTAGACGTTCGAATTGCTCAATAAATGCTGGACGACAGTCGGGATACCCGGAGTAATCGACCGCATTAGCTCCGATAAATAGATACGTCGCCCCAATCACTTCACCATACCCAAGTGCAATCGATAAAAATACAGTATTTCTCGCAGGCACGTAGGTCACCGGGATTCCTGCTTCGGCGACACCGCCGACAGGGACTTCGAATTCATCACTGGTTAACGCAGATCCACCGATCGCCTTGAGATCAAGCCGAATCACTTTATGTGGGTGCTGACCCATTGTCTCAGCGATTCGATGCGCAGCGCGCAGCTCTGCATTGTGTTTCTGCCCATAATCAAAACTAATGGTGTAGCAATCAAAACCACGCGACTTCGCCATCGCAAGTACTGTGGCTGAATCAAGTCCTCCAGACAACAAAATGACCGCTTTGGGTTGACCAATCATCGCCCGCTTTCCTCACCCCAAATCTGCTTGTGGAGTTGCAACTGCATTCGAAACGGATGTCTCGATTGCAAGATCAGGTCAGCTAGGATCTTCAGGTCTATTTCACCGTAGGAAGGCGAAATCCAAATGGCACCTGCATGAACAACTTCTGGATGCTCATCACAAAATAGTTCAAACCAACGAAAATCGTCGGCTCCCGTCACTACAACCTTAATTTGATCTTTGGATTGAAGACGAGTCAAATTCGATACGAGGTTCTTCGATGACTCTCCAGAGCCTGGCGTTTTGACGTCCAAGACCACGGAGACGCGAGAGTCGACATCAGTGATATCCATGGCTCCAGATGTCTCCAGAGAAACCTCGAACCCTTCATCGCAAAGCGCAGTCAACAGGGACCAACAATTAGGCTGTGCCAGAGGCTCTCCTCCAGTGACACAGACTCGCGGGACACCAGCGTCTGCCGCCTGAGCGACCAACCCCGCAATGGAATGGTATTCGCCGCCCTGAAACGCGTATTCGCTGTCACAGTAGACACAACGTAAGGGACATCCAGTCAGTCGTATAAAAGTCGTCGGCAGACCCGACGTCAGAGCTTCACCTTGGAGGCTAGTGAAAACCTCCGTGATGCGGAGGCTTAACGATTCAGTCATTATGTACTCAGTTGACCTTCTCGAGCTCACGTGAAGCCAAGCCCGCCTCAACGCTCTCAGGCGCCTGCGTGATAACTTCCTGAAGGATCTTTCGACCGTTCATGACGTCCTGATTTTTGATCAGCAACTTACCCAATTTGACTTTGACTTGCAGAATCCGGCGATAGTCCGGCGCATCCAACGTCAAGCTTTTAAATGCTTCAATCGCCTCTTGATCACGACCCAATACATCAAACACTTGGCCACGCCAAAAACGCGCATCCAACACTAGATCGCTATCAGGGTATGTTTGAACGAATGATTCCATCGCACTCAAGGCAGCCTCAAACTGCCGCTCACGAATTAACTGGAACGCGGCGTTATAGGCGTCTTGGTCAGCAATTTGAGGAGCCTGATTTTGATTGGCCACAGAATCGTCAGACCCGTCAACAGCACTCTCCGTGCCCGGTGTCATCTGTGTCGACTGAGCTGTGACTGCATCTTTTTGGATGCGAACCAACTCACCTAACCGCTGATCCAGATCGAGATAACGCGTTTTTTGATCTGACGACATTTGGCCAAGCTGATATGACAACTCTTCCATCAATCCACGAAGCGCTTGTGTCTCTTGACGCAACTGATCGATTTGAAACAGAAGCTCTGCTTGAGATTGACGCAAGGACTCGGCGCTAAATGGCTCTTCAGCGTACGAAAACAAAGACGCCGCAGTCATTACAACAGCGGCGCCGGCAGTTTGAACTAGACGCATCGGTTACTGATAAATCAACTCAACACGACGGTTCCGCGACCAGCCATTTTCGTCACGCGATAACGATAATGGACGTTCTTCACCGTAACTGATTGACTCAATCTGCGAGCGGTTTACGCCTTGAATCACGAGGTAACGCGCCACCGCATTCGCACGACGCTCACCAAGGGCTAGGTTGTAAGCTCGTGAACCACGCTCGTCTGCATGACCCTCAAGACGAACCTTTGCAGATCGATCAGCCGCCAGATACTTCGCATGCGCATCCAAATCATCAAGTGCATCTTGCGAAAGGTCTGACTTATCAAACCCAAAAAAGAATAGCGTATCTGCAGCCATCGCATTATTACGTAGCTGTTCCGCAGTCTTCGCAGCCAAATCCGCTGCCTGCTGGTCAGCCTTAGCAGCAGCTTTAGCAGCTTCCTGTTTAGCTAGAAATTCGGCTTGCCGAGCTTCACGTGCCGCTCTTTCAGCATCGGACTCAATCTTTGAAGGCGGCACCTGCACTGACTCATTAACTTGACCGGCGCACCCCGCAAGCACTGCTAAAATCGCAATGATCCCTACAGTTTTTGCCTGCTTTAAAATATTCATTCCATCACCCCTATTTGACATCGATGAAAACGCTACTGTTTTTCTTTTTAGTTAAAGAAAGGACTCCACGCGGGCTCCCTCACACTCTCACTGACAGAAGGTAACCGAACTCTAACCCTCCCGTCCATGGAAACCAGCCCTAAAAGCCCTTGACCCCCACTAGAAGTTGAATAAATTAACATAGTTCCATTCGGAGCGACACTCGGAGATTCATCTAAATCAGTCTCCGTCAAAATCCGAATCTCACGCGTTTTGAGATTCATCCGAGCAATATGGAACCGTTCATTGGTCCGATGAACAAACACAATACTTTTACCATCGGGGGTAAAGGCGCCATTGGAGTTATAGTCCCCGTCAAAAGTCACGCGCTTCACCGTCTTGTCGGATACATTCATCATGTAGAGTTGTGGCTTACCGCCGCGGCTTGATGTAAATAGAATGGATCGTCCATCCGGTGACCAGGACGCTTCTGTGTCAATCGCAAAGTGATTGGTCATCCGATCTAACTGCCCTGTCCTGAGATTCGCAACGTACAGTTCAGGATTGCCGTCACGAGATAACGTTAATACGAGTTTTCTGCCATCTGGACTGAATGATGGCGCGCTGTTGAGGCCCGGAAAATCTGAGACTTTTTGTACCTTGCCAGTTGCCAAGGTCTGCACGTAGATCCCTGCGCGCTTGCCTCGAAAACTCATATAGGCAACCCGTGAACCGTCAGGAGACCAAGCGGGTGATAAAATCGGTTCAGAGGACTGAAAGATGGTTTGCGGCCGACCGCCATCAGCATCTGACAGGATTAACTTAAACGTCTGATCCTTCTCAGAACGACGCTCAGCTGATACGTACAACAAACGGGTGGAGAAAATCCCTTTTAATCCGGTCAGTGCCTCGTAGATTCGATCAGAAATATAATGCCCAATATCACGAAGTGAATCTATTTTCCCAGGAATACGCTCCATCGGAAATACCAATTTCTCCCCATAAACATCATATAGCCCAAACCGGACGATTAAGCCTTGACTACCTCGTTCTAACGAACCAACGACCGTATACTCAGAATCTATTGCCCGCCAATCTCGATAAAAGATCTGATCATCCGGACCCGGTAGCGACAGCATGGTTTCCCGACGCACTCGAACAAATTGCCCACTTCGCTCTAGATTGGATTCGATCAGTCTCGCCAAATCTGCGTCGAACGCACCGGCACTTTTCACCCGAAATGGAACTACAGCAATTTTGAAGGGATTTTCAACGCCTCTCGTAATCTCAATCACCAACTCAGCACGCACTGGCATGGCAACCAAGAAAGCTATAACAAAAGGAAGCATTTTCTTCATCACTGTCTATCTCTCCGGTCTAAACTTAACGGTAATCGATCTAAACTTTTCCTCAAACGTAGCCGCGTCAAATTGTTTCACTTCATCGAATGGTGCCGCTCGTTTCACTGCGTTAACAGCAGATCGGTTAAACGATACATTACCGCTACCTCCAACGACAGTAACATCCACTAGTTCTCCATTTGATGCGAGAGACATTCTAAGAAGAACCTCGACCCCGCCTTTGTAACCCGGAGGTTTCCGCCACGCACGCGTGATCTTAGTTGTCATGGCGTCGATCACATTAGCTGCAGCTTTCTCAGTTGCTAAAGCATTTAAAAGAGCAAGCTCAGCTTCCTCTTTTTGTTTTTCCAAATCTTCTAACGCCCGCGCCTCTGCTTCCGCCCTTTTAAATGCTTCTTCAAGTGCTTTCT
>CABZRL010000012.1:0-53574 GCA_902528165.1 uncultured Litorivicinus sp.
ACGTTGGCAATTCAATGAAGTCTCAGCTGCTTATGCGGATTTGGGTACGTTTCTGCCATTAGTCATCGGGCTCATTGTTGTTGCGGGAATGGACCCGGTTGGTCTACTTTTTGGCTTTGGTATTTTTGCCATTGCCACTGGAATCATTTATCGCCGCCCGATCCCGGTGCAGCCCATGAAGGCCATCGCTGCGGCCGGAATCGCAGGGATTGCCGGTCCAGAAGTGCTGATTGCTACTGGAATCCTGTTGGGCTTTACCCTGCTCATTCTGAGTCAAACACAGGTCATTGGCTATTTGAAATCACTGATACCGAAAACCGTGTTGCACGGGATGCGGTTGGCATTAGCCGCCAGTCTCATAATCACTGCGTTTGGATTCGATGATATTGACGTATGGCCACTGATGATTCTGTTGGCGTTACTGGTCGCTACACAGTTGAGTGCGCTCAGGTCGATCAGTTGTTTGCTTGTGATTGTGGCCGGCTTTCTCTGGTTAGGCTCGCCACTTGAACTTCGAGACTTTGCTTTTGGCGTTTCATTTCCTGAGCTTGCTTTGCCAAGCCTAGAGAGTTTGTCTTTTGGGCTTCAGTCCTTGTTCTTGCCACAGCTAGCGCTGACCTTGACCAATGCGTTGATATTGACCGCGATCATCGCTCAGAACTATTTCCCTGATGGTGCAAGCGAATTGACTGAAAGGCGGTTTTCGATGACGTCTGGCCTTGCCAACCTGCTATTGGCTCCCTTTGGCGCAATGCCTATGTGTCATGGTGCAGGTGGATTGGCTGCTCATTACGGGATGGGTTCGCGAACCGGATTGTCTCTGGTGATTTTTGGCTTGACATGTTTGGTAATTGCGCTCTTTTTCGGTGATCAATCTGCGCAGATATTGCATGCTATTCCGAAGGAGGTCACAGCGACTCTGGTGCTGTTTGCTGCTTGGGTTTTGGCTGATCCGTTGAAGCTGTTGAAAGTCCGTTCATCTTGCCAGCTGATCATTGTGCTGATGGTGCCTCTGACGTTGTGGGGTGGTTTGTTCTTGGCCCTCGTCGCAGGAATCCTTCTTGAGCTCGCGCGCGCGAAATATGATCGATCGACGGTGTCGAGCACCCCGTCGTGAATTTAGAGTGGGCTGGGGACAGCCTGCACGGCTCGGTTTTGCATTGTTTCTGTCAGTCGAAAAACTTGTGTCTAAAGACTGCTGATAGACAGGATTTTCGGTAACAGGCAGATTTAAAGGGTTTTCGCTGAAGGACCGCAGTCCAAGGTCAATACTGTAGCGACGTTCCGCAAGATGCCCCAGTGGTGCAAGATCAATGCAGCACAGCCGGGGCATTGGCCCCATTAATGCGAACGATTGGTGGTATGCAGGCGACGGCAGTGCTTCATCTGTTGGTCTCCGTCTGGAATCACTTGTATTCGCGGGTACTTCTTTACGATGCGAGAGACGGCAGCCGAGTTGTCGATAAGCCCTGGCACTTCGTGATCGATTCGCTTCCACTCAACCCGATGCATCTTGGCCTGTTTGTTTATTGAGTCCTTAGATGCGCTGGCACTGACAAAGGCTCACTTCGATTTCAATCACAGGCTGGAATAGTCTTCATTCCCACCCCACTATTGCTTTGAATACCCGTTGAGAATGCGTTCGGTTAGGAGCAATACATGGTTTTAACGAAAAAATGCGAGGTCGAAGTGCTCGTCAGAGGTGCTCATGAAACAATCATTGAAGGACTGATGAAGTTAGATGAGGCGCGATTACAGGAAGGTCTTCAGTGGAGTCGATCAAACTATGGAAAGCTCGATGTGGAGCGTTTGATTGAATTAGCGATCGAGCTACACCAAGACGCTAAAAAGGGCACCTAATCATGGCTCGAGGTCGGTTAACGGTAGTATCGAAGTTGCTGGTCATGGTGCTGTGGTTCACCACGAGCGTGCCGGTTGCGAGTGCGGAAGGGATCCTTGAATCCCATCGCTTGGTTGGCTCCGGGCGACTGACTGTCTGGTTCTGGGATATTTACAACATCCAACTATGGGCGCCTGATGGGCAATATCGGCCAGACAAGCCCTTTGCGCTCGAGCTCCAGTACCTAAGGTCGGTGGATCGCAAGACGATCGCTGAAACATCGGTTGAAGAGATTCAGCAACAAGCGAATCTTGAACTTGACGTGTTGGCAGACTGGCAAATGCAGTTGATTCAGGTATTTCCCGACATCCAAAAAGGGGATCGGCTCATTGGCCTTTATGACCCTCAAATGCCAAGCCAGTTTTTTCTCAATGGTACGTTAATTGGTGTGATAGATGACGCTGGTCTCAGTCGCCATTTTTTCGATATCTGGCTCTCTGAGGAGACCTCTCAGCCGCAGTTACGACTACAATTACTGGGAATGGAATCACCATGAAAAAGCTACTGTTGATGGGTTGGTTGGGAGTGATTCTTTCTGGGTGTGCCACACATATTCAGGGTCCCAATTATCAATCAGTGAATCCTTCGTTTGATCTGTTTGAATTTTTTGATGGTTCCGTGAAAGCCTGGGGGATTGTGCAAAATCGGAGTGGTGAGCTTGTTCAGCGTTTCGAGGTTGACATTGATGGTCGAGTCGAAGGGAATCGCCTGATTCTCGACGAGAGATTCGAATATGGCATTGGTGACGGCGCCAAACAACGCACATGGATGATTGACAAATTACCTAATGGAAGTTACCGCGGCTTTGCACATGATGTTTTGGGTGAGGCTTCAGGAGAGTCTTTTGGTAACGCATTTCATTGGTCCTACAGGATGGAAATCCCGGTTGGACAACGAACCGTTGAAGTGCAATTTGAAGACTGGTTTTGGGCGCTTGATGACAGCCGAATTCTGAGTCGGTCCTACTTACAAAAATTTGGATTTGACGTCGCTGAAGTCACGCTATTGATGGAGAGAGATGAAATCAAAACGCCTGAATAAGTGCATTGGTTTTGGTACATGAATCAGGTCATAACCTATGGTTCAATCGTCACCGAAGCATCGAAGATTCGCTCCCAAATCATGGGGAGTCGCTTCAAGTTTGGTCGCTCTGAGACTTGGTTGAGGTTGCCGAGTTTGAAGGTTTCACCAGATCGACGACCGACCTCGAAATTAAAGACATAGGCACCTTCAATTCCCATTCTTAAATCAGAGAGATAGATGACATCGTCTTTTTGCCAGGCTTTGTACTGACCTTTGGTGAACCATTGGAGTCTGCTGACACTGGGATGATTTTCAATGGGATTGAGAAGCGTTAACGAGCGATCGAACTGACGAACTTGAATGTCATCCATGGCATCGAAAACCGATGCCCAAATCTCATAGTGCGTATCTTCTTCAATGGCGACAGCACGCCATAACAATGTATTGAGTGGCGCTGGCGCGGACTCGTAAACATCCGGATGAATCCCACGGGTGTTGAGTGCGAATTGTACTTGTTGGTCAATCATCGATTTGGCGATGACACTCCAAATCAGATACATCGTTGAAAGAGCTAGCATCGACAAATTCAGTGTTTGCGCGACGCCACGATTTTGGATCATCAATATTCCGATTAAGGCAATGATGAGTGGTACGGTATAGGCTGGATCAATGATAAATAGGACTGCATGTGCAAATGGATGGTCGCTTAGTGGCCATAGCAATTGGGTCCCGTAGACCGTAAAAAAATCCGCCAATGAATGGGTGATCAGGCAGAAAAAAATCGCAATCGACCATTGGCTGAATGACGCTCCTCGCCCCCCTTTTATCTGAGAAAATAACCAGCCGAGAATTGGTGAAACGGTGGTTTGAACCAGGAAAGAGTGGGAAAAACCACGATGGTGGGTCATATTTTCAATCGGACCACCAAAATCGATGAGGACGTCTAAATCAGGGAGTGTGCCGAGTGCCATTCCGTAGATGACAGCCCGTTTACCGAGTGACGGACCGAGAACTGCATAGGTGACTACTCCACCCAAGGCAGCTTGTGTTAGTGAATCCAATCGCGCTCCTCACTGAAATCAGGCGGCTCATGGTGAGACATGTTGATCCATCGATTGATCATGTGATTGTGTCAGAGACATAAAAAGGGAGCCAGCGGCTCCCTTCGCGAAATGGCAATCTTGAACGATTACATTTCTGTAGGCCGTCGCTTTGTTCAGGCGTTACCCTGATCCAGGCTGCGGCGACCAATATCACTCAAGATTGAACACAATTCACTAGACATTGGATCACCTCCTTTTCATATCGGCTAAACACATGTTTGACCTTACAGCGTCTGGTCGGCCTGTCAACCCTCGAGTCGCGCGGCATCGTGTCGACCTGGCGGGCATCAATATGGAACGATGCGGATTCAGGCGCTTTGACTCGCCACTTGCACAACTTGCGAGGTAAGAAACCTTGCAGATGCCCACAGATTTGTAAACTTCTCGTTGCGAAAGTTTTCCCAGCAAATCTGTTCCATCACTGTACAGGCCGTTTTTGAGCGCAATGACGATCGCATTTCCTTAACCTTCTGGAATGCTGCAAATCTCTGAACGAGTGAGAAATCGCTGGCCTGTCCCATTATCAAGGCTAAACATTCCGCCCCCTCCTTGAATCGCATCGATGATTAGGTTTGTGTGTTTCCACAGTTTGTATTGTTCACCATTCATGAAAAATGGAATACCGCCGATTTCCCCCACCAATACGTCCTGCGGTCCAGTCATGTATTCGGCCTTTGGGAAGCACATTGGGGCAGAGCCGTCGCAACAGCCACCTGACTGATGAAACAACAACTCATTACCGTGACGTTCTTTGATTAAATCGATGAGTTCCAGCGCACTATCGGTTGCAGAAACTTGCATTTGGGAAACCATAAATAGCTCCTGTTGGTATGTCATCGGCCAAACAATGGCCAATGACATAGTCGATCATTAGGTTGAATGCTCAGAAGAAACCTAATTTATTTTCATCGTAAGATACGAGTATGTTCTTCGTCTGACGGTAATGATCTAACATCATCTTATGGGTCTCACGGCCTATACCTGACTGCTTGTATCCCCCGAAGGCTGCGTGTGCTGGATATGCGTGATAACAGTTCGTCCAAACGCGACCGGCCTGAATTCCACGGCCCATACGGAAACAAATATTGGCGTCTCGTGACCAGACTCCTGCGCCCAATCCGTAGAGGGTATCGTTGGCAATCTCAAGTGCTTCGCTTTCATCTTTAAACGTGGTGACTGATACCACAGGTCCAAAGATTTCCTCTTGGAACACTCGCATGCTGTTGGAGCCTTTAAAAATGGTCGGTTGAATGTAATTACCGTCTTCACATCCTGCAACTGAACCCACATCTCCACCAGTAAGCACTTCAGCACCTTCGTCTCTACCGAGTTTCAGATATGACGTTATTTTTTCCATTTGCTCGGTCGATACCTGCGCACCAATCATCGTTTCCATTTCGAGTGGATTACCTTGAATAACGGCTTTCGTTCGCGCGATGGCGCGTTCCATAAACTCGTCATAGATAGACTCTTGAATAAGTGCGCGCGAAGGACAGGTGCAAACCTCGCCCTGGTTCAGAGCAAACATCGTAAAGCCCTCGAGGCATTTATCAAAATACGCATCGTCTGCTCGCAGCACGTCTTCAAAGAAAATATTGGGCGACTTGCCGCCAAGCTCAAGTGTCACGGGGATCAGATTTTGCGAGGCATACTGCATAATCAGTCGCCCAGTTGTGGTTTCACCTGTGAATGCAACCTTGGCAACACGTGGGCTCGATGCAAGGGGCTTTCCTGCTTCTAAGCCGTAACCTTGAACCACATTAATGACACCTGGAGGGAGAATGTCGCCGATTAGATCAAGCAACACACAGATTGATCCAGGAGTCTGTTCCGCTGGCTTGAGGACGACACAGTTACCAGCAGCAAGTGCAGGTGCTAGTTTCCAGGTTGCCATTAGAATCGGAAAATTCCATGGAATAATTTGACCAACCACACCGAGTGGCTCATGGAAATGATAAGCATAGGTTTGCGAATCCATCTCGCCGATGGATCCCTCTTCCGCGCGAATACATCCAGCAAAATACCTGAAATGGTCAACCACCAAAGCCATGTCAGCAACGATGGACTCCCGAATCGGCTTGCCATTATCGATGGTTTCTGCTGCCGCTAGTAATTGAGTGTTGTCCTCAATCACTTGGGCAATTTTCAACAACATATTTGAGCGTTCGGTGGTTGAGGATTTCCCCCAAGCATCCTTGGCTGCATGTGCTGCATCCAGAGCAAAGTCAACATCTTCGGCATTTGATCGAGCGATCTCGCAGATTACTTCGCCTGTAATTGGTGACGTATTGTCAAAATATTCACCAGACTTGGGTTCTTCCCACTGTCCATTGATAAAATTTCCATACTTCGCTTTGAAGGGAAAGCTCACGCCTAGGTGAGATGTATCCAGTGCACTGGATACGGTGAGTTGGGCCATGTTGTTCATGTTTTTAACTCCCACGGGATGAATTTTTGTATTTATTTTTAAAATTTTTCGCGACAAACGAGCCTTTTTAAAATGGGAGGCTCAGAAATTCCGCACCTATCACAGTAGTACAAAGACAACGTACCTTGCAATCGCTTTGAATGCAGATCGCCTGCTGTAACTTTTCATGGCCACTTCAGTCTCGGGGACGGGGGAGAAATGATTTTGCGTGGATAGATTGATTTCAGATGCGAGACACTCGCAGGTATTTGGGCCCTAGAATAGAAGCAACGTATGAGGACGTTTGGCTTACCTGCCTAGAGCAACAATAGATCGATCCCGCAGCTGGCGCGCTCGAGAGGATTCGTACCTCTGATGTCTGCCTTCGGATGAGGGTATTCTATGAGAAGCTTATTTTTGCAATATATTTAAATCATAAATGCAGCCCTGTGCTTGTTTTGTGATCATGAGACGGTGGGCGGCTTCTCGACGCTAGCTGTTTTAAAGCTTAATTAAACACTCCCCACATTGACCCTGAATTTCGATGACCTGATGGATATCAACGTGAAACGATTCAGAGTCGGGCATTTTGATCAAACTTGAGATCTCGCAGCTTTCTTTGACGCTTTGGCATTGAGTGCAGCGCTGGAGAACATGCACATGATTTCTATGTTCATCGTTGCAGACGATAAATGTATTTGAAGAGTCGATTTTGTGAATTAGCCCGAGTTCGATCCAAAAATCCAAAACTCGATAAATGGTACTGATATTGAAAGATTCGTTCGACAGATGATTGACCCGATCTTTGAGTTCATAAGCTGTTAAGGGGTCTTTTGCTGTCTCTAACGCGCGGTAAATTGCCAGACGCTGGGAAGTCAGCGTTTTCCCGGCTGAACTGACTGCATGAATGAGTCTTGAGCTATCGATCGCCATCAGCACCAGGAGCGATGGGTATCATCTCCTCTCCTAAATCCAGAGTGGTGACGGTCACGTCAACCAGGGTGTAGCCACTCTCTGCGATTTCAAACCGTTGGGTGATAACAGATAATCGACCTGAAACGATTACGGGCTCGTATAAGTCGCGGAGTTCTGTTGGTGCATTCGTGGCATCGACCAATAGCGTCTGATTCAGTGGGGGTGGCGGGACGTGGATGCACTGTCCCGCCTCCGGGACCAACAAAAACTGCGACACAGACTGACCTTTGACCTCAATGGGAACCATAAAGCCGGCAAGTTCAATCCGTTGTCCTTCAAGGGCAGTGTCAATAACGCGGCCCGCGGCATCCAACTGACTTTGGAAGGTTGGATTGAAGAGCAGTTCGTAGCCAAAGTCTTGCGGTACAAAGTCGTATGTCCCTGCTGGGATCAGACGATCCCATGCATTTTCCCATCGAACAAAATCCTCTTCAGTTGCCTCATATTCGGTAGCGACAGCGTCAACGAAACTGACGAGGCCGAAGAAAATCAGGCTAGTCGTAAGGCACGTTATTCGCATCAATTGGAGAACCCTTTATGTAACGATCGTCGGTATACCATGCCTGCGGGTATGAGGCTCGCACATACGCCCGCAAGGACGATGATCATAATTGTCGACAGCTCGTCGATTGCTAGCCAAGTGAGCTCGATACGAACACCTGCCCACTGATTCAATAAATCTGCTGCTGCTACAGTGAGAAACCATACTAAAACAATAGCTGATAACACTGCGGTAAGGCTAATAATGATTGTTTCTAATAGAACAAGGCCGGCTAGCTTGGGTGGGGAGAGCCCGAGTGCGCGCAGTATTGTTAACTCGCGAGTCCGACTATCCAGTCCAGTGATAATCATCGTCACCATCCCGACAATACTGATTCCGATAATCAGCCAGTTGAGGAGCTGGAATACTGAATCTACTATTCCGACTATTGACCATAGCTCGGCTAGTGCAACCCCGGGTATAACAGCGCTGATGGCCTCTTCGGGATAGTCGCGGACCGCCCGGATAAATTTGAACAGACTGAGCTTAGATGTAAGGCCAAGATAGACTGCGGTTACCGTTTTGGGATACAGACGCTCTTTCGGTATCGCATTAATGTCGAGGTTCTGGAGGCTTACAGTCTTACTACCGTTTTGCCATCCGAGGTGAACCAATTCGTAGCCTTCTAGGCTCACGAAAACTGCTCGATCAATTGGAGTACCGGTAGACTCAAGTATCCCAGTAATTTTGAAAGAAAAGTCGTCATGTAGCTTTCCGATCATCTGAGAACCGTGTGTTACAAAAATTGATGTATCCAAAGCATATCCGAGAGCCTCCGCCACCTCACTCCCTATGACGGTTTCATTGAGATCGCTGAACGGGGCACCTTGTGCAAATACCAGTGGTTGGTCGCCGCCGAATTTGATGCGATCGAAGTATTCGTCAGTCGTCGAGATGACTCTATACCCTCGGTGGTTATCGCCAAGGGCTATCGGCACTGCCCACTCGACCATTGGATCGTCAGTTATGTCGGACACTGTCTCTGTAGTGATGTTATTCGTCGGTTTTCCAAGATGAAACACAGTGTATAGAACTAGCTCAAGCCCGCTCCCTCCAGGTCCGAGTACTAGGTCCACCCCACTTAGACTCTGATTGAATCCATTCTTTGTCGCCTGTTGTATGCGGTCGACGGCAAGAAGAAGCGCCATAGAGGCCGAGAGGGCGACGATGACAAGAACGATCGGAACCAATCTCGAGCGCATTGATGCAATCATTAGTCGGATCATTATGCCCCCTCAATTCTGATCACCCGGTCGAACCATGGGATGATTTCCGGGTTGTGACTGACGACGATAATTGCTTGGACTGAGTCCTCGGCAGAGCTATTCATCTCTGAGATGAACTTCTTTGCTGCAATGGGGTCCAGAGCTGAGGTCGGTTCGTCTGCAAGGATGAGCTCAGGATTTCCGAGCATCGCTCTGATGACTGCAACACGCTGCTGCTGTCCGACACTAAGCTGATCTGGCTTTTGGCTTAAAGTATTAGGTGTTAGACCGAGCTGACTTCCCAGTGACCGTGCTGCATGGGCTACATCGCCAACCTTGGTTCGACGAGCGATTGAAAACTCAAGCCCAAGAACAGCGTTCTCAAACCCGGAAAGGTAAGGAATGAGGTTCAGTGACTGAAAAATAATTCCGATATGATTTGCGCGCATTTTATCGAGTTGGATCGGGCTAAGGTTGCTGTATTGCTGGCCGAGTAATCGAATTGACCCAGTCTGAATCGGTAGCACCCCCGAGAGCAAATTCAGTAACGTCGACTTCCCGCTACCAGATGGCCCCACCAGAACAATTTTTTCACCGGCCATTACTTGAAGATCTGGGAAGTGAATCTTCTTCCCAGACCCGAAGTCATAACTTAACGCAGTAGTTTCAAGAATCAAATTGAGGACAGTACCTTTTCCCGAGACACCATATCTGATAATGAACGATTCTCGATCACACCTTCAACCTCAATCTCTTCAAGATCGGCAAATTTCTCAAAAGCCGGGGTGAAATCAAAAAAGGTGATGTTGCCCGGTTTCCGGCAGACCAGAAGAGCCTCGATGAGCACATCTTTATGACCCGAGTCTCCATTAGTTTCTTCACCTGCGACCACGTTCTTTACCGATTGATTTATCGTTTTCTGAGTGCACTCTGCGGAGTCTGGTAAGCGGATGAATTCGAGGATATTGTCCATATCTTTAACTTCTACATGTAGGTGAGCGATGTCCTCAACGTTTTCGTGTTCGTCATGTTCATGCTCTTCGTGCTTATGTTCGTCGTCCTTGTGTTCGTCGTGCTCTTGAAGTTGGGCGATTGGGAACTCGTAATTCACCTGGAGGGTCGATCCATCTGATATTATTTGCACATAATTTAACCCGTGAACGTGTGCCCCGGCTAGTCGTTTTTCAGCTTGTGCAAATACAGCTAAAAAAGCAAATACCGAAAAAGTAATGACTCGCATGAATAACTCTCCAACATGATCTGACTTTAATGCAATATTATTGCAAAAAATGAAAATTGCAAATCATACTAGCTTAGTCGGTTAGACAATTAAGTTTGCATCACTTATGTAAAGTTGTGGTTGCGCGATGTCCGGAATATGAGAGTCAGAATATGACATCTGTTAGTCGATAAATTCCAATAGGGGCGGACAGGGCTTCGTTAAAATCGTTAGTAATCAGGGCACCAAAGTCTCATGTATTGATGCGTTTAAGCTTGGAGTAAAGAGTAGTTGGCTTGACTTTCAGAAGCTCGGCGGCACCTCTCAGACCACTAACCCTACCGCCTGTTTTTCGTAAGGTTTGGAGGATAAGCTCGTGCTCGAGGCGTTGGATATCCTCAAGTGTCGAGGGGTAATCACAATTAATGGGCGGAGGTACTTCCCCCGCGCGGATTTCGTGACGTTCGGTCTCGAGGCTACTGTAGTCGAAATTGAAGCGACCACCTTTCGCAACGATACAGCCGCGTTCTATAACATTTTGCAACTCACGCACGTTACCTGGCCACGAATAGGAAGTGAGAGATCGTAAAGCATCATCGTCATAATGAGGTTCGGGAAGTGCTAACTTCGCACAAATCGTTTTGGAAAAGTAGCTGAGTAACAACGGAATATCGTCCAGTCTATTTCTCAAAGCCGGGGCATCTATCGGAAAAACGTTCAACCGGAAATATAGATCTTCACGAAATTCATTTTTACTGGCTAGTGAAGCCAAATTCTTATTGGTCGCCGCTATGATTCTCACATTAACTTTCCTAGTTACCACGTCACCGATACGTTCAAATTCGCCCTCTTGTATGACACGCAATAACTTCGGTTGAAGCTCAGGGGGTAACTCGCCGATCTCGTCAAGGAACAATGTGCCACCGTCTGCTAATTCGAATCGACCAATCCTATCAGCTGTTGCGCCAGAGAAAGCCCCTTTAACGTGACCAAAAAACTCGCTTTCGAATAGCTCTCTGGGAATTGCTCCACAATTTACTTTAATTAAGCTGTCTTCCCGCCGTGGGCTGTTTTCATGGATGGCTTCAGCGATCAACTCTTTCCCTGTGCCTGTTTCGCCCATGATAAGAACCGTTGCATCTGTGGGTCCAACAACACTAATTTGGCTTCGTAGACTTTGCATTAATTTGGATTGCCCGATCATACTCGAGCTCAAATTTTTTGCCTCTCGCATTTCATTCTTGAGATACTCATTTTCTGACTGCAAACGCTCTTTAAGTTTCGCTACCTCGGCGAGTGCGTCTTGTAACGCTGATTCCCTCGTTAAACGGTTCGATATGTCCCTGAATACAACAACAGAGCCACGATCTTTGTCATTTAAATCGAGTGGTGTTGCGGTATATTCAACTGGGATCGGTTGGTTGTCGGATCGCCAGAATACTTCTGTTGCAACGGTCTTGGCCTGACCGTCTTTGACGGCGTTTAAGATTGCGCAGTCCTCCGGAGGGTAGGGGTCGCCATTGGGAAAATGATGGTGAATTAATTGATGTACATCTTTCCCTAAAATATCTTCTTCCTCTAAACCTAAGATATTCCTTGCGGTTTTGTTGATAAATGTTGCACGACCATCGTTGTCCACCCCGTAAATGCCCTCACCAGCGGCGTCTAGTATAAGATTTTTCAGGCTAGACTCTTGCTGATATAGGTAGCGAAACTGTCGTCGATCAGAGACGGAAGTTTTGGTTGTTCCAGTGGCTAAATATTCGACATAGGCTTGATTCAACAACTGAATTGGAAGCACAACAAGTAGCAAGGCGTAATTTTCATTATGGGTTATTTTCGAGCCCTGAATGATCCAAAGCGAGTTGGGTGTCGCTGTGTTGGTGGGCACTAGGTCATGCGTCTGAGCCGCTCCGCCCTCATCAACCGCCTCGGTGAATGTTATTAATTCGCCTAATTGGTTAGCAAAAAGAACCGACGGTTTTGATGGAGGTTGTAGGTCTGACCACAATTCTGAGAAGCTGGAATTGTTTGCTAGTACCTGATCATTTACGGGGTCAACTATACACAAAGGTATTCCGAAAGCATCAATCGATACCGATTCAAAATTTTTTGTCTGATTAATACGATTTTTCGTAATTAATTTATGAATTTGCATAATTTATAAAATATCGTAAATTAACAATCATAGCAAAAAATTTTTTCTAACTATAATTCAACAAGTTAAGGAAACTCATTTGTTGGCACATTCCTAGCATTGCAAAACCGGTAAACAATTACTCGGAGAGAACTCGAATGTCAGCACTCAGTAATCCATTTAATCCCGACGCTATTCTTTGGAGAGGATGTCCATGTGGACTGCATGCATCGATGTGGGAGCATCAGCAGTCTCTCGGCGATGGCGGTCGATACTATGCGACTGAAACAACGTCCGGGGTTGCAGGAGAACCAGCGATGTCCGCGGCGACAACCGACCAGGTTGACAGTTGGTCTCACACCGAGGATGTAATGGCTAATGTGGCCACTTCAGCGATATTGAATGGGATTTTCCAGACAGATGTATCTCGGCGAGGATTTCTGAAGGCGATCGGGTCAGGCACGGCAATGGCTGCAATTGGATCGATAATACCATTCGACAAAGTGCATGCAGCAATCGTTGATGCGAAGGGGCCGTTAGAGAAGACAGACCTGAATATTGGATTTGTGCCAATCACTTGTGCCACACCCATTATTATGGCGAAGCCTCTAGGGTTCTACGAAAAGTACGGTTTAAATGTTGACGTCATCAAGACCGCGGGTTGGGCTGTGTCTAGGGATAAGTCCTTGTCGGGGGAGTACGACGCGGCTCATATGCTCACACCGATGCCGTTGGCTATAACGGTTGGTGCTGGTTCTACAGAGACACCGTGGACGATGCCCGCGGTTGAGAATATTAATGGCCAAGCAATTGTTTTGGCGATGAAACATAAAGACAAACAGGATCCAAGGAAATGGAAAGGGTTCACGTTTGGGGTGCCATTTGAATACTCGATGCATAATTTTCTATTGAGATACTACGTTGCAGAGGCAGGAATCGATCCGGACGTAGACATTCAGATCCGCGTGGTTCCGCCACCTGAGATGGTAGCAAATTTAGCGGCCGGTAATTTAGATGGATATTTGTCGCCGGATCCTTTTAATCAGAGAGCAGTCTATGACGGTGTAGGCTTCATCTACAAGTTGACTAAGGAAATATGGGAAGGTCATCCGTGTTGTGCTTTTGCCGCTAGTCGTAAATTTATTGACGAAACTCCTAACACATTTTTAGCTTTGTTTAAGTCAATCCTCGATGCTACGGCGTATTCCCAAAATATGGATAACCGTCCCGAGATTGCTAAGGCAATATCGCCGAAAAATTACTTAAATCAACCTGAGACGGTGGTAAATCAAGTTTTGACCGGCCGGTTTGCTGACGGTCTAGGTAAAGTCAGATTCGAACCAAATCGGATTGATTTTGATCCATTCCCATACCACTCGTTTGCCATTTGGATTCTCACTCAGATGAAGCGGTGGGGTTACGTCAAGAAGGATATCGACTATGCCGCGATCGCTAAAGAGGTTTACTTGGCGACTGATGCGCAAGCGGTGATGGCTGAGATGGGGCAGAAGTCTCCCACAGAGACGTTCCGTGAGCACGTAATAATGGGTAAGACTTTCAATCCGGGGCGTCCACAACAGTACGTCGACAGTTTTGCTATTAAAAGGAGTTAAATAAGTGGTCTCTCCGCAGACTCTGAAAGTTGGTACTGTCTCCCTTGGGATATTCATTTGTTTCCTAATAGGGTGGCAGGCTCTCGTTGTAGCAGGGCAAGGAGAGGCCGCCACGGGACTGGATCCCGAGTATGCGGCCTTGATGGGTGCACAAGTCACTGAGGGGGCAAGTGCACTTCCGAGTCCGGGGGACGTCGGAAGTGAGATTTGGGGGCACATCACCAACCCGTTCTACGACGCTGGGCCAAATGATAAGGGCGTCGGAATACAGCTTGCCTATTCGATCGCTAGGGTGTTGTCTGGTTATTTCTTGGCGGCACTTGTTGCGATTCCCCTTGGGTTTCTCATCGGGATGTCTGAGACTGCCCAACGCGCGCTTAACCCTTACATCCAACTGATGAAACCTGTATCACCATTAGCGTGGATGCCTTTGGCGCTTTATACCATTAAAGACTCGAATACCAGCGCAGTCTTCGTGATTTTCATTTGCTCAATTTGGCCAATGTTAACCAATACGACATTCGGAGTAGCGAGCGTTAGACGAGAATGGTTGGATGTTTCGCGAACATTGGAGGTAGGAAGTCTCCGAACGGCCCTACGTGTAATTCTGCCAGCAGCGGCACCCACCATTGTTACTGGAATGCGGATTTCTATCGGGATAGCTTGGCTGGTGATAGTCGCTGCAGAAATGTTGGTAGGGGGGACTGGTATTGGATATTTCGTTTGGAATGAGTGGAACAACCTCTCAATAACTGGGGTTATATCTGCGATTTTTTTCATCGGCGTGGTCGGAATGTGTCTTGACATGATTTTGGCAAAGTGCGCGGCAATTGTTTCTTATTCGGAGTAACCAGTGAATCAGACCCATAAAATCGACGGTACTGAAAGTGGTGTCCCTTCAGAAGAGCAAATGCGAACGACGGTTATAGAGACGATTAATTTAGGTAAAACGTTTGTAAGCGAATCTAAGACCGAGACCGAAGTCTTCAACAATCTGAATTTTGACATCAAGGCCGGTGAATTTGTTTGTCTGATAGGTCACAGTGGATGCGGAAAGACTACTCTGCTCAACATGTTGGGTGGTTTAGAAGAGCCAACCAACGGGTCAATATTGGTTGATGACAAAGAGATTTCGGGTCCTTCGTTAGATAGGGCGATGGTATTTCAGAGCCACGCTCTCATGCCCTGGATGACAGCCATCGGAAACGTAAACTTTGCTGTACAGTCAAAATGGCCTGCATGGTCTAAAAAGAAACAGCTCGACCAGAGCAGGAAGTTTTTAGATCTTGTGCATCTCGGCACATCGCTTGACAAAAAGCCGTCTGAGTTAAGTGGCGGCATGAAGCAGCGTGTTGGTATTGCCAGAGCATTTGCCATTGAACCTAAAATACTTCTACTCGATGAACCATTTTCGGCGCTGGATGCTCTGACACGCGGAAGCCTTCAAGATGAATTGGTAACGATTTGCAGGGAGACTAATCAGACGTGTTTTATGATTACCCATGACATTGATGAAGCTATTCTTCTGGCCGACCGAATTATTCTTATGACCAATGGGCCGCAGGCCTATGTTCATGAAATTGTAATAAACACTATTGAGAAGCCACGAGCGCGAAGTTCGTTGTATAAGCAGGAAAATTATTATCCCATCAGAAATCATCTGATGGATTTCTTGGTCAACAAATCGAACCTCAAAGATGCGTTGCGGTCGGTGGCAAATAATAAGCCAAAGATTGTCAAGCCGGCTAAATAGGAGCAATTAATGGTTAATGAACATGAATCAGTTACCCGCAAAATCGTTGAGGCGAAACGGGCCAAGGGAGTGAAATGGTCGGATATTGCCAGGGCAGTAGGACAGTCGAAGGAGTGGACGACGTCAGCCCTGCTCGGACAAATCAGTTTGAATGCAGCTCAAGTAGCGTTGGTAACGGATTATCTGAATCTCGATTTGACCGATAATGAAAAACAAATCTTGATGTCTATTCCCTATCGCGGATCACTTCCTACTGCTGTTCCGTCTGATCCCTTGCTCTACCGGCTGTATGAAATCGTATTGGTTCATGGAGGGGCGATGAAGGAACTGATCGAGGAAGAGTTTGGGGACGGGATCATGTCTGCGATTGACTTCGATATGGAAATTACCAGGGAACCGGATCCGAAGGGTGACCGGGTACGTGTAAATATGACTGGGAAATTTCTTCCCTATAAGACTTTCTAAAAACTTGGAGATCTGAGAAATGAAGATATTAGCTAGCTTAATCACACTTGGTTTTAGCGGTGCCGCGGCCGCCCACCATCCGCTAAACGGAATGCCAATGGAGACATTCGGACACGGCGTTTTGTCGGGGATTGGTCATCCGTTATTGGGGAGCGACCATCTAGCGTTCATCATATTAGTAGGCTTGGTATCGTTCGCGTTTATTGGTCGGAAAAGGTTTACTGTGCCGGCGGTGTTCGCGGGCGGTTCGCTGGTGGGCTTGATCGCTGGTTATGCCGGATTAGCCGGGTCCTTTGTGGAGCCAGGCGTAATGCTATCTATACTGCTCTTAGGGGTTTGTGTAGCAAGTGGATGGGCGAAAAAGCTTTCTTTCAGGTCACTTTTAGCGACCATATGCCTTTCGGGCGGTTTACATGGTATCGCCTTTAGTGGTGCATTGATTGGAGTTGAGACAACAAGCGTGGCAGTATTAGGTGGCTACTTGTTAGGACTGGGTGGAACACTTTTGGCGCTCTCAGTGATTGCTGGGTATGTATGCGCCGGTATGGGAAGAGTCAGATACTCTCTAGATGAGATTAGGCCTAAATTAATCGGTGCGGCATTAGCTGGAGTTGGTGCGTTTATTATTTTCGAGGAGCTTGAGGGCGTAGCCTTGACCATGGCTGGCTTGGCTTGATGATGTCTGCGGAAGGGCCGACGGGTTCGGGAAATCATACTAAGACTCCAGTAACAGTGCTGACAGGGTTCCTCGGGGCGGGTAAGACTACGCTATTAAACCGAATCCTGTCAGACGACCACGGCAGGCGCTTTGCTGTGATCGTGAACGAGTTTGGAGAAATCGGCGTCGATAACGATCTCGTTGTCGACGCCGACGAAGAAGTGTTTGAGATGAATAATGGTTGCATTTGCTGCAACGTGCGAGGAGATCTAATCCGAATTATTTGCGACCTTTTCAAGACGGGACGAGAGTTCGACGGCATTTTAATAGAAACAACAGGTCTAGCTGATCCCGGACCCGTCATCCAAACGTTTTTCGTTGACGACGATATTAAAGATCTGGTTGAGCTCGATTCTATAACAACCGTCGTGGACTCAAAGTTCTTCTTATCCACTGTCGATGATCAGCATGAGGCCCTAGAGCAGGTAGCTTTTGCGGATAAGATACTTGTGAATAAAAAGTCAGAGGTTTCTGCGGACGAATATAAGTCTGTGCTCCGTCGTATTAAAGCAATTAACCCGACGGCTGAGGTGTTTAAAACCGATTACTGCGATGCGTCGCTGGAGCTATTGCTCGGAGCAGGTTCGTTTAGGCTGGAAAATATTTTAGCAAAAGAGCCAGGGCTGCTGGAGGAGGATCCTAATGCACATGAGCATGACGCCTCTATTGGAAGCGTCTCCCTCTCGACTCGGACGCCGATTGATCCACGAAAATTTTCAGAATGGATGCGGAGTTTGATGCGGGACAAAGGCCAGGATATCTTTCGATCGAAAGGCATCCTGGAGATAGCAGCAAGTGATAAGCGGTACATATTCCAAGGTGTTCATATGATTATGGATTCAGACTGGGGGGAGGTTTGGGGTGCCGAAAGGGTCAGTAGATTGGTGTTTATAGGTCGGAATTTAGACCATAAAGCTCTGCGAGAAGGCTTTCTAGCGTGTCAGATTACGATCCAGTGACGTCAACTGATCAAGGAAAAAAAGTCTGGACCACCCAAGAACCCGAAGTGTTTGATTTTTCCGTTCGGATAACCTCCCTGCTAAAGGTTGAAGGCGATAAAGGGTATTACGGAATCGTTGGTTTAGCAGATGGTCGGATATATACCTGGGAATTGGCATCGGACTTCCGAAAAGGATCTTTTTATCATCTACATGATCATGGATTGCTTCACATAGCCGCAGGCAGTGAGCAGTTGCTTTCATTTGCAACCGACGGCACCGCCTCCATTTTCAAGGTAGACAGTAAGGCGGTTCGTAGGAAAGTTTTTGTTTCAAAAAAAAATTGGCCCACCGATGTTGCGATCTCGGGAAAAGGCGGAATCGCTGCAATTACTGATGGCTGCGAATTGATTATTTTCGACGTCAGTAATGATCAAATGTCAGTCGTTGCGAAGCATCATGGTGACGGTGGTTCGTTTTCTGGGGTCGAATTCTCAAGCAGTGGTCAATTCCTCGCAGCAGGCAGTCAAGGTAAGGTCGTGATTTGTGATACGCGGTCGTTTGAGTTTCGAAATCTATCGTGGCCCGGGTCACATATCGATGTCTTCTGGAGTTCGTCAAATCAGTTTATTTGCTCAATGACCCATGATCGAGAGTTGCATATCTGGGATTTGGAAAGTGGTAAAGATTTCAGATTAGGCGGATTTGGTCGGAAGGTTCGACACGTAGCATGGAACAGGGGTAGCACCCAAATAGCTGCTGCCGCGGAAGAGAATGTAGTGATTTGGAGAATAAACGACGAAGACGGAGGATTCGACTCTAGGCCGGTCGAAGTGGGTTGTGGCGCCGATTGTGGGCGTTGTTCAACTTTTTTTTGGATTACTGACACAGAATTACTAATTTCATATGAGGACGGCAGTCTGGTACTCAGCGATGCATTAACTGGAGCAGGAAGATTTTTATTGGCGGGCCCAGCAACCGGCGAAGCAGTCCAAGACATTTTAGTCGACGGCGATTCGATCAGTTATTTGGCGACTCAAACTACTCTTATGGAGCTTCATCTGCCTTCCTATTAGTGGCGTGTGTATCGACAGATTTTTTAGGGAATTTCTCATACCGTAGACGACTCTTGTATCCTTTGGGAATCTGACTAGCAAGTCAGAGCCCCAATCCGTTGTTTCCTCGTCTAAAACCTAGGAAAACCTCTGATTTTATTGGTCACAGGTCGCTGTCAATCTGCTCCTTATGTAAAGAATTTAGCCGAAGCAGAAGTCCGGCAATGGTCGTTCTAAAAAAGAACTTGTCGCGGCTCAGAGTGGTGTAACTGGCTGAACTTTAAAAATGAAAGTTGGCGCGCCCGAGAGGATTCGAACCTCTGACTTCTGCCTCCGGAGGGCAGCGCTCTATCCAGCTGAGCTACGGGCGCGGTGTACGCGAAGGCGCAACCTTACGTTGATACCTTTACTGACACAAGGGTTTCAGCCTTTAAACTGTCTTTTCTCAAGTCGGTCTTGGGATTACATCAAATCATGTATGTGAGTGGCTGTCCAACGCAGACGGTAGTCAAACGGTAGTCAAAAAAAAGTTGGTTGCCAACTAGCTTAGTAAGGTCCCGACGGCTTCCCCATCGTGTTGCCCCAAAGGACAGCGCGACCTGTGTTTACGGAAACTAAAATAACCACCCCGACCCTGTGCAAGGGCCACCCGGGGTACCCCTAGCTCTACATGCAACCTCGCCCGCGGTTTTAATATTTCCGCGTTTTGCTAATTTTGAATGGGTTGGGTTTGGAGAGGAGGTCACGCAGGTTTGAGTAAAGCTTTTCTTTTCAGGCGATAAATAGGTCTTGAAAAAATTTTGCTCATTGTAGAAGCGACTCGCACGATTCAAGTTTTTCTTTGAGCCCACCAACACTTTCGTACGACTTTCGATATATTGGGTCATATTGTGCTAGTGTTTCGCTGGTTTCAATTTCTCTCTTGTAATCAATTATTTTATAATCTGTGACTGTTAAAGGTTTTTTCCACGCTCCACTTCTAATGAATTCCCTGATCGGCGGGAAATTTCCCCTAAATTTATCAAGGCAACTGAAGAAATCTGGAACTTGCTTTTCGCTTTGCTGCAATTCTCTCAAGTCAATCAACCCTAGCTTTAGCTTAACGTAAAACGATTGCGGATTGAGTTTTTCCAGCTCCTTCGCAGTGTCATAACTACATGGAGGAACAGTTTTGTTCTGTGCTGTGAGTTTAACTCTAGAATCCCCTTCGACCTGCCGGATGTTTTCTGAACACAAAAACTCGACCTCAATATCTTTATACCCCTGCTCCTTCATTACGATCTTCGCATAAGTATCGTTTGAATCTAACCCGAGCTGAAACTGGTAATTGTAGTAATCGCCAGATTTTGACTTACCCTTACCTCGTGACCAGAGGTCAGAGCCTATGAAACTTTTTTTAAACGGTTTTGCTCCGAAAGCCTCTGTTATCGGCGAAATCACACGAGCGGTTTTGCGGTCATTTGCTAAATTCATCTGAAATTCAGAAGGAATCCAGCCACGCCCATCGCCTTTAGTGGCCTCGCAGGAAAGAACTTTCGCTTCAACACCAATTGAAGTGAAGTACAGCAACGTGGCAACTAAAGTGCTGGTTAATATTTTTACCCGTTCCATCTCTAAACAATACACCCTCCACACACCAACCTCTACTCTTTCCGCCTATCCGCGGGGGCAACTCCGCCAAAACCCAAAATCCCGGGAAAAAATCAAGATGACCAATTTTGGGCGTTCACTATTCCCGACCAACTGAGACCAACTAGAAGTATTAGACCGAATAACTTGTTGATCACTACTTCACCTAACTTTAGTTCGTGTTGTTTAATTTACACCGGAATTAGCCACTTTAATTGAGTAGAACGTTCATGCTTAAAACCAGAGAGTGTCAAATATTCATGTAATTCTCGAATTTGTATAGGGTGCGACGTTATCATATTGTTTGCTAGCGTTTTTTATGATTTCTTTTTTGAATAATCAGTTTTTCGGTTAGGTTATACGAAATCACTTAGCGGTCGCTTCCCATCATAAATAGGTCATGGTTTTGTGAAGCCTTATGGAACGGTTAGTTAACTATGAAGATTCTTATTTCTAGTTTAATTCTAGTAGCTCTCACATTATCGCAAGATATTAATGGTGCGAGCTTAGACGAGGGGGTGTCAGCTGCGCAGAGGGGAGATTTTGTAACTGCCTTTGAGCATTTATTGCCTCTTGCTGAGGAGGGTAATAGCGATGCGCAATATTTAGTTGGATCACTGTATAGATTTGGAGAGGGCGCATCCCAAGATGATAGGGAGGCAGTAAAATGGTTTCGACTCGCGGCGGAACAAGGACATACTGAAGCGCAGACTTTTCTCGGTGTTATGTATGCCGAGGGTCGCGGGGTTGCAAAGAGTTCTTCGGAGGCTTTGAAATGGTTGGAACGAGCTGCTGATTGGGGTGAAGTTAAGGCACAGGTGCTTCTCGGTGAGATTTATTCGAACGGGATAGGTGTTCCCGCAAATAAAAATTTAGCTATGAAATGGTATCGCTATGCTGCAGAACAGGGTGACCCCAAAGCACAAACATACCTCGGGTGGCAGTATGAACACGGCTATGCTGTTACAAAGAATGATCAGTTAGCAGCGAAGTGGTATCGACTTGCAGCAGAGCAAGGTTATGGTCTTGCAAGATCTAGACTTGAAGCGATGGGATTTGGTTGGACGCAATCTGAGCCTGCCGTAGATGATGCAGAGCAAGTGAAAGAACTAAAAACGCTTCTCGCAAAACTTGAGGCTGAGAAGATACCCACTGAACAGTCTATCTCTCAAGATACTCAACGCCCATCTATTCTTATCACCTCTACCAATTCCGATGGTGCCCGTGGAATCATCTCTGGAGTCGCCACCGACAACACAGGTATTGCTGAAGTCCTTATCGATGGAGAAGCCGTTGTGGTTGATTCCGGTGGACGCTTCAATGCCTCAACTTTTATTCCGTCTGGTGGCATCGAAGTCCAAATCACTGCCTATGACCTTAAAGGCCTTTCAACTACTGAAACCGTCCGTCTCGAGAGATCTCAACGCATCCAACAAGTCAGCCGGCTTGCCGCTGTGAATCCCCTTGTTGGTCCAAAACAGAAACCTTCACGAGACAGAGCCGCCCTAATCATCGGTGTCGAGGATTACGCTCGAGCTCCGTCAGCCGACTACGCTTCTGGCGATGCAACGATGTTCGCTGACTACGCTCGTGAGAAGCTCGGTATATCGGATAACAACGTCAAGGTTCTGAGTGATACAGGGGCATCTAAGGCAGAGATCCTCCGCGCTCTCAAGGTCTGGCTACCCAAGGCCGTGAAACCCGACACAACGGACCTCTATGTTTTCTATGCAGGACACGGAATGCCTACCGCCGATGGCTCGTCTGCCTACCTCGTCCCCTACGATGGCGACATCCAGTTACTTGAGGATACGGCTATCTCCCGGAAGCGTTTCTTCGATGAGATCAGTGCAACGAAACCCCGTTCGGCAACCTTCTTCTTTGATAACTGCTACTCCGGGGCAACTCGTTCCGAGCAACAACTACTCGCCGCTCGTCCTTTAACGATTAAGGTTGAAGAGACCGACGTCCCTGACAACTACCTCGTTTTCGCGGCTGGCGAAACTGATCAGATTGCTGGGGTGGAGCCCGAAGTGAAGCACGGAAGGTTCTCCTACTTCGTCTTTAAGGGCTTGGAAGGGGAAGCGGATGCCAACTCCGATGGGAAGATCAGCGCAGGGGAGTTGCATACCTTTGTGAGGGAATCCGTAGGGAGATTCTCAGCGGGTGCCCAGACCCCGACGATGCTCGGTGATGCGGGTAGGTGGGTGTTGCGTTGACGATTAGATGATTGTGACTATCGTCTCCTAAACCTCGCACAATGCTGGATTAGAATCTAGTGCCGACCACAGTTGTAAGCATGTCACCGTCTGCTCCACCCAAATCACTATATA
Source organism: uncultured Litorivicinus sp. (assembly GCA_902528165.1). Classification (GTDB taxonomy): domain Bacteria; phylum Pseudomonadota; class Gammaproteobacteria; order Pseudomonadales; family Litorivicinaceae; genus HIMB30. The sequence continues at coordinate 23,015 of CABZRL010000012.1, forward strand.
ACGAAACTCCTGCGTAGTAGTCATCAAATTCATATCCGAGCCCGAATAATGAGCCGGTTCCAGAATAATCGCCAGCAGCTCTATAAGTTGTTCCTGAAATGGTCAGACTTGCGGCCGCATCTACTTCAGTTGAGTGTAATCCGGCTTTAAAGAACCATGGAGATGTAGGTTTTTGATATACGATAGAAAAATCAAATCCGCTTGCTGAGACATCTTCATCTGCGGTGACACTCGACGATGTATATTTTGCTTCTAAGTCTCCAGTAAATAAATACCCTGCTTCAATTGAGTATTCTTCAGCTATCGGTATCCCGATGAAGAAGCGGCCGAAGATTGCTGCACCGTCCTCTTCGTACGTAACTGTACTCCCAATTAAATTCGCTAACGTTTGTGCTGTTTTTTCTGCTCCGAGGTCTGCAAAACCTAATCCACCTTCAGCACCAAAATAAATATCAGCGGCGGATGTCGGGACTGAGAAACATAATAAGCAAGCGAAAAGACTTGCCCTAATCCTTCTATATACTTCGGTCATCAATCGTCTCCTGTATTTTTTGTCTTGACACGGAATCAAAAAGTAAAAAGGTGTTTTCATCCAACAACAAGGTAACAAATGATCAACGATCTTGATAGCTCGTATATGCAAAATTGCTTGATGTCAATTAGTTTTTTTGCAAATCATTATAGTCTAGGTTCATTTTAGCCTTGATTTCCATAGCATTCTTCAAGCGATAATGCCAAAATTCATAGAGTTATCAGCGCAAATCGGGAGGGGTCGGTTTTTTGCGTAACAGCCGTATTTTTTTTTAGTTGTATCTTTATCTGCCCTAATTAGTTGCGGAAAAACAATAAATATTAGTTCGGTAGGTAATACTAAACTGTGCAACTTGGCAACGCATAAAGGTGTTTGGGAGACGCGATATCGGTATCTCAAATATGTTGAAGAAGCTCGTATTCGTAGATTAGATTGTAACACGACGCAGCTCAGTAGGCGGTCACAAGTTAAAGCCGAATCTAAACAGCCCACACAAGCTATCTCTTTTGATGAGCAACCACCTTCGTTGCGGATTCTCGATAAATATATTGAAGACGAGAGTGGAGTTATCGAAGGTAGAGTGACTGACAACGTTGAGGTTGCTGAACTTCAAGTAAATGGCCGACCCGTCGCATTTGATGAATTTGGTCGTTTCACTCACAAAGAGTATCTCCCCTCGAGTGGATCGGAGTTTACTCTTCTTGCGATTGACCGGGCAGGACTTAAGACGACGGAAACAATTCGTCTAAAACGTAACGCTTCCTCACAGGTCGCTAAACTATCCTTCGACCGTCTCAACCCCACAACCCGCCGAGTTAAGTCCAACAGCGATGCCATCGCCCTCATTGTGGGGGTAGCAGAATATGAAAAAATATCGTCTGCTGAGTTTGCTGATCGAGATGCTGAGGTCTTCTATGATTATGCTCGTCTCAAACTGGGGATTCCGAGAGAACGTGTTCAAAGTCTCATTAACGACAAGGCTGATGAGGTTGGCTTACTCACTGGGGTGAACAAATGGCTCAAACGCTCTGTGAGGCGAGGGGAGAGCGATGTGTACATCTTCTTCGCTGGACACGGCCTCGCCTCCGATGACGGGGATACAGCCTACCTCATCCCCTACGATGGGGCTCCTGACTTCCTCGAGAGAACCGCAATTTCACGTGATGAAGTCTTCCGGGAGGTTGCTTCGGTCAACCCGCGGTCAGTTACAGTATTCTTGGATACCTGCTACTCGGGCGATACCCGTGGAGAAACTCGTCTGATCGCTGGTAGACCTCTCAGCATTAAGCTACAGGAGCAAAGCCTTCCCAAAGGCTTCACGGTCCTCACGGCGGCAGGGGGCGACCAGATCGCTAAGCCGCTAGAGGAAGCAAAACACGGTATGTTCAGCTATTTCCTGATGAAGGGAATGGAAGGGGGTGCCGATTCTAACAGCGACAACCAGATTACGGCCCGTGAGTTACATACCTACGTAAGGGAGAATGTGATCCAGCAAAGTGGTGGCTCACAGGTTCCGGAGTTGCAGGGGGATGCGGAACGGGTGTTGGTGAGGTTTCGATAGATGATTTCGACGACAGCTTGGGGTTGGTTGGTAAAGATTCCCTAGCGTAAATTTTTGCTAAGTAAATATTTCCATATATAACAATCAGTTAATTGCGTAAATGCTTGGTGTTCATGGGGTTTTGGGTTATACTCTGTCCCTGTTGAATACCCATAAGCCTTTGGCTTCTAAACGTTATTAGTACGCAGTCACAACCGGGGAACCCTCTTTCTGGTAATGACTGATGAAAACAACATCGAAAGAGAAGCCAATGAGTCAAAAACACATTCTTGAAACCATCGTCGATAGATTAGTTACTGAGTTAAATACCTACTTCACCGAGGTTGGTAAGAAACAAGTTAAGTCAAAACTCCCTAACCTCAAGCTGTCGGTCAAAACCCTCATTGGCAGTGTTCTTATCTCAGAAAATAAAGTCAGTGGACAGGGATACGCATCAATCCATCTCAGCCCTAATTGGTATAGCGACTCCACTCGTTACAAGACAAAACACTCATACCGTATCTTTGTCCAAAGAGCCTATCGGGGTCTCATCCATCTGGGTTACTTATCCCAAGCAAAAGCCGGGGTCTCGCACGGTTCTCGTGGCTTATACCTCACCCGTTACAGAGCGACACCCAAGCTACTGAGGCTCATTGATTCAAAATCCCTCATTGAACTTCCCGTCCTATTTGCCGGACAGCTTGAGGTTGGTGAAACCATCCGAGTTCAACAGACCTTCACCGAGCAAGTGCCGTTGAAAGAAGTCGACAAATACGGACAACCGAAGACTCGGACTTTGAAATACAGGGAATTCGTTGAGTATGAAGATACTGATCAAACCAACCAGATGCGTCACAACCTCCAACTCATTAATGATCGTATCTCAACCAAGTGGATCGATCTTGAGCTAAGCAAAGAAGAGCACATTGACTTAGTGAGCCAGATGGCGAAGAAAGACAAAGAACATCTCGAAGAAAGCCCCGATGATTACCGTCCTTTAATGCTCTCAAAACGATGTCTATACCGTGTATTCAATGATTCTGAGTTTAAAACCGGGGGACGCTTCTACGGTGGCTGGTGGCAAGAAATCCCATCGAAGTTTAGAGACCGTATCATTATCGATGGAAAAAGAACCGTGCAACTCGACTACTCGGGATTACACCCGCATATCTTGTATCACGAGAAGGGTCTTGAACTAACAGACGACCCGTATCAGGTGAATCTAATCCCGAGCAAGAATGCTGAAGATACTGAAGGATTCCGAAAATTTATTAAGCAATCTTTTAATGCAATGCTAAATGCTACGAATGAGATGCAAAGAGCCCCGAGAGGAAGCCAGCTTGGCCACTGGGGCGTCACTTGGAAGCAGGTCGTCAAAGCAATCGAGAACAGGCACCCTGATATCAAAGATAAATTCTTCGCAGGCGTTGGTCTCAGACTCCAACATATTGACGGAGATCTCTGTGAAGCCGTAATGCTCACGTTAATTACACGTTTCCCTGAAATTGTCGTTCTCCCAGTCCATGACAGCTTCATTGTGCATCACGGATATAAGGATGAATTGATGGCGATGATGCTAGGGGCTTATTGCATCAAGTACGGAAGTATCCCCTTACCCAAGACATCGAAAGAGATGATAGTTGAGATCACGGGCGTTACGGAATGGGATAGCTGGTCCCCTCGACCAATCGATCACGGTAATCTCGCCGATCTCATTGAGTTGGCGGGGATGGTTCCGAGTGAGCTGAGACTCAATTCATTTCGGTGATTGGCTCAAAGTCAAATCAGCACAATGGCTGTATCTGAACAACTCACCAAAAGATCGGTGCCCACTCCTCGCGGCTATTTGAGGAAGAGTTAATCCTTGTTCCCACCACCGGGAAATCGCTTCGTGCCTTAAATCATGAAAACGTATGTGAGGGCATTGTGCTTTGTCACGGATTCTTTCCCATGCTTGTCGAAGTCCGTTAGCACTGGGTCTACATTCGGCGCGAGTAAACTGCTTCAACAAATTCATTGACGCTTGATTTAACGGCAAGACTCTGGGGTGTCCGGTCTTTGTATCAGGTATTTGAAGTAGGCGATGTTCTTCGTCGATATGCTCCGGTTGGATGCTGAGTATTTCTCCGCGACGCATTCCGGTTGCGAGTGCGATTCGAATTATATTGGCCAGTTGAGGTGTCGTCGTTTGTTGCGCCGCTTGAATCAGTTCGGCCTCCTTTTGGGGCGACACTCTAGTCACCAACTTGGGCTTCGGTTGCGGATATCGAAGTTTCTTCAGAAGCCTTAGAGGTGTCTCCCAATTCCACTCATCCTCTGCCAACCTACAAGCACTTTTGACGATATTGAATTGCCGCTTAAATGTTGCTGGCGTTACTTCACTCAGTCGTTTGTCTCTGTAGGATGCGATATGGGTAATGCACAGATTGTCGAGTGATATCTTTACCCACCTTTCTTTCAGTAACTTTTTGAGAACCGCTGTTTCTGAGTGAGCACCTCGCTTTGTTGGTGTGATTTCTCTGAGGTAACGAGTAAGGATTTCGGCTGTATTCGTGGGTCTTACTTTTCCCGTGAAGTTAAACTCTTCGGCTACCCGCTGGTGTTCTTTTTGTATCCATTCTCGTGCCTCGGCAATGCGATCAAAGGTCTTTGCACGGTAATAGCTTCTGTATTTGAACTGGGCTTGATACCTGCCATTACGCTTACGAATCGATGCCATATTTCTGTCTCCGGTAGTCAAACGGTAGTCCGAAGAGAGAAAAGGTCTGTTTTGGCTGATATATGAGAGTGCTCGGAATTGAATCCGATACCTCTAAAGGCCTTGTGTGTGGGGCGTCGTAGAAAGGTAACCTGATGCGTAACCTTGAGAGGATTCGAACCTCTGACCTTTGCCTCCGGAGGGCAGCGCTCTATCCAGCTGAGCTACGGGCGCGTCGGAGGCGAAGTATACACGTAATTGTTTTTCGCCACAGTTTTCCTCCAAACCCCAACCAAAATACTCGTAGCGCTTAAAACCCCAAGACTTTATAATCTCGCGTACAAATTTGACCAACAGGTATGAGGTTCTCAATGAAAACGGTAATGACCGCGATCACATCCCTAATCGCATTATCGGCGTTTGCTGCTAGTGACGATGCAACGGTGGTTCTGGAGCGACTGAAATCTCCGGCATCTATCTGTGTGATGGGCGATCCGTGCGCTGCAAATATCGGTAAAGCGCCAGTAGCTGTGGCTGCTCGCACCGCAGACCAAGTGTACAATGCCGCCTGTGCTGGCTGTCATAATTCTGGAGCCGCAGGAGCGCCAAAAACAGGAGACGCTGGAGCTTGGTCTGCTCGCGTTGATCAGGGAATGGAAACAATGGTCAAACACGCAATCAACGGTTATAACGCGATGCCCGCGCGCGGTCTCTGCGCTGACTGCTCAGACCAAGAGATTGCTGACGCAGTTGCGTTCATGGTGGACAAACTTTAAGCCGATCAATTACGCCGATCCCATGTTGGATCGGCAGTTGGAATTGGAGTCGGTACTTCTCTGAGCTTTTGAAGCAGCGTTTCTAGCGCCGATCTGGGCAATGGTTTCAATTCGATAGGTTCTTCCCGGATCACCCTGGGCTCTCCAGATGCTTCAACTGCCCGCCGGCGCTCCTCATCTGATCCATTGGAAAATAATGCCAAGTCAACGCCTGCATCAAGCGTCCGTTGAATCCGTTCCTCAATTGCTCCGGTCAAGGCTCCCATCGTTACACAATCCGAAACAATAATTCGATCGCCAAATAACGATCGGATATGGCTCATCGCTTTTTCTGACGTTGTGATTGGCTGATGATCCCATTCGGGGATGACAATGTGTGCAGTCATCGCCCATCGCGTTCCCGATACGACCTGAAAGGGAATCCAATCTGATTGCTCGAGAATCGAAACGGGAGTTTTGACCACAGGAAGTGATTGATGACTATCGATGTCGACACGACCCATTCCGGGTATGTGCTTCACGATTGGCGTGACGCCGGAGCGAGTGAGTCCGTCGATAAAAGCTGTGGCTAATGGGATGACTTCGGCAGGTGTTGTGCCAAATGCACGGTCTCCGATCACAGCGTCTGCACCTTCGATCGATAAGTCCAGTACCGGAGCAGCCACATGCGAAATGCCAGCAATCGCGAGTTGAGAGCCAATGACCTGTCCGAGGCTATTCGCTGCCTCAAGCCCTTTGAACTGATGTTTACGCCAGAGCTTCCCAATATCGAGCGCTGCTGGCAATTGTGGCCAACCCGGTTGTTTTAGTCGCTGGACGCGCCCACCTTCTTGGTCGATCACAATCATAACATCATCACCAAGGATTTGGCGTAAAGACCTGCAAAGTGCCTTGAGTTGTGACGGATTGTCGATGTTTCTTGAAAACAAAATGACGCCATAGGGTTTCAGCTCGATCAGCCATGATTGCTCTGATTCGGTAAGCGCAGATCCTGCAATACCAATAATGATTGGACGGTAGAGATTCATACAGATTCACCTTTCAACATGGCCGCAAGCGCCGATAGAGTGTCTTGCCCTTTCTGTCGAGCCACCTCTGGATCCAGTTCATCACGGCCATGCCAATGCACATGCTCATCGGGTAATTCATCTAAAAAACGACTTGGCGTTGTTTCCAGAAACTCACCAAATTGCTTCCGCTTTTTGGCATACGTGATCGTTAACTGTTGTTTGGCTCGAGTAATACCGACATACATCAGGCGGCGCTCTTCTTCAATTGTCTCTGCTTCCATCGAGTTTTTATGTGGAAGAAGTTCTTCTTCAACACCCATGAGAAAAACATCTGGAAACTCCAGTCCTTTCGCAGCATGCAACGTTGCTAGTTGGACTCGGTCACTATCGTCTTCCTCTTCTTCGCGTTCGAGTATGTCGCGGAGAACGAGTTTCCGAATGGCGGCTTCGATGGCCGTATCATCATCTATCTCCTCAGCCGTTTCGGGATCATTGTCATCATTTTTCAAATCCTTTTTGAGCGCTTCAAGCAACTGCAAGACGTTGCCCCAGCGACGTTCAGCTATGGGCTCCGAAGAACTTTGGTCAGACAGCCAGCCACGGAAGTTGATTCCTTCAATCAGTGCTTCAATCGCCTGCATCCCCTGGCCTACCAGTAGGTCTCGTCGCGCAATTTCGATCAGCTCCTGGAATTGAGAGAGTCGTCGTGCGGCTTCTGGATCCAGTCGAGATGTCAGTCCCATTTCTGAAATGCAGGCATATAGTGGCTGATTCCTCTCCTGCGCATACCGACCTAACACTTCAAGCGTGGTTGGTCCAATCCGCCGGCGGGGAACATTGATGATGCGTAGCAAGGCATTGTCGTCATCGGGATTGATCAAGATTCGGAGATACGACATCAGATCACGAATCTCTGAGCGCGCAAAAAAGCTGGTTCCACCGCTGAGTTTGTAAGGGATTTTAAAATGTTGGAGCTTGAACTCAAGGATCCGAGCTTGATGATTACTGCGATACAACACTGCAAAATTTGAAAACTGTTTTTTCTGGTTGAGTCTCCGCTCTAAGATCATCGAAGCGATTCGCTCTGCCTCATCTTCATCTGTCTTCGTGGGTAATATCTCGATCCGGTCGCCGAAACCTTTAGCACTCCAAAGCGTTTTTTCAAAAATATGCGGGTTATTCGCGATAAGGGCATTTGCGGTCTCCAAAATCACTCGGGTTGACCGATAATTTTGTTCGAGCTTGATCACCTTGAGGGTTGGGAAATCCACATTGAGTTCGTTTAAGTTTTCTGGACGTGCGCCGCGCCAGGCATAAATTGACTGATCGTCGTCACCGACGATGGTGAGTGCGCCAGAGATTTGTGTCAGTCGTTTCACCAACTCATATTGAATTCCGTTGGTATCTTGATATTCGTCGACTAAGAGGTAGCGAATTTTTGCTTGCCACTTGGTCAGAAGATCCGGTTTGTGTCGAAACAGCTCAACGGGCCTTAAAATGAGGTCATCAAAATCAACAGCATTACAGGCTTTGAGATAGCGGTCGTACTCGACATAGGCGCTCGCAGCCAACACCGACTGAGGTTCGGTTGCTTGGAGTATGGCTTGTTCTGGTGATAAGCCATCATTTTTCCACTGAGAAATGGTGTGCTGAACTCTTGCGGTGACGTCGCGATCGTCGATCGATTCCCGTTTGAGTAAATCCGATAAGACGGATTTTGCGTCCTCCGCATCCAGAATCGAAAACCCAGACTTCAGACCGGCGTATGCGGCTTCTCGTCGTAATAAATTCAATCCAAATGTATGGAATGTTGAAACAGTAAGACCGCGGATTTGATCTTTGCGCGCAACATTCCCAATCCGCTCACGCATTTCACGAGAGGCTTTGTTAGTGAAAGTTACCGCCGTAATGTGGCGGGCGGGAATTCCGGCTTCTTGAATCAGCCATGCAATTTTATGCGTAATGACGCTGGTTTTTCCGCTGCCAGCGCCGGCAAGCACCAGAAGTGGTGAGCCAACGTGGGTAATGGCTTCGCGCTGTCGAGGGTTGAATCGATTCAGATCCACATAATGATCCTTCCAAGTGAGGGCGAGAGTTTAGCAGGTTGTCACCGCTGTTAAGTAAACCAACCGGCCAGCCACCAACTTTTTGAATGTTGATCTTGGTAGATCCAGCTGATCCGTTGTTGTTGAAATAATCCAATCCAATATCGTCGGCAGGCAGGCTCAAAATCCCACCATCCAGATTCAATTCGCTCTGGCCCTTGCAGGAGTCGATGTCCTGCGTTCTCAGGTGAAGCCCCGAGAGCCTCGGGAGGGTGTAATAACCAAATAGGGCGTGGAGGTAGATGTGGTAATGGATAGACTGTTGCTCTGGTGTCCAGTTGATTCGCATATTCAGGTCTAGGGTCTTGTTGTCGACAGGGTGTTTTGATGCATTCAGAGCCAAGACGTGCAGTTAAGCGATCGATGAGTTGATCTCGATCCGTATTGTGTGCCTTCACAAACAAGTCCTGTTTTGGTGGGCTAGACTGGTGCACTTGTTGAATATGTAAGCGAATCCCTGTCATTGGGAAACGAGGCTGTAATTGCTCCAGTCGGATCCACGTCGGAGCGGCGAGTGCGGAAGCGTCATTGACGGGGCTGTTGAGAACAATAGGTAAATGTTCGATTTGTCGGTCTTCCAAGGTGATTTCCCATCGCATGTGGCTTGTGGTGCAGAGGCGTTGTTTGAGCCAATGAGAGGCATCTTGGGTCAGTCGATGAATCGGGAATCGGAGCATGTCGACGGACTCTAATCCCCGTAAGAATTCAAGAGACTGATGAAAAACAGGTGGTGGTGTGAACCAGGTTAAAGGCGTCTGATGACGTCCTGCGACCGCATTGAAATAGAGAAAGGTATTTTGATGGATGCGGGCTTGTCTGGCTCGAGATGGAGCGCTGAAATAATCACCAATGGTTCGGAATCCCATATTTTTGAGCCGTTTGATCTGCTCGGCTGGAATATCAGCGACGTCGATTGAGAGACGACTGACTGTTTTTTCAAAAGCGTGTTCTTTCGGTCTGAGGCCCTCTTTAACAAAGAGCGCCGCCATTTCTGGCGAGTAGCCAAAAGCAAGACGAATCCTGAAGTGCTGTGACATCGACGCTTGCTTAAGAGTTTGTGTCAGCGCACTTAAGTCACCAAAGAGAAATTTACTTTTTGAGACCTCAATACAAAGGCCTTTATTCCAGATAGCCACTTGATGTGAGTATTGGTATGCCCAAAGCGCTAGGCGGTGAAGTAGCCGTCGTTCGGCATCCGGTTGGTAGGTTTGAGTGAGAAGCTTTGGACATAGGGTGAGCCCCATACTGAGAGTCATGCCTGGCATCACTCCAGCTGATACCGCTTTGTCGGAGCATTGCATGATTTGTCCTTGATGATGGATTGCAATGCATTCGTCATGATGAGAGATGCCTTGGGCATCCAGCAGTAGATCTGGAAAGGTTAAGTAAGCATAAATGACCATCAGTGGAGGCCTACTGTTTCCTGAAGGATGCTCGTTTTTCGCTGTGCAGGATGAGTCTTGGTGATCCGGTGCAATTCCGATGGAATCACAAGGGGTGGTCGTGCATTGGTGCCTGGTTGTTTGAATATTGTGATTTCAAAACCGTTTGATAATAATTGCATCGTCACGCGTACAGGCGCTGGAGATGCTTGAATGTGATGTTTGAGAGATCTGACTAGAAAGAGTTGAGTCTGTCCTCGCTGACAGGCGAGCTGTAACCGTCTGAGCTGGGTTGGGGTGAAAGGCTCTCGTTCCCATGCAATCAGGCTACGAATGGATTGGGCGCTGGCTAATTGTTCCAAGCACCAAGCCAATTGATCATCAGGGACGTTGAGGACATCGACTTTCTGTGGATCAATACCTTCTTGCATGAAGCGTTCAGTGCAAGGCGACAGTGGAGGATTGGCCAAAGCGATCCAGCGTGCATCCTGTTGCCTAGTCCATGTGGCAAATGCACATTGCATGGGTGCAGAGAGCAAATCGTCTGTCAGGATTTCAATCAACATATGAGCAGGCCAGCCATGGCCTGAGAAATGTTGATTGAGCTCAGGAAATCCAGTATCTGTGACTTCGATCGCGGTTTCTGTGCTGCCTTGCCATAACTTTCCGGCATCAAATAGTGGGCGTAAAATATTTGTTTTCATTACTGTATAAAAATACAGTTTTTTGATGAAGTCAATCAGCTAATCTCGCTTCATGAAATGGATTTTCAAAGCTTGTATTTATTCCCTGTTTGCTGTCTTGCCCCCTCTCACGCAGGCGAATCAAGTCACAGCGCGTGTGATTACCCCCGTCGAATCGGTCGTTCCAGGAGAGAAGCTGTGGTTTGGGTTATCACTCGAAATTGCTGACGGTTGGAACACCTATTGGAAGAATGCAGGTTCAACAGGCTTGCCGCCCACTCTTGAACTGAGTGATGGGCAAATAGAAATTCATCCAGAACTCCTCTTCCCCGCGGCAAAAACAAAGCCATTTGGTGAAGATACGAGTCTTCTCACTTACGGATACATGGAGGAAGTGCTGCATCCATTTCAGGTGACAGTCCCTGAGTCTGTCTCTGGTCAGTGGTCGTTGACGGGTGAGGCACGATGGCTGGTCTGCCAAGATATTTGTATTCCTGAAAGCCAAGTCGTGAGTCTTTCGCTTCCTGTGGTGGGCTCTGAGCGCGAGATGCGCAGAACACCATGGGTCCAGAAGATTGATGCCGCACGTGCTGCTGTACCCACTGATTTCCCAGCGACTGTGAATTTTGCTGGTGCTCAGTCTGTTTGGATCTCTGGACTGACAGAATTGAATGTGAAAGACGTGATGCCCGAGACTGCCGGGGAAACGCTCGGCTTGGTGCAACGTGTTGAGTCTTTGAATGAAGGTGTCTTGATTACCTTCGATCGGGTGCTGAATCCTGCCGATTTTGCAGTCGGCTCATGGGTAGTTGGTCTTGAAACAGGCAGTGTGCGCATCCCATTTGATCCACACTTGACCGTTCCTTCAGCAAAGCAGCAGAACCTGTCTCTGGGATTGGTGCTTTTGATGGCGTTAGCCGGCGGCTTGATTCTGAATTTGATGCCTTGTGTGTTCCCCGTACTGTCCATCAAAGCACTCTCCATCGCGGGCAAAGCGAGCAAAGAGCGGCGCGAGGTTCAACGAGGTGCTTGGCTCTACACAGCGGGCATTTTAGTCACAATGCTAGTTTTGGCTTCGATCATGGTCGGGCTGAAAGCAGGTGGTGCCCAGATCGGTTGGGGATTCCAACTGCAGACCCCCTGGTTTGTGGGTCTCTTGATGTATGTCTTCGTGATTTTGGGGCTCTGGTTGTATGGCTGGGTTGAATTCGGCATGGCGCTCTCGGGCGTTGGTCAAGATTTGACCGAAGGTCATTCTAGTCGCGCAGAGTTTTTCACCGGTGTACTGGCCGTCGTTGTGGCGACTCCCTGTACCGCACCCTTTATGGGTGTTGCGATGGGATACACTCTGACTCAGCCTTGGTGGATCACGTTAATTGTCTTTTCAGCACTGGGTCTCGGGCTGGCGCTTCCCATGCTCGTTTTTGCACTACTCCCTCAGCTGGCAAGTCGATTACCATGCCCGGGTGACTGGATGATTCGTCTCAAACAATTCCTGGCATTTCCCATTCTTGCAACGGCGATTTGGCTGTTGTGGGTGCTCGTACGGCAAACCTCATCGGATGTTGTCGCCTTCATGCTCGGTGGATTGTTGCTCTTGGTCTTTGGCCTTTGGCTCGTGAAAGGTGGCAGTCGTTTATCGCGCGTGCTCGGATTGTTGGCAGTCATCGCCTCTTTGTCGACTATCCCAAGTTTGTCTCAGCTCACACCCACCTCCTCAGAACAGGCTGTGCTTGAAATTGATTCAGAGCCCTATGTTTCAAGTGCCTTACAAGCGCATGTTGGTGAGGGACGGACGGTATTTATTAATATGACTGCCGACTGGTGCATTACCTGCAAAGTCACTGAGAAACAGCTATTAACAACGGAGGCTGTTGATCAGTTGTTTGAGTCTTATGGAGTGATTCGTATGACCGGCGATTGGACCCGCTATGATCCGTTCATTACGGAATATCTCAATGCGTTTGACCGGGTCGGAGTGCCTCTGTATGTCGTGAATCACCCGGCAATGGATCCAATCGTGTTGTCACAATTCCCGAGTTTTGAAGAGCTCGAGAAAGCGATTAAGGCAAGATCTTCGCTTTGATCTCATTAACGATGTCATCTGCGCCCCAGTCTTTCATGCCTTGAATGCTTTCCACGGATTCGCCCGATGCATTGATTAATACAGTGGTTGGCACGCCTCGTAAGCCATACGCTTTAAGGCCTGACATCTTGGCGTCTTTTAAAAGCACAGTGTGGTCGCCAAAAAGCTCAGGTTTTTTCGCCTTAAACGCCTCGATTGTTTTGGTATTTTCCCCAAAATTCACAAGATAAACCGTCGCCTGTCCATTGAGTTTTTGTCCAAGTCGTTCGAGATCGGGTAATTCTTTGATGCAGGGTGCGCACCAAGTGGCCCAGAAATTTACGACGGCTGGGCCTTGGATTGTTGATGGCTGATCTTGTAGGTCAGTCAGGCCATTGGCCTGTGCTTTCATGAGGCCAAAACACATGAAAATCCCAAACAAGATTGTCCTACGATTGAACATTGTTTATTCTCCTAAGTAGTCGGATGGAGTCCGACGTGAGTGTGCTCAATATTATGTGAAGAATTACAAAGGAGCGACACAGTGATCAATCAAGTGCGCGCCTCACTATCGAGTCTCAGCAAATCTGAGCGTGCAGTAGCTGAGACGATCTTAGCGGATCCCGAGCATTCTGTGCATGTAAGTATTGCCCGTCTGGCGACCGCGGCAGGAGTCTCTGAGCCAACAGTGAACCGTTTTTGTCGTTCGCTTGGTTGCAGAGGGTTTCCAGATTTTAAACTGCGTCTTGCTCAGACTCTGGCGAATCCAGCCAACTTCCAAGTTCGTGGTCTGGATGACGGTGATTCGACCTTACAACTAGCTGATAAGATGTTTGAAACAGCAATGTCGCGAATCAATCGCGCACGAACCCGTCTCCCTGAGCAGGATCTCATCGGTGTGATTAGTGAAATCTTGGATTGTCGGCGTTTGTTGATCTATGGTCTAGGCCCGACCTCTGGCTTGGCTCGAAGCGCTCAGGAATTATTTATCGGTGCACCAATTGCGGTCGTGGTCCATACCGATGCCGTCATTCAAGAGCTCACAGCGAATACCGCTTCGCCTGACGATCTGTTCTTATTCTTATGCACCAATGGCGAAACAGCACCCATGGTCCAATCAGCGACTTTGGCTGACGAGCGTGGTGCGCGACTCATTGCAATCGCTCCGACGGGCTCGCCATTGGCGAGAGCCTGTCATCGAACGCTAGATTTAGTGTTGGATTCATCAACGGCCACCATGGCTCGCTTCACCAACCGACTCGTGAGTCAAGTTGTGCTGGAAGTCCTCGGAGAGGGTGTGCAGCAAGCCGTTCGGACCCATCGAAGATTTAAACATTTAACGCCAAGTCGTTCCGAGCGCGCTGTCGGATAAAATCTGGTCTATCCTGTATTGAATAGGAGGCCAATGTGGCGAAAGTAAAATCGATCTATCAATGCCAAGACTGTGGCGTGACCTCATCACAGTGGGCCGGACAGTGCGCCGGCTGCCAAGCTTGGAATACTCTGGTGGAATCGGTGCAGGCAGCCGAGCCCGCCAAAGGCCGTCCTGTTGGCTATGCAGGAACGATCCCTGAGCGTTCAAAATTGTCAGCCATACGACCTGAAAGACTGGCACGCCTCAGCTCAGGATATTCAGAATTTGATCGAGTCCTCGGTGGTGGGTTTGTTCCCGGTTCTGTCATTTTGCTCGGTGGTGCGCCGGGTGCGGGGAAAAGTACCTTATTACTTCAAGTGACAACTTTACTGTCAGCCAATAAGCCATGTTTGTATGTCACCGGGGAAGAATCGCTCGAACAAATCGCGCTTCGTGCGCAGCGACTGGGACTCAACGGTGATCAATTAGAATGCGTTTCCGAGACGCGAGTTGAGGCGATCGCGGCGATGGTTGAGCAGGTCAAGCCATCACTCATCGTGGTTGATTCGGTGCAAGTAATGCAGGTTGAATCACTGTCAGGAGCACCTGGTAGCGTCGGGCAGGTCCGTGAATCTGCGGCACAGCTCACACGACTCGCTAAAGCCACAGGAGTCATTGTGTTGTTGGTGGGTCACGTGACCAAAGAGGGCGCTCTAGCCGGCCCTAAAGTCCTTGAACATATCATTGATGCGTCGCTTCTTCTCGAGGGCGATAGTGGCGGACGTTTTCGGACCTTGCGTGCGCACAAGAACCGCTTTGGTTCGGTTGGTGAACTTGGCGTGTTTGCTATGACTGAAACCGGTCTTCGAGAAGTCAAAAACCCGTCGGCGATTTTTCTCAGTCGGCCTGACAGTGTGGCACCGGGATCGTCAGTGATTTGTACCTGGGAAGGAACGCGTCCGCTCCTCGTCGAGGTGCAGGCCCTAGTTGATTCAAGTTTTGGTGGTTCGCCAAAACGGATTGCTGTGGGGCTCGATGGGCAGCGTCTGGCTATGCTGCTTGCAATTTTGCACCGTCATGGTCATGTGCAACTTGGAGATCAGGATGTGTTTGTGAATGCCGTCGGTGGTGTGAAGGTCACCGAGACAGGTGCTGACCTTGGCTTATTACTGGCTTGTGTTTCAAGCTTCCGAGGTCGGCCGATTCCAAAACATTGGGTGATTTTTGGAGAGGTTGGTTTGTCGGGCGAGGTGCGTCCTGTTGCATCGGGGCAAGAGCGGATTCGGGAGGCAGCCAAGCATGGTTTCACGAAAGCGATTGTTCCAGCGGCAAATGCCCCGAAACAATCGATCAATGGAATTGAAGTGTGCCGTGTCGAGCGCATCAGTCAGGTGTTGGAGTTATTTGATGAATCGTGATTTGAAAGAACTGCGTCGAGATTATCAGGCCGGAGAGTTACTAGAGGATGATGCCGGGAGCGATCCCTTGGTACTGTTTGCGTGTTGGTTACATGACGCACAGAGCACCAGTCAGCTAGAGCCCAATGCGATGACGTTGGCGACCGTCGACGGGATGGGGCATCCACATGCCCGGATTGTGCTACTCAAGGGTCAGAACGACCGTGATTTTAAGTTCTACACCAACTATTTAAGCCATAAAGGTGAGGAATTGTTGGCATCACCGTCAGCTGCATTGGTGTTTTGGTGGGATCAGCTTGAGCGTCAGGTGCGGGTTGAGGGATCTGTTGAGAAACTCAGTGACGAAGAAAACGATGAGTATTTTCAAGAGCGTCCAAAAGGTTCTCGTCTTGGGGCCTGGGCGAGTCGGCAGTCTGAAGTGATTCAGTCTCACCATGACTTAATCGAGACCATGAGCGCACTTGAAGCCCAGTATCCCGATCAGGTGCCGAGGCCTGCGCACTGGGGTGGTTATGCGGTTCGTGCGACTCGAATCGAGTTTTGGCAAGGCCGATCATCGCGTCTGCATGACCGTCTAGACTATCGATTCGACGGAACACGTTGGAATCGAGTGCGTCGTTCCCCATAGTATGTTGCAGTGCAGAAAATGGGGGTTGTGATGGCGCAGATTGGCAACATATTGGCAGCTGGATTGTACTTTGTCGGCACCACAGCAGTGTCATCCGAAGTCTATGTGACAGTCGCTTCCGTCTCTGAATTGCAAGAGCGTGTCACGGCAGAGTTTCCAGCAAGCGCCGAACCGATCGAGACCAGCCTTCTATCTTCAGGAATTTCTGCCGAGATCCTCTCCATCAAAGCTCGTCCTGGAGATCGAGTACCCAAAGAGACGACGGTGGTTCAGTTGGATTGTCGGGAGACGGAATTTCGTCGTGATTTAGCTTTGCAAGATCTCAAGCAAGCGGAAATCCAACTGCAGTTCAGTCAACGTCAGGCAGCACGAATTGCCAAGCTTGCTGAAATCAATATTGTGAGCGAAGAACTGAAAGATACCCGAGCCACTGAAGTGCAGCAGTCGCGTGTGGCCTTAAACGCAAGCGAAGTTGCACTCAAAGAAGCGGAATTACAGGTCTCCAGGTGTGCGGTGAGTGTGCCCTTTGACGCAGTCATTGTCAGTCAACTGGCTTCTGTTGGCACCCGTGTCTCTGTCGGTCATCCGATCCTCGAAATCGTTTCAACGGCGGTTGATATTCGGGCACGAGTTCCTTTTGATCATGCCGTTGATGCGACCCAGAGGGTTGAGTTTCAGTCCGGACAACAGACGGTGGTTGTGGAGCTCGTTGTAGAAAGTGGTGCAGTTGATACAGGGACTGGCACCCGTCTTCTAAGGTTCCA
The DNA here is from genome assembly GCA_902528165.1 of uncultured Litorivicinus sp. Classification (GTDB taxonomy): domain Bacteria; phylum Pseudomonadota; class Gammaproteobacteria; order Pseudomonadales; family Litorivicinaceae; genus HIMB30. The sequence continues at coordinate 39,970 of CABZRL010000012.1, forward strand.
ACCTCAGTCTACGATTGATCCGGGGATTCCTGGGGTGCTTCGGATGCGTTCACAAACACGGGTATTGCCAGCCGATTTTCTGGTTGAGCGCAATCGCCAGTATGGAATTATGGCAGCCGTCGACGGCAAAGCAGAATTTGTTGAGCGCCCTAATGCGACGCTCGGACAACCAGTCCGCGTGACAGACCTTGCTCTGGATCTGTTGCTGATTCGAGAAGGTCGATTTAAAGCGCGTCATGGTGACACTTTGGTGATTCGTCAATGATCGGATTTGCACGACTTCTGATCGGCAATAAAGTTCTCACCAATCTCACGTTCATTTTGGTCCTGGCGATGGGTGTTGTTGCCTATTGGTCACTGCCAAGACAGCAAGATCCTACGATTAATTTTAATTGGATTGTTATTACATCCTCATGGCCTGGTGCCTCAGCGCTTGATGTGGAAAGTCGCATTACTGATCCCATCGAGGAGGCGATTCAGCGTGTGGATCATTTGGATTTTGTTTCCAGTTATTCGCGCGAAGGTCTGGCCTCGATTTTGGTGCGTTTCGACGATATCCCAGAGCATGTTTTTGAGCGCCGCCTCGGAGACTTACGGCGCGAAGTAAATACTGCAGAAAGCCAATTTCCTGCTGAAGCAACGGATCCGATCTTTATCGAGATTACATCGTCCAACGCGTTTCCAGCAGCGACCTTGGCGCTTGTTGGTTCCGGTGACGATGACAGTCTCCGCGAGCAAGCCGTTCTAATTGAAAAAGAGCTAGAGCGACGTGAACGGATTGATCGGATCGATACACAAGGGATGGCAGATCCCGAAATTCGGATTGAGTTTGATGCGACCCGGCTTGCTGCACTGGGTCTTGCACCCTCTCATGTGGCGTCGACAGTGCAAACCTATTTTCAGGATTTGGCGGCCGGTGAGCTCGATGTTGCTGGATCGAACTGGCTGGTCCGGCTGAAAGGGAAATCCACCGACGCATTTGATCTCAATCGATTTCCGATTATGGGTCGGGATGGCAGCGTTCGCATTGGTGATGTTGCGCGAGTCACGCGCACCCAGGCTGAGCGATCCGAGTTGGTGAGATATGCGGGCGAGCCTGCGGTGTTATTGGCGGTCATGAAAGCCGAAGGCGCCAATACCTTGGAGCTGGTTGATGAGGTTAAGGATTACATCGACACCAGGAATGAATTGGAATCGGTCACCGGCACCCGATTGGTGTTGATCGATGATCAGACGATCCCGACCCGCAAAGCCCTCACGATCATGCAGAACAATGCATTGATTGGATTGATGTTGGTGCTGGTGGTTGCCTGGATCTTTTTGGGATTGAAGATCGCAGCCCTCACGGCGATTGGGATCCCGTTTATTCTAGCCGGGACATTCTGGATTCTTCAGGGCATGGGTCAAACACTTAACGTCACGGTGTTACTTGGCGTTGTGATCGCATTGGGGATGTTAGTTGATGATGCGGTTGTCGTGGTTGAAGCCATTTACTATCGAGTTGAGCGCGGATTTTCAGGGATCGATGCCGTGTTGGATGCGTTGACGGAAACAGCTGCGCCGGTCACAGCTGCGGTATTGACGACGGTTGCAGCCTTTATGCCGCTGATGCTGTTGCCAGGCATTCTCGGCAAATTCATGATGGTGATTCCTTTCGTGGTGTCGGTTGCGTTACTGATCAGCCTTGTTGAAGCATTTTGGATGTTGCCGGGTCATGTACTAGGGTCGGGGATGCAATTAAATTCTGCTGGAAAGATGCAGCTATTTCGGCAACGATTGAATCGTGGCATCCGTCATCTCTATACCCATGCATTGGTTCGGGCACTTCGGCGCCCAATTACGACCTTGGTAATTGCAGGAGTTGTCTTTCTTGGAGCCGTTGGTTTGCTGGCCAGCGGTCAAATTCGTGCCGATTTTTTTGCTTCAGATCCGATTCGTGTCTTTTACGTCAATCTGGAAACGGAGCCTGGAACAAAGCTCGAACGAACGCTCGATTTAACGTTGGACATCGAAAAAGCGGTTCGAGCGAATTTGGGTGACCAAGAGGCGCGTGGCGTCGTCGCTTACGCGGGCCAACAATTTACCGAGACCGAGCCTTTGCGCGGAAGCCATCGTGGTCAAGTGTTGGTTGGGTTGAATCCAGAGGGCCGAGAAGTCTCAGAGATCGTCAATGGTATGCGTGAGGCGGTGCTTCGAGTCCCCGGTCCATCTCGAGTGACCTTTCTTGAACTCGCTGGTGGCCCACCTGCTGCCAAACCAATCTCGATTAAAGTTCGCGGATCTGACTTTTCTGAACTCCGTTCGGCAGCCGATGAGATTCGGGCGATTCTGCAAAATACGGCAGGGGTGAAAGATGTCACTGATGATGCACAGGATGGTCGTTTAGCCCTGCAGCTCAAATTAGACCCCGATCAAGTCGCTCGATCAGGTTTGGTGCCCCAGGAAATTGCGCGGAATATTCGAATTCTTGTCGACGGTGAAATTGTTGAGACAGTCCAGGATCAAGGAGAGACTGTGGATATCCGGGTGGTGGCCGAGGATGGTCAATTCTCATCGCCTTCCAAATTGTTAAGTACGCAATTACCCAGTGCTAACGGCGACATGATTTCTTTAAGTGAGTTGGTGGATGCTGAGCGAGCACCTGCACTGGGAACCATTCGTCATTACAATTTTCGACGGACGATTACTGTGGAAGCTGACATCGACTCAGCAGTCACGGATACCTTGACTGCGAATCAAGCGGTGATGGACGTCTGGGCTCAGTTGCAGCCGTCCTATCCCAACGTCAATTTAGATTTTTCAGGGGAGCTTGATGATATTCAGGAGAGTCTCGACTCCATTGGAATTCTGTTCTTATTTGGCTTAGGGGTGATGTATCTCATTCTGGGAACGCAGTTTAAAAGCTATGGCCAACCATTATTGATTTTAGTGACTGTTCCACTGGCATTTACTGGAGTGGTTCTCGGTCTTTTTGTGACTGGAAATCCGCTGTCTCTGTATACCCTTTACGGAGTTGTCGCCTTATCTGGAATCGCAGTGAATTCTGCCATTGTCTTAATCAGTGCCGCGAATGACCGGCTGATCGCTGGAATGAGTCTGAAACACGCCACTGTGTATGCAGGCCGTCGGCGTGTTGTTCCCATTGTGATTACAGTATTGACAACGATTGCGGGCCTGTTTTCGCTAGCCGCAGGACTTGGGGGGTCTTCGCTGATCTGGGGCCCTGTTGCAACAGCTATCGTCTGGGGGCTCGGCTTTAGCTCGGTGTTGACGCTGTTTGTGGTTCCAATTCTTTATTATCTCACTGGAAAGAAACGCGAACGTCGCTTAAATCCATCCTCTTGAAAATTTGTCGTGCGATCCCACCTCTAAGTTGAGGCGCCATCTTGGGCCTGAAACACTAAACCGCTCTGTCGTAATGAAGAGCACATATTGATCGCTTTAGGAGGATCACATGACAGTAGACCTTTCACCCTTATATCGCACAGCCATTGGTTTTGACCGGCTCGCCAGCATGCTTGAAAACGCGAATCGCGTTGAGAGTGCAGGCTACCCCCCATACAACATTGAAGTCACTGGGGAAGATGAATACCAAATCATTATGGCCGTTGCGGGGTTCACAGATGATGAACTCTCCATTGAGTCCAATCAGAACGAACTCACCGTTTCCGGTGACAAGGCTGAATCGGCTGAAGAGCGGAAGTTCTTGCATCGCGGAATTGCAAATCGTGGTTTTGAACGTAAGTTCCAATTGGCCGATCACGTGTTTGTCAAAGGTGCTCGACTTGAGCATGGACTGCTTCATATTGAGCTGTACCGTGAACTGCCGGAGGCATTGAAGCCTCGTTCGATTTCGATCGAAACAGGAAAACTCATCGAAAACCAAGCCTAATGGTGAAAGGCCCGGAAAACCGGGCCTTTTTGATTTGATGGCTCATTCAGATCTGTTGCGATCATTCTCATTACCCATATTTTGTTTCGGACGAGGACATCGGAAAACTAGAGTTCACCCTGCCAGTCAAGAACTGACTGAAACACTAAATTTTTGTCGAAAAATTTGGTATAAAGACGCCTCCTAGGAGAGATCTCATGAAATTATTGAAAGAACTGACCCACGGCGATACCGGTTTTGCACTGATGTTGATCGCAATGGCAATGACGATTTTGGCGTTGGCATTTTAGGTCAATGCATTCATACACTTACGCGATTGCGTGCTTGGTCACGGTGTTGGCGAGTTTGAGTCTCCACCACTATTATCCATCGAAGGCCGCGTACACTCTGACGGCGTTTGTTTCAGGCATGGTTTGTGGACTCTATGTGTTTAAAACCCTTTGGGTGGGATTGGCCAAAGATTGGATTGCTGGGGCTGTGATCGTATTGACAGCGCTGTTTACGATTATCCTTCCCGCGGTTCAGTTGCTGCCCCAGTCACCTTCGCTCTATATCTCTGCACTTGTCTTTGGAGCACTGGCGATCGGCGTGCTTCGGGAGCGACTTCCGCAGACTCTGGAATCGGTGTCGGGTAGTGATTATTGAATCCCACTGATCTTCTTCGAGCCGCATTTGATCATGCCGTCGAGGCTGCGCAGGCGGAATGTTTAATTCCGTATCTCAATGAGCTTCCGGCGATAGATGGGAAGACTCGGTTTTTGGTCGTGGGAAAGGCGGCCGCCCAGCATGCCTCGATCGCCGCAGAGTGCCTTGGTGATATCGAAGGGCTTTGTATCATCCCCAAAGGCCATCAAGTGTCGACCACGCTCACTGTGATTGAGGCCTCTCATCCCGTCCCTGATGCAGGGAGCTTGCAGGCTGCAGGAGCAGCGCTCGCATTGGCTCAATCGCTGGGCCCTGACGATCGATTGGTCTGTCTGATTTCCGGTGGGGGGTCAGCGCTGATGTCTGCGCCACTTGTATCGATGGATCCTGACTTAAAAATGCGCACACACCAAGCATTGCTTGCATCAGGGGCCACAATTTCTGAACTCAATACCGTGCGTAAACAATTATCGCTCGTCAAGGGCGGTCGACTGGTTGAAGCCTGCCAAGGGCATGTGCTGAATTTTTTGGTATCTGATGTTCCCGGTGATCGTGTGGAATTCATCGCCTCTGGACCGACCGTTCCTGCCCATACCAATCAGAGCGACGCGATTGAGGTATTAACGCGTTATCAGATTGACCTCTTGGATGAACTGCTGCCTTGGTTATCCAATGCAGACTATGCGACACCGCAGCCGGACTCAGATTGCTTCCAACGAGTGACGACAATCATCGTCGCAGCACCGTCACAGTCGTTAAAACGAGCACAAGCCTTTCTCGAATCTGAAGGTGTGGAGTGTTGGCTGTTAGGGGATTCGATTGAGGGAGACTCTGTGACCGTTGCCCGAGTAATGGCAGAAACGGCGCTGTGGCAGCGACGTCATCAGAGGCTTGAGCGTCCACTGTGTTTACTGTCTGGCGGTGAAACAACCGTCAAAGTGGTCGCGGACGGCATTGGTGGCCCCAATGCGCATTTTGCACTGGCGTTACTTGATGCACTTGAGGGTACGAGAGGGATTTCAGCGATCGTCTGTGATACCGATGGCGTAGATGGTGGCGCTCAGATTGCTGGCGCATTGATTGATGATCAGACCTTGATCAAAGCGCGTCGCCACGGACTGGATCATCGGGACGCGATGTCGAGACAAGATGCACACACCTTTTTCCAATCCATCGGACAATCCGTCATTCCAGGGCCGACTGGTACAAACGTCAATGATTTTCGGGCGATTTTGATCGAACCTTAAACACTCGTGAGAAGAGCAATCACCACTGAACTTGTGATGATGGATGACACGGTTGAGATAAAAATACTCGTTGTGGCCGTCGGTGGTGAGACCTGGTAACGACTCGCAAAAAGATACATATTCATTCCAGTCGGCATCGCAGCAAGCATCGTTGCCACCGACAGCCATAATGTTTCAAGACCAAGCCACGAGCCTAGTAAAAAGACGCCCAATGGATGCGCGGCATTTTTCAGTATGGTCACGATAATTGCCGGTCCGACTGAGCCTGAGATGGAATAACTGGCCAGTGAACTTCCAAGCACAAAGAGTGCAGCAGGCACCACGCTCGTAGCTACTAGATGAAACATGTCTGCGGCAATTGGATGAATGCCAAGGTTGGTCATTTTCCAGGCGAATCCGAGGACTAACCCAACAATTAAAGGATTGGCAACGAGTCCAGATACGACCTGCTTCGGGAGATTCGCAAGGCCTACATCACGACCACGAGCAATTTCGATCGCTACCGTGACGGCCGTAAAAATGGTAATGCCATGGACCGAGATGAGTAAAAACAAGGGAAAGAGGGCTTCCTCGCCAAGTGCTCGTGGGATGAGGGGAACGCCCAACAACACAGTATTGGAAAAGCATGAGCCAAGACCAATGATCATCGATTCCACCACTGGCCGTCTTAACAGGAGCCAGCTGACGATGAGTCCGGCGGCAAAGACGGCGACAAGTGGAATGTAGTAGCTCACAAAAAGCGTGGTGGCGGAGGCTTTGGGTGACTCGAGTTCGACCACTGCTGAAAACAAAAGCATTGGAACGGCGAAGTCAAACACATACTTGGATAGTCCATCACGGTGTGATCCCGAGAAGAATCCCAATCGGGTCGAAAAATATCCGATCAACCCCAGTACGAGCACTGGGGCAAGGACGTAGACAACTTCGGTCATTGCGCTCCTAATGGAAAGAGGTAGGTCTCTGGCTGGGGAATGTCTTTGATGAGCCCGCGGTCTTTCATGAATTGGGCAAACTGATTCCAGGAGCGTGCGTCAGTTTTTCGAGTTTCGCGAGCAAGCTTAGGCACAGTATCTCGCCACGCACGACGATTGAGCTCGTTGTCGAGAAGATCAGGCCGATAGCTGACAAATGAGGCATAGCTTCCCTCTGGGTCTTCAAGAATCATGCTAGAGGCCTGATCCAGCGCGCTTAAAAACCGCTCGAGTTTGTCCATTCCAGCATAGTCAGGATGTGCAACTAAGATCAGTTCTTCGTAAGCAGGAACACCGTGCTCTTCGGGATAAAATGCACGACCTGGGCGTCCATCAATCTCCATTTGGTTGAGTTCAAAGTTTCGAAATGCTCCGATGACAGCGTCGACCTGCTTGGCATACAGTGACGGTGAGAGTGCAAAGTTCACGTTGACCAACGTGACATCGGCAAGCGTCAATCCATGTGTTTCAAGCATTGCTCCAAGGACGGCATCTTCAAATCCGCCAACTGAAAAACCAACCGTTTTACCTTTGAGATCAGCGATGGTCTTGATCTCGGAATCAGCCAGGACCACCAGTGAATTCAATGGGCTATGAACCAGTGTCCCAATCCGCATCAAGGGCAGCTCATTATTGAGATCAACCATCAGTGATGGTTGGTAGCTAATGGCCACATCGGCTTGTTTTGCCGCTGCCAGTTTGGGGGGCATTGACGGGTCTGCTGGCTCAATCAGTGTCACGGTGAGATTGGCTTTGTCAAATAATCCGGTTTGGCTTGCGACGATGAGCGGTGCGTGATCTGGATTGATAAACCAATCGAGAAGTACGGTGACCTTATCCTTTGCCGCATGACTCGCAGAGGTTGTGGTGAGTGAAAGCCCGCAGAGAGCAGCGGTAATGAATTGTCGAATACGCATGAGTTGACTCCTGATCAAACGTTGCGCGCAGAAGGTCAACAAAAGGAGAGATTGTTGTTTTCAGGCTCCCTACGCCGGTATTAACCGGATCAGGTTCAAAGGGTTCTTCTCAGCTAGTGCGCCCCTGCCGCAATGCGTCGATTATACATGGGAAGGGGCAGATTGTTAGTCGTAAAGTTCAGGGCAAATATCGCGAGTGCTGAGGGTCTTTCCTTGTTCGCCTTTGGCTCGGATGATGTCACCACGCTCTTCGATGTACCGTTGGAAATTCGGCTCTCTCTGATAAATATCTTGCGCGATATATTCCAAAACGGCTTCGGTGTGAAAACTCCTCAGTTGCGATTCCACGCGGATGATTTCAGTTCCATCGGCATCGAATAAGATCAAGCTTGGCGCGTACAGCACGTTGATATCGCGCGCATAGTCACCGGCGGCTTTCACGATCCCCGAAGGCGTCGTGACCGGCGTTCTGGACCACATATCGAGTTGAACCGTGTGGAAGGGTTCAAAGCGTTCTCGGACAGCGTCAAGGGAAAGCACGCACCGATGAAACGTATCGCAATCTGGACAGTTCGTTTGCTCAAATAACACCGCCTTTGGTTTGCCTTTGACACTGAGATTCGTGTCATTTTGGATAAATGGCTGGGTGTTGAGTGAGGCATTGACCGCTCTCGGTTGGTTCGCGGCCGAATACTCGAAAATGCTTTGTGATTCGTAAGTCTTCGTATTGACATAGTTGAGTGCGACTTGCATTTCATTTGGCGAGACATAGCCGTTTAAGCGCAGCACGGGTTTTCCGTCTGCACTAAAAAAAATGATGGTCGGGGTGAATTGGACATCCAGTGCTCGAGCGATCTCTTTTTCCGTTGTGGCTTCGCCATCAAGACCGTAGACCTCTTTATCGCCCCAGATATTGAGTGCGACCACATCGAAATGCTGGTCAAAGACGTCCCGGATTGATTGTTGCGTCAGGTTTTTTTCGATGGTGTTTTTGCAATATGCGCAGAAATCTTGCCAAAAAAAGACCACTAAATGTTTGTTGGCATCTGTGGCTTCGAGGTTGTCTTCAGAAAGGTCGAGGAAACTGGCTTTGAACCATGGCGGTAATTCAAATGAATCAAAATTCGTGACTTGTTGCACTGGCTCTGGAGTTTCAGCTGACTGAATTGCTCGCGATGTCAGAGATGACAGGGCGATGAACCAGCAGATGATGATTGTTCTCAGCATGGATCCCTCCGGCGACACGCGATGAGATAAATATGCGCTTACCGGAGGGTGTGTCAAGCCTTGTTAAGCCTTTTGCTTCAGCTCTAAGCGACGGCGGTGTAAGACCGGTTCCGTGTAGCCATTGGGCTGATCAACGCCTTTCAAGACGAGATCCAGTGCGGCTTGAAACGCAATGGATTGGTCAAAGTCAGGCGCCATTGGATGATAAGCTGGGTCTCCGGCATTTTGTCCATCGACGACTTTCGCCATCCGTTCCATGGTCTCGCGGACTTGTGTTTCGTTGGTGATTCCGTGCGTGAGCCAATTGGCGATATGCTGTGAGCTGATCCGAAGCGTTGCACGATCTTCCATTAAGCCGACGTTATTAATGTCCGGAACTTTGGAGCAGCCAACCCCTTGATCAACCCATCGAACTACGTAACCCAAAATGCCTTGGGCATTGTTATCAAGTTCAGCCTGAATCACTTCTTGTGACCAATTCGGATCTGCGCGCAATGGGATGTAGAGAATCTCGTCAACGGTGTTGCGGCGCTTTCCTTTCAGCGTATTTTGTACGTCGAAAACATCCACTTGATGATAGTGCAAGGCGTGCAATGTGGCGGCCGTTGGTGATGGTACCCAGGCTGTATTGGCACCAGACTTCGGGTGCGCAATTTTCTGTTCGACCATTGCGCCCATTTGATCGGGCATCGCCCACATGCCTTTACCAATCTGAGCTCTACCTTGAAGTCCACATTCAAGACCGATGTCGACGTTCCAGTTTTCGTAGGCATTGATCCAGGTCACTTTTTTCATGTGGACCTTGCGAATCATGGGTCCGGCATGCATTGAGGTATGCATCTCATCCCCTGTCCGATCCAGGAACCCGGTATTGATGAAGGCCACGCGCTCGGCGGCTGCATTGATGCAGGCTTTTAGGTTGACTGTGGTGCGACGCTCTTCATCCATGATGCCCATTTTGACGGTATGACGCGGAAGCCTAAGGAGGTCTTCAATCGCGCCAAACAAACGATTGGCAAATGCCACTTCTTCGGGGCCGTGCATTTTTGGCTTCACAATGTAGACAGAGCCGGCCCGAGAGTTCTTGTTTTCTGTCCGTATTAGATCATGAATGGCGATCATGGTAGTGAAAATACCGTCGAGAATCCCTTCAGGCACTTCGTTCCCCTCTTGATCCAAGATTGCTTCATTGGTCATTAAGTGGCCAACATTACGAACGAACATCAATGCGCGTCCTGGGAGAGTCAATGTTGATCCGTGGGGACCCTGATAAGTGCGATCCTCATTGGGCTTCCTGACCAAGTTTTTGTTGTTTTTAAAAACAGATTCTGTCAGGTCACCTTTCATGAGACCAAGCCAATTTTTATACACCACGACTTTATCTTCAGCGTCGACTGCGGCGACGGAATCTTCACAGTCCATGATGGTCGTTAAGGCAGACTCCATCAGGATGTCTGCGATCCCCGCTGGATCTGCGTTTCCGACAGGCCTTGCTTTATCAAACTGAAGCTCCACGTGAAGACCGTGATTTTTTAAGACCACCACTGTCGGTGAACTGCTATCACCCCGATAGCCAACGAATTTGTCAGGATGTTGTAATCCCACCAATCCAGTCGGAAGATTGACCTTGAGCGCGCCATCAATAATTTTGTATGAGGTTGCATCGGCATGCGTCCCTCTATAGAGACCAAAATGTTGATCAAGAAAGTGTTTGGCAAATGCGATGACTTTTTCGCCACGAATCGGGTTGTACTCAAACCCAGGTGATGCGTCACCATCATTCGAAATCACATCAGTTCCATACAGCGCATCGTAAAGGCTTCCCCAGCGGGCATTGGCTGCATTCAATGCATACCGTGCATTCATGACAGGGACGACCAGTTGAGGCCCTGCGATGGTGGCAACTTCTGGATCAACGTTCTCTGTTGTAATCGACACATTTTGTGGTTCGGGTAACAGATAACCGATGTCTTCGAGAAACGCTTTGTATTCGGCAGCATCGTGAGGCTGGCCTTGACGTGCTTTGTGATAGGCATCAATTTTTTCTTGGAGAACATCGCGTTTTGCCACCAGTTCACGATTGATTGGGGCCAGTTCATGGACCAGTTGATCCACTCCAGCCCAAAACTGGTCCGCCTCAAGTCCTGTACCTGGGATGGCTTCGTTGTTAATGAATCGGTAAAGCTCGGAAGCCACCCGAAGGCCGCCGCACGCAATGCGATCTGTCATTTCATCTCTCCGCAAATGATTTGTGGGGAATTATCAAAGCGCGAAAGGTAGCATAAAAACATCGCGGCCTCCAAAAAATGGAAGCAATTTTCATTTTTTGATTTCTTCAAAAATTCACTTTTCAGCATCATCGGTCCAAGGTCGGTTTTGCAATCGATATCATGATCACCATCGACGATTCGGATCTGTTTGATTTTGGTTCCCATTTTGAGCGCAGAAGAGGTGCCGCGTACTTTCAAATCCTTGATCAATGTCACTGTATCGCCATCGCGTAATACTATCCCATTAGCATCGCGAGCGGTCGGCTCCTTGGTCTCGTTGGGGGCTTCTTCCTCTTGCCATTCATGCCCACAGTCTGCGCAAAACCAATCAGTTGTATCTATATACGTTGTTGTTTGGTTGCAATGTGGGCAAGTCGAGTTCGACTCCATTCGTTTTCCTTGATGCCAGTCAGCGTGTTTTGGGTTAGGGCATCAGCCACCTCTGATCGTTAAGCAGGCCTCAGAGAGTTGGAGACCATTCCTCCCATTTTGCATGAATTGCCGAATGTTTTGATGATCCGAGCCATCGGGGTTTGAACGCACCGAACGCCAATGCTCAGCAAAACAGTGGAGGGTCTCTTGTTCAGTGAGTCCATGGAGGCGGGCAAATGATAAGACTTTGGCCGAACCCTGATTTTCTCCCGCCTGATTGATTACTGACCCATTACTGAACGCAGTTGGGGTGTGATGGTAGTAGGTATCAATTAGATCAATGACTTCGGCGAACGTCACAGGGTCAGCATTCGAACGGAGACGTTCGAGAAAAGTTTGGATTTGATTCATGAGTAGTTCCGCTGGCTTGGTTGGGTCAAAAGTTTCGACAAAATGTCTATCAAGACACCTCTGTCGCTAAGTATCTGACACCATCCTATCAGGGCCTTTGAGTCAAACGAACTAATCGTGAATCACAGACCAAATCTGCTCAATAAGTGCTCAAGAGATCATCAAGGGCCAAATAAAAAGGCCAACCGATGATGGTTGACCTTTAAATGGTGGTGGAGACGGCGGGATTTGAACCCGCGTCCGTCAGTCCGCTGCCAAACGCTCTACATGCTTAGTCGCGTTTTTGAATTTAAGTTTGGATCTCCCAACGCACAGGGATCACCGTTCCGAGTTCAGTTCAAAGTTTAGCTTCTCAACCCCGAACACAGCGTTGAAGCGAGTCTCTGTTTCGAACCCTGTTGATAAGGACCAGAGACGATCCCCACCCAGGGTCTAGCTTATGCTGCTAGAGCGTAGTTTTCGTCGTTGGCAGTTATAGCTAACGAGTCCACAGTTGGGTTTACGAGCACTGTAGAACTGCTCGGCATGCACATTTGGTTTTGTAACCGGCGTCGAATCCGTATCGTCCCCTGATTAAGAAGTATGCGCCTTTAAAACGAAAGATGAAATCTCTTTGCCAAGAATCCAAAGACCTGACATGAAAAGCAATCCTCCGATCAGTTGATTCATCCGCTGAATCCGAGCTTCATTGAGGAGTGTCCTGAGGGTGGAGCCAGCGACAGCGACACCCAGATAAACCCCAGCATCAATACCACCGGCGAGAAGTCCCATCAGCATCAGCGTCGACGCCGGATGAGTGGGGTCGACGAACGGTCCAAATACCGCCAGAAAAAACACAAGAACTTTTGGGTTCACGATGGCAATCGAAAAGCCGGCGATGAATCCACCATGAGTCGATAAACCCTCAGGGAGAGGCGATTTTCCAGCCGTGACTAGCTGGTATCCAAAAAATACCAGTAACCCAATGCCAAGAAGCGTTAGAGCGGACGTCAGTTTTGGCATTGCGATCAGAAGTGCAGATAGCCCAAAGACTGTGATTAATGTGAAAGCGGTAATCCCGAGCCCATGACCCAGTGCACCACTGATTCCGACCCGTGTGCCTTTTGATGCAGACATCGAGAGGATCAATAGCCAGGAAAGTCCAGGAGAGGCCGCACCAGCAAGGCAAAGAAGGGCTAACTTGACCCAGTCAGCTTCGGTCATTAGCGCACTCGATGGCGGACCGCGCGCTGCTTTTCAATATTCCATTCCCGATCACGAATGGTGTCGCGCTTATCGTGTTGCTTCTTCCCGCGAGCCAGACCAATCTTGATTTTCACAAGTGGCCCTTTCCAATACATTTCAAGCGGCACACACGCATGCCCCTTTTGACTCAAGGCGCCATGAATGGTCGCTAATTCCTTTTTGTGGAGCAATAATTTTCGAGTCCGGATTGGATCTGCGATCACGTGAGTGGATGCCGATTCTAATGGAGTAATTTGAGAATTCAGCAGAAATGCTTCGCCGTTTCGGATGATCACATAGGTGTCACTCAAATTGGCTTTGCCCGCTCGGATCGATTTCACTTCCCAGCCATGCAGCTGCAGACCCGCCTCAAATGTTTCATCGATATGGTAGTCAAATCGTGCTCGTTTGTTTTGAGCGATTTGGCTG
>CABZRL010000013.1:0-49077 GCA_902528165.1 uncultured Litorivicinus sp.
TCCCGAGTGTATCCCGACTTGTCGGCTGACGATCAAGTGTTGTTGTACGAATTGGCCTTGATGCATGATCTTTCCGAGGTTGTGACTGGAGACATGCCGTCTCCCATCAAGCGGCAGCTCAAACAAGTCTTCCCGCCCGGTGAGTCGCCGATCGATCAATTGGAAGCATCGATTTGTCCAGATGCTGCGGCCCGAGAGCATCAAGCCAAAAAGACTCGACCACATATCTACAGTTGTATGAAGCTTGCAGACATCCTCGATGCGATGGTCGTGATTAAACAGGAAGGTAAGGGTCCAGTTGCTCTGCAGATTGAAAAGGAGCGTGCAGAGGCTTTTGAGGCGCTTTTAGATTCGGCTCGGAAGTCATGCCCGGAAGGTGACTGGTCACGAGCACATGAGGTGAGAGAGGCTGTGATGAGCCTGACTCACGTGCAAATTGATGAAATCTAACGCTTCAATCCATATTTTATCGCCACGTTTAGCCAATCAGATTTCTGCCGGAGAGGTGGTCGAACGTCCTGCGAGTGTGGTCAAAGAGTTAGTTGAAAATGCCTTGGATGCAGGATCGACACAGATCGATATTGATTGTGAATCTGGTGGGATTGGACGCATTCGGATCCGCGACAATGGTGCGGGAATTCATGCGGATGAATTGCCCTTGGCATTATCCAGGCATGCGACGAGCAAAATCTTTGATCTTGATGATTTGGAAGCTGTCAGCACCTTAGGGTTTCGAGGTGAGGCTTTGGCCTCGATCGCCTCGGTGTCGCGATTGGATTTGATTTCAGCCATCGAGGGCGAGACGGGCTCGAAAGTCTCGGTTGAAGGCCGAGAAATGAAACCGTCGATTGAATCATCGGCGCATCCTCGAGGGACCACGGTCGATGTGCGCGATTTGTTTTTTAATACCCCAGCGCGACGGAAGTTTTTAAAGACCGAGAAAACTGAGTTTGGCCACATTGATACGGTCGTGAATCGCCAGGCATTGAGTCGATTTGACGTCGGTTTTCGATTGGTGCACCAGGGGCGTGTGACGCGACAGTTGCCACCTGCCTTGACTGAAAACAGTCAAATCGAGCGAGTCGCCACCTTGTTGGGTCGCGGTTTTATGGACGCAGCCTTGTCTGTTGACTCCAGCGCGATTGGTTTGTCTTTGAGAGGTTGGGCCTGTCGCGCCACCTTTAATCGAGCACAGGCTGATTGTCAGTATGTATTCGTCAATGGCCGGATCGTTCGGGATAAGTTGATTTCTCATGCCTTAAGACAAGCCTATCGCGACGTGCTGTTTCATGGCCGGCATCCTTGTTATTTAATGTACTTGGAGCTCGATCCGGCGCAAGTGGATGTGAATGTTCATCCCACCAAGCATGAAGTGAGATTCCGTGATTCACGTCTGATTTATGATTTTTTACTGCGTTCCGTGTCTCGGGTTTTGGCGGCAGATCGACCGGATCAGGTGCTTGGTCAGGAGCAGGAGAGTCAGTCTGGCGGTATGCAAGCCGAGACTCAGCAGATTCAGTCGGGGATTCGATTTCCAGAGTCTCGATCGATCCACAGTCTTGACGTGCTCTCACAACTGACAAGATCAGTTGAGACCGACCAGTCTCTCGACGATGCCTCTCAGGAAATCCCGCCCTTGGGTTATGCGATTGCCCAGCTGCATGGCGTTTATATTCTCGCACAGGCCCGTGACGGGATGATTGTTGTTGATATGCATGCAGCCCATGAGCGAATCACCTATGAAGCGTTGAAGCGGGCTTTGGATGATCGAGGCTTGGTCAGTCAGCCTCTATTGATTCCGACCACGATGCATGTGAGTGAGCAGGAAGCTTCGTTGGTTGAAGAGGCGACCGAACTATTCGGTCAATTTGGATTGGGTGTGCAACGCGTGGGGCCTGAGACCGTTCGGATTGAACATGTCCCTGCTATCTTAAGACAGGCCAGTCATGAAGATCTGGTTCGTGATGTGTTGAGTGATTTAGCTGATGTTGGAACCAGTGATCGGATTGGTGAAGCTCGCGATCATTTATTGGCGACGATGGCGTGTCATGGTTCAGTCAGGGCGAATCGTCAATTAACGCTGTCGGAGATGAATGCGTTGTTAAGAGACATTGAACGGACCGAGCGGTCTGGTCAGTGTAATCATGGCCGTCCAACCTGGACGGCACTATCAATGCATGACTTAGATCGACTGTTTCTCAGAGGCCGCTAATCAGTTGCCAGTGGCAAGAATCCGAATGACACCCTTTGGCTTCGAGTTGACGTTCTGTATCAGTGATGTTGGTTGGCTGTAGAGAGTCGTTTCTGATCCGAAGCTGTCGACGACGACAGCGCGAACACGGATGAGACTACCGACGTGCGCCTGAGCAAGCGTCATACTGTTGCCATAAACATCTGGAATGGACACCCATGACCGACCGTTATCAGACATTTCCCAGGTCGAGCGAACGTTTGCGATTCCGTCATCATCCGACAGATTCGAGGTATCGATCTGTAGACGTTGGCCTTTTTTCGACTGACCAACAACCATGACTTCGCCTTCGACTGGATCATCAATGTTCTGAACCATGTTGGTTGCGGGAGTCACCAGTGTTTCTGTTGTACCAAAACCGTCTAGATACGACACGATCGCGCGATAAGCAAAACCGACTTCCGCTTGGTTTAGGCGAAGCAATGCTGGGTTGACGGAGTTTGTTTGATACGGAGTCCAGCGTGCCGCATCGGATGAGCGTTCCCATTGATAGGTGAATTGGCCAACGCCGTCTTCATCGGAGATGCCCGAGACATCAATCTTAATGGTGTTGTCTTCGACAGAGGAACCACTGATGATCGGAAGTCCCTGAGGGAGATCGTTAGCATTTTGCACAGCACCGGTTGGCGCAGTCTCAATGACTTCAAGTGTTCCCTCGCCGTCGACATACTGAATGACAACCCGTAGCGAACTGCCGACATGGTTTTGCCGCGGTGTAAAGGATTGTGATACCGCACCGTCGATGGTCTGCCATCCGCCGCTTGCAAGCTGGACTTGCCATTGCATCGTGAGATCGCCAAGCCCATCTTCGTCATATAAATTAGAGACATCGATCACCAGAGGTTGATCTTCCATGGGACCATTGCCGCCACGGCTACTTGCCTTGGCATCTGTTTTAACGCCGTCGGCTTGAGCGGTTTCAGAAGAACTTGATCCTGTACTGGTCGACGTTTGAGCAGCATTGCCCGCGGGCGCAACATTGGTTTCTGCACCCTGAGTTGATGTTTCTGGTTCCGCAACACGGGCAGCTTCGACTTGATCCGCTGCTATGGCAGCTGCGGCTGCAGCCCGTTCGGCCTGCTCTTTGGCACGCTGCGTGTAGTTAGCGTCAGCATAAATAGCGGTCGAGGCGCAACCGATCGCGATTGCGGTGACTTGAGCTGTCAGGCGCTTCAAATACATCTGTGTCCCTATGGTCTAGATGGTTTTTTGGAAGAATGTACAGAACAGGATCGGTTTGGGCAACGATTCCTGTAGGAGGCGGCGAGAAAATCTGAGTTTGTAATGATTTCAACGACCTGCTTAGGATTCTACCGCTTGGATGAAATTCGCGAACAAGAATGTGCAAAAATCTTCGCATGTGACACGATGCGCTGGCAGAAACCCAGGTCCGGTGCGGGTTTGCGCAGACTTTGATCAACGGGATCAGCTGACTATCGCTGACTTTCAAGCATGGCTTTTTCAGTAGCGTCAGGCAATGATCGGCAAATCGAGGTCGTTTATTAAACTTTAGTCTAATAAAGAGGTGCCTTTGTGAATATCGCTGTACTGGGATCTGGAACCATTGGGCAAAGCTGGTGTGTCCTATTTCTGGCTGCCGGTCATCGCGTGGTTGCTTACGATCCGAATCCAAGCATGCATCAGCAGATTTTGGATTCTATCTCCAGGGCGCAGTCAACGCTCGAGGCCTTGGGTTATGATGGCACTGGGTGTTCTGAGTACCTCGAATTTACAACCGATGCTCGAGAAGCGGTGAAGGGGTCCAGGTTTATCCAAGAAAATGCCCCTGAAGATCTGTCACTCAAGCATGCGTTGTATCAAGAGATTGAACCTGCTTTCGATTCTGACGCTGTTCTTTTGTCGTCAACCTCTGGATTGACTCTGAGTGAACTGCAAAATAGCTTGTCGAATCCGTCGCGGCTGGTGATTGCGCATCCCTTCAATCCACCTCACTTGATTCCATTGGTCGAAGTCCTGGGAAATGATCTGACGAGATCTGGATTGGTAGCTGAGGTTCTTCGGTTTTACGAGTCACTTGGCAAGGTGCCGATCGAGTTGAAAAAAAGCGTTCCAGGACATGTTGCCAATCGCTTACAAGCGGTGTTGTGGCAAGAAGTATTGCATCTTGCGAAAGAAGGTGTTGCCTCGCTTCCTGACATTGATAAGGCCATCGCTAACGGCCCCGGACTTCGTTGGGCCGTTTATGGTCCTCATCAATTATTTTCACTGGCGGCTGGAGATCAGGGTCTTCAGGGATTTATTCAGCATCTTGGTCCGTCATTCGAGAGTTGGTGGTCAAGCGCAGGACAGGTGACTTTTGATGAGGACACCAAGCGTTTGATCGAACGGCAATGTGTCGATCCCGCTGGGCCAGAGACAGAAGAAATGAAGCGGCGCAGAGATCAACTCATTTGCCAGATCTTATCGATAAAGAAGGCGACCTAAGGGGAGGGTGTTATCGAGTGCTTCATTGCATCTATTGGCCGCTATTTAAGCAGCGTAGGGCATCAACGATCATAATCGTCGCACCAAGTCCGACCATGATGAAGATCGCATTCCTAACTTTTTTTGGAAAATCAGCGCCAACTGATGAGCTGGTTCGCTGAGGGCTGTGTCATCGCCTCGCTTGACGCCTCGGTCCGATTAAATACCGCCCAGGCTTTGATCATTTGTTCCGCTTGGGCGCGATTATCAAAGAACACTGACGCGTCCTCAATGGTCAGTTGTACAGAGCCATCGTCGTGCTCTTTTCACTCGCAGTTTTTGGCGTCCTGCTGCCAGACGAGTTCTTTAACTTGCATGTGATCCATCCCATAAGAGTTGTTGATCCAGATGTTGAACCGACGCGACACCCATTCCAAAGCAGGCGATTCGAAGTTCATCCATAAATTGTTGCATTGTCGCGATCACGCATTCGGTCGATTCAGTCGCAGGTTTTAAGAATCGACCAGCAATGCCAACTGCCTTCGCCCCGAGACACAGAGCTTTGGCAACGTCGAGTCCATGACGCACGCCCCCAGACGCCCAACAGCATTGCTTTGGAAATGACGATTGCATCATCCGCAAGCATTCCACGGTGGTGTATCCCCATCCATCAAACAACCGTTGATCAGAGAGCCTCTGTTGAATCTCTACATTCATGGCGATCTCAATGTCGGCAAACCGCGTACCACCTCGCCCTGCCACATCCAGTACATCAACCCCAGCATCAATAAGGACTTTAGCAGAACCGACATCAAGACCAAAACCCACTTCTTTGGCAATGACTGGAACCGGACACCAGTCGCAGGTGGCTGCAATCCGTTCAATGACCCCAGTCCAGTTGGTGTCACCGGATGCCTGAAACACTTCCTGCATGGGATTGACGTGTAAAATGAGAGCATCTGCTTCAATCGGATCAAGAATGCGGCCGAGATCCTTCACATCGGATAAACCAAGCAGATTCACGGCTCCGAAATTTGCAAATAAGGGAGAGGATCCGATGGCATCGCGGATGGATCCATTCAGGCCGCCGGTATGGCCATCTTCAATGCCAACCCGTTGTGAGCCGACCCCCATGGCAATCCCCATTGCTTGACAGGCTTCGGCTAAACGTCGATTGATGGCTTCGGACTCAGTCGGCCCACCTGTCATCGAGCTGACAAAAAAAGGCGCAGCGACCGAATGGTCACATAGAGTTGCACTGAGATGAATTCGATCAAGATCGAGATTAGGAAGCGCACAATGCTTGAGTCTGATCTGATCAAAGCTGTTGATGTCTGTGGATTGAGATAACGCATGTTCGATATGACCGAGCTTGCGTGTGAGATTATTCATGATGTTTTCGACCAACCCACTCGAGGAGACACATATGAGGTACCGTCAGCGCCGCAAGACCGATGAACAGCACTTGATAGATAACGATATCCACCCGATCAGCATACCGTTCAATGTGCGATCCCGATACCGCGGCGATGGCAAGTGTGGCAATCGTGATGGTCAACATGACGATATAGGCGGTGAGACGCGTTTCTGGACGCATCTGTCGAAATTCGGCGATCAGATGCCGCGGGCTATGAAACGCACAGAAATACACAACGAAATACCATAAAGGTTCCAGTGTCCAAGCGAAACTTGTGAGGAGGATTAACTCGAGCTTCCGGATCCATGACAGACGTCGGAGATCGAATGCCAACAACAGAAGTCCTGACGCACCCACCGCCTGTAACACGATCAATGGAAAGGCAGATGAAGCTCCAAAGACAAGAAATCCGAAGATTTCGGCGACTTGCTGGGCGTGCGTCCAGGCGGGTAAGCCTAAGATGAAGGCCCCGTAGCCAAATCCACCGAGGCTTATTTTTGTTCGCCAATCTCGCCCAAAGTGCAGGCTTGAGATTAACAGGAATGCGATTAGTGAAAGGACTGGGGCGAGGATCCAAAGTCCGACGACAGCAGCAACGATCCCGGTGTAGAGAACCAAAAATTGGATGATTGATCGCCAGTCGTTGATGAGGCCATTGCGATACGCAACCACCGGATCGAGTGCGCCATGGGGCAAGCCCACCAGCGAAATGAAACAAGAAGCCAGAATCAGACTTAAATCCATTGATACTTCCCGATCAATGCACAAGTAAAGGGCTTCAGTGGAGCGCTCCATAGGATTCGGAAAACATCGCTCGGTGTCCGCATCATCATGAAGGCGGCGAACTGATCGGCTGTCATCCGTCTGGCGATCGTTAGCAGGATCTCGGGAATGGAGTCAGGTCGTTGATCAATCAGATTCAGAAACACCGTGTCTGCCCATTGGGTTGTGAGGGATGGATGATATCGCGTTGCTTGGTTGTTGGTGACTAAATCTCGCGCGATCGCTTCACAAGCATAGCGAATTGTTCGGTAGCCGTAACCAGTTGCATCTCGGGTCATGCCACCACGGGCACCAATGGGGATTCCAAGATGGCTTGCTGTCGATCGAAAGCCCATCGGGATATGCGCGGACTCCGTGCGGATTGTTTGAAAGGGGTTCGTTAAAAATTCACCACTGAGATAGTCTCTGTTCATTGACTGCAGCGCGCTCAGATCTGCGAGTTTGGTTGTGAATTCGGTGTGTTCAATTAAGGCGCGGTTTGCCCCAAGCGGGAGGACGTACACAAACCGAATCCCTGAGTCTGTCGCTTCGATTCGATTCATCAGTCCGACGGCCTCAATCTGGTGTGGCCTCTGGAATTCAACTTCTGTTCCAGAAAAGCTCTGGATCAGACGAAATGAAGAGGGCGCGATCGGTCGACTGTCAAACACATGTTCGGCTTTTGGGGTCGCGTCAATGACCTCTTTGACCTGATGTATCTGGGGATGGGAGGCAATCACCGCCTGACATTCGTCAAGGACGTGTTGCCCTGATCGTGTTCCATAACGGAATCTCTGACCTGTATGCGAAGTGGTGAGCTCTTCGGCACTGACTTGCCATTTGGATTGAGTGTATTCGGGATTTAAAAACGCATGCTCTTCATCGGTTAGCCAAAAACTGAAGGTTTTTTGAGCCAAACGCTCAGGCTCAGGTTCGGAAATCACAACTGAGCCGGGCAAAACCTGGCGTCTGGCGAGTGCCGACGCTAAAGACAGCCCACTCAGGCCCCCACCGACGATGTGTACCCAAGTATCCATGGGATTATGCCCAATGCACCCCTGGCCGGCGGTGGAGTCCTCGGTGCAGGCTTGAGTCATGAGCGCCTTGATAGACATGCAGACGTCGGCTGAAGAAGAAAGTCATCACTCCCTTGAACGCGATTAATAGTTTTTGGGTTTTGGACGTGAAGGCACGTCCAGCCCAGATATCAAATCCTCGGTCAGCGACAATCATTCCGATTTCTCGATAACTTAAAGCAGCCACTAAAATCGCGAGCCGCGGTTGGGTGGGTAAGAAACACAACCCAGAAACTCCAGATTCGTATCGAACATCAGCTTCGGTCAGTAGGTAGTTAACCACATCGCGGATGCGGTCCGCATTGGCTCCTGTGGCGCCGACCACCTCGCTCGCGCTCATTGGGCCGATCAAGGTTTCTGGCAAATAGACACGTCCATTTTCAGCATCTTCTAACACATCACGGCAAATGTTCGTCAATTGCATGGCGACACCCAAGTCCACTGCATGATGCCTCGCGATGGGATTCGTGATTTCAAATAAATCACACATGAGCAAACCAACGGTTCCAGCCACTTGATAGCAGTAGCGCATCAATTCTGGTTCTGAATGGAGGCGCACAGAGCCTGTATCGGATAAGACACCATCGGTTAGTTCAACCAAGGTCTCTAAACAGATTGCAGGCTCAATGGATTTCGCAGCCTCGACGACCGGGTGTGATACATCTTCGTTAATCAGTGCCTGTTTGAGCACCAACAGATCATATTTTGCCTGTTCTTTGTCATCTGAGGTATCAGCAATATCATCGATTTGTCGGCAAATCGCATAGAGATTTGCCGCTGATTCGATGTGTTTCGCCGATAAAAATTGGCTCGCAAAGTGGAAGGTCGTTCCGTATTTTTTGAGTTGTTCCTTGCTCATCGTATTTCCTTAAGCCACTTCAGGTTGATGAGTGGCTTCTCTAACCAGTCGCTCAACGACTTTTGCTGACGAGATTACGCCAGGCATGCCGGCGCCTGGGTGCGTGCCGGCGCCTGCTAAAAATAAGTTATCAAAACCTTCTGCTTTGTTATGGAAGCGGAACCAGGCCGATTGCGTGAATAAAGGCGCAATCGAAAATCCAGCGCCTTTGTATGATAAATAATCGTCAGAAAATTGGTCTGGAGTCATGGCAAACGGAGCCTGGATATGCTCCTTCAGGCCCGGAAGTATGGTTCGACCCAGCGCATCGATAATCCGTTCTCTGAGCTTGGGCTCCTCGACGGCCCAGTCGATTCCTGACCCTTGATGCGGGACGGGAGCAAGAACATAAAAACTATCATGTCCAGATGGTGCAAATGACGGATCGGTAGCGGTTGGCCGATGCAAATAGAGGGAGAAGTCGTCAGCGAGGATCTGGCGATGAAAAATATCATCCAACAATTCGCGATACCTCTGCCCCATCCAAATGGTGTGGTGGGCAATGTCTGGATATTGCGTATCAGTGCCGAAAAACAGCACATAAAGCCCCATCGATAACTTGCTGTAGTCCCGTTTCAGGCGAGTCGCAAAGGGGATTTGTTTCTGTGGTAAGAGCTCTCGGTACAGATACATTGGATCGCCATTGAACACGGTATAGTCAGCGGTAATCACGTCATTCGATTCAAGTTTGACCCCGGAGACTCGATTTTGGCTGGTGAGGATTTCAGAAACTGTGGCGCCAGTCTGAATGGTGATTCGTTGTCGAAGCATCAGTTGCTTTAATTGTGCAACCAGAGCGCCGGTACCGCCCATGGCGAAGAAAATACCATAGGCACGTTCCAGATAATGAATGAGTCCATAGATACTCGTGGTATCGAAGGGCGACCCTCCCACCAGGAGTGGCTGAATCGAAAACGCTTGTCGTAATTTATCGTTGGTTAGGTGTTGGCACACCATATCCCAAACCGATCGGTCACTGCGTAAACGAGCTAAGTGAGGGATTTGCTTTGCCATCGTTTTGATTTGATGAAACGGCTGGTGAGCCAATTCTGAAAAACCGACGTCAAACATGGCCTTCGAATGTTTCACCAAAGACTCATATCCTGCCCGATCTTTTGGCTCGATCCGCCCGATTTCCTGGAGAGTCTCTTCGAGAGTTCCACCATAATTAAATTCATCACCGTCAGGAAAAACAAAGCGATACCAGGGATTTAATTCCCTGAATTCGATGTGGTCAGCACGCTTTTCACCGAAGAGTTCAAATAACTCATCAAACAAGAAAGGGGCTGTGATAACGGTCGGTCCGGCATCGTGCTTGTAACCGTCGACTTCAATCACTTGAGCACGCCCGCCGATGTCATCAAGGCGCTCGATGACATGGACGTCAAGTCCTAGCGCCCTTAGACGAAGTGCACTAGCAATGCCTCCAAAGCCAGAGCCAATAACCAGTGCGCTGCCCGTCATGCAGCTGCCTTGAAGCTCGGATATTTCTGATGTAACGCTTGGATCAGGACTTCAAATGCTTGGATGCAGAAGTCAGGGAGCATTTTGACACTTTCCCGCGCATGATTGAGGTGCCACTCAAATCGCAATCGCAACACAGTTTCAGGGTCAGAGCCGTCGGTAATTTGATCAGCGAGAACCCAAAAGCCGTTCAGCCGGTGGTTGAAGTCATCGGCCTTATCGACGAGATCATCAGCTAACTGATAAGCGACCCCGATGGATGAAGCGCCCGCTAATACTCGGGTCACTTGATCATCTGTTCCTTCGCTCAACGCCAATACCATGGCAATTGGAAGACCGAGTAACGGGCCGCTTTTATGGCGGACGATTCGTTCGTAGTCGTCGAACGAGAGATGACTGTTCGGTGTCCATTGGCAATCGATGGTTTGACCGGCTGCCATTACGCTGATGCCGCGAGACAGCATGGTGATTAATCTGGGTAATTGTTGGATGTGTGGTTCTGGGAGTAGGGCAAGCTCTTCAAAGGCTGCGCCAATTAAATCATCCCCGAGACAAATCGCTGATGAGATACCTGCGACGGTCCAGACTGCCGCTTGGCCCCGCCGGGTAGAATCCTCATCTTGCACGTCATCGTGAATCAGCGACGCCTGATGCAAAAGCTCAACCGAGGCGGCGATAGAGAGTCGTGCTGGCGCTGACAGATTCTGGGAGTGTCCCGCCGCCAGCGCTAAGATCGCGCGAGTGCGTGAACCGCCAGATGACAGGTGGTCAATAAATAGTTGATTGAGGCTGACTTCGTCTTTGACTGGCTTGGATCCATATTGTCTAAGCCTATGCTCGAGCTCAATCAGATCGTTGTCTAACAGGCTGAAATCGAACGCTTGCATCATTATCCCTCACGTCATTCCATCCTTGGTTTCTTGTTATATCTTCCGTTTTCAATACGCGCGAGTTTCAATAGACGAACGCATTGAAAACGGGGCCTCTAAGAGGCCCCGACTGTCAAGCTCCTACGCTGTAGCAGGATTTAACTTTTTGTTATCTGATGTTGCCGCATACCAAACCAGCAAGCAGAATGCCAACTTATTAACAATGTCAGCAAGATTATACACCACGTTTAGCGTTTGACTTGCTGCTGCTGTTGTTGCACCAGAGGCGTCAACCATCACGAAATAGCCCAGAACATAACCCAATGGATAAATCGCCCATCCAATTGTTACGACTAACCGCATATTTCCAAATGCGCTTTGCACTGCAGGTGACGCTTGTCCGGCTTGTTTGCCAGCATCGCCAGCGAAAATTTCGTATAGGATATAAAACCATCCCAACATACCTATAACGAATCCGACCATAGCATCGATATATCCAGCTTCGCCCATGAAACCAGCAATTAACATAATCATTGTACCGACTAGTAGTCTCCAGAACATTCCAGCTGAAGCCAAACCGATAGCCGCCAATATCAGATAAAACTCAATCATCTGAAGAGGAACAGTGAGTAACCAGTCTATGTACCGATATACTGTGGGTGTTTCGCCTGTAGCGACCCACACATCGCGCATGTAAAAATAATGCACAGCTGCGATGAAGCAAACCAGTGCCCCAACCACCAAAGAGGTCTTCCATTTACCCTCTACATTTTGGACTTCCCATAGGAAAAAAATTGTAGCGGATAGCATAGCCATGGAGATTAACCAGAACGATATCCCGACGAAATCGTCTGATGCCAAATTGGCCGCGGCGAACGCTGATGATGGCAGCGCTGTCAGCAGACCTATGGGGACTAAGCCCTTTAAAAGTTTTGTTAGTTTCATAGTTTGCCTCCTCAGGCACTGGAACAAATGTCATTGTTGGTTTTTATTCCATCCTTGTGAGAGTCCCAGACACAAAAACGGAGCGTGCTCCATCCTTGTTACTAGGCGAGCCGTACTCCGTTCCGACCCCTGAAAGTAAACCAGAAAACTATTTATTTAACAAACTTTAGACGCGAGGTGGAAAAAAGGTAGACAGCGAGTTGGCAAAACGATCGTTTTGGTCGTCTGCGTCATCCAACTTGGTTCGGCTCAGACCAAGATTAAAAGGGCCCGAATACCATGCTTGTGAAAACCCAAATGACCGTCAATCCCAGTGATACCGCGATAATCATGAAAATTTGATCGTCACTCACAGGGTCAATCTCTCCGGCATCATAAAAAAAGAGGGACACATCCGGTATGTCCTTGAATTGGAAGAGCAATGCTCGGAAGGCGACTCACAAACATTGCGTCGACGGGCAACCGACTACTAGACATTAGTCTAATTCAGGCATCATTTCAGTAAAAAATTGCACTAATTAATAAGATTAAAAGTTTCCGTAATTATGGTTTTTGTCGGCGAAACTGCTTCAATAAAAATAGTAATCCGGATAATCAAACTAAGGAACTTAGTGTTGAGGACAGTGTAGTGCGATTGATTGCATTGCTGAGTATGCTGGTTTCGTTACCGATTTTTTCGCAGACCGGTACTTATCAGCCTGAAAATATGGTGGGGCCGGTTGATAAGACACAGTTTGGTAGTAGCGAAGACATGGTCGTAGCGGCTCACCCCTCGGCGGTGGAGGCCTGTGTAGAGATCCTTAGAAATGGCTGGATAGAAGGGTTGTCTTGTGTTCAAAGGCAATCGCGCCAAGTTACGTGATCTGGATAGCCGTTCACATGCCGTAGCGGTCAATCAACATAAGTTATGTGGTGCCTCTGGCCCGAGACGAAAATAAATCGGTTGAGGCAAATTTTTTGAGGCGATAAAATAACAGGGAAGGTTGTGCTTTCAAAAAATTCGATAATTGGTATAACAAACTTATTCCCATGGCAGTGGGCTTTAAAGAAAAGTGTCAAATAAGGTGTTGACAAATAACCATACGACTGTGCCTCCACTACATATTACCAGAAGGATATCGACCGTAGGATCGTTTGTCATAGCGACCCTCCTAGGGACTTTGGCATGTGCAAAGAAGGATGATTCGCATCTGGGTCTAGGTAAATATTTGCAACTCTGACAATGCAAACTATCGTGACAGCTAGGATCAATACCCCAAGAATCGAAAAAAAATATTTTCTGATATAACGTTTATTCATGAAGTTCACCGTTAGTCTGAGAAAAAATCGTTATCACTAATCTAAATTAAGTTAGTAAAAAATCCTCTTGCCGGTAGCAGTCAGCTTGGAATATGTAATTTGGCCGGTACATTCTGATGAATTTTTCCTAAAACGTGAAAAGAAGAATCCCGATTTTTTGGGGCAACTTTCTCGCAATAATTGATAAAACGATACTGACGGTACTTTGTTGCTACTAAACAAATGCATAAACTTCTGGTGCCACGCATCTAGCTAGTATTGCATAGAATTGTAGTATCGTTTTTGAATTGAAGAAGAAAGTAATGGCTGAATGGAGCTAAGAGGGTGAAAGATGTTGAAAAATCAAGAACAATACTGACGGTCGCCTTCTAACGGAGTAGTACGATAAGTCATTCAATTTTGAAGGTTTCACCCTCACTTAAAGTGACGTTAAGCCAGAATGATAATTCAATCACGTAAAGACACGTTTTAGGCTGACAGGCAAAAAATTTCCAATTGTCGGTTATTTTTTGGTGAGGATTTGAATATCCTAACTAGTGATTGCAACATTAAGTTGTTATCGATGGGAAGTTAGCTAACGTTTTGAAGGGAATAGGCATGAACGAGAATGGTTTCGCTAAGAATGCTAAGCTTGCGAGAAGAAAGCTGTTCATTGGCTACTCTGTTGGTTGGTCGGTATTGGTATTGATAATTGTTTTTAGTGTTTAATATGGCTCATCGAATGCACTGTCTGGGAATCTATTGCATTCAGCGTTGGTAACTTATCGTTTGTTCCATTATCAACTCGCTTTAAAATTCTTACATTTTCCACAGAGCCAAGGTCATGGTCAGTCACAAGGACATGCCTGAGCTAAGAAGGTTATTTACTACGACTGCATCATTGGAAACCGAGGCCTAGTCAGGCTTTGCGAAAATATTTCAAGTAGCTGTTATATCGAAGCGTTTTATAATATTTATGTCAACGTAACATCATGCGACCGATAGCGTCTGCGGATTATTGATTGGGTTGATGTTCCGGATAAATCCGTTTGAAAAGAAATACGTTTGGCAAATTAACCCATTCGTTTTTGCGCACTAACCAAACCATGCCCTAAGGATTTAGCCGAGTGACTCAGTAAAGAACATTGATTTTGCAGTGCCTCCTCAGGCACTGGAACAAATATCATTGTTGTTTTTTTTATTCCATCCTTATGAGAGGCCCAGACGCAAAAACGGAGCAAGCTCCATCGTTGTTTCTAGGCGACCCGTACTCCCTTCCGACCAGCAAGGTAAACCAGAAAAGGCATGATTTGACAAACTTTAAACGTCCGCTAGAAAAAAAATAGACACACGCTTCGCTCTCAGCAGATTTTGTGTTTAGTAGGCGGTAGCCAAGGCCGGTTTGCAGAAGAGACTCAGAAGGGTCCAAATAGCATACTTGCAAGAACCCAAACGACCGTTAAGCCCAGTGATACCGCAATGATTATAAATATCTGATCGTCACTCACAGGCGTCAACCCTTTTTGCAATTTAAAAAGAGGGACACGTCCGATATGTCCTTTAATTTGGAAGAGCAATGCTCGGAAGGCGACTCACAAACATTGCGTCGACGGGCAATCGAATGCTAGACATTAGTCTAGTATGAGAATCATTTCAGTAAAAAAATTGTACAGATTAGCAACATCAAGGATTTCCCCGCGCATACTCTATTGTCTATTGGCATTTATTGGCATCGATTAAAAACCCCATGTTCAGGAGAGACGTAGTGCAGTTGATTGTGTTGCTGAGTATGCTGGTTTGGTTGCCGGTTTTTGCAAAGACCGTAGATGGTCAGCCTGAAGATACGGTAAAGCTGGTCGAGAAGACCCAGTTTGTCAGTCGCAAAGAAATGGTCGTAGCAGCCCACCCCTTAGCTGTGGATGCTGGAGCAGAGATCCTCAGAGATGGCGGATCTGCAGTGGATGCGATGGTGGCTGTGCAGATGGTGCTGAATCTCGTTGAACCGCAAAGTTCAGGAATCGGTGGGGGCGCATTTCTTCTACATCATGATGCAGAGACTCAACATGTCGTTGCGATCGATGGACGCGAAGTGGCTCCGGCGTTGGTCACCGAGCACCTGTTTTTGGACGACAGTGGCGAGGCTCGTTCATGGCCAGAAGTGGTGCCAGGAGGTCTGTCTGTTGGTGTTCCTGGAACACTTGCGTTGATGAAATATGCTCACGCGAAGTTTGGTCGTCTCCCATGGGGTGAGCTGTTTGATCATGCAATTCAGCATGCTGAGATGGGTTTTCCAGTCTCTCCCCGCTTGGTCGGTTCGTTACACAGCTCCGGTGGTCAGCGGCTGAAACAGTTTGATGTGGCGAGACGATATTTTTTCCCTGATGGAAAACCGTTGGCTGCTGGCGAGATTCTCAAAAACCCCGCATTCGCCGATACCTTGCGCCACATTCGGTCACAGGGCCTTCGTTCATTCTATGGAGGTCAAATCGGTGAGGATATCGTGCGCACTGTGCAGTCATCTGCGATCAACCCAGGCTTACTGTCTCTGGAGGACTTAGGTGCTTACCGAGTCGTTGAGAGGCCACCGATCTGTACCACCTATCGGGATCATCAGATTTGTGGAATGGGGCTCCCGTCGTCGGGAGGGATTGCGGTGGCTCAGATGTTGGGCATGTTGGAGACTTTTAATCTGCCAATGCTCGGAATGGATCATCCTCTGACTTGGCATTTATTCGTTGAAGCCGGGAAATTGGCCTATGCCGATCGGAATATGTACGTAGCAGATGGGGATTTTGTCAGTGTTCCTGTGGATGGTCTTCTTTCAAAATCCTATCTGGCTTCTCGAGCTCAGATCATTGACCTCAATGAAGGACTTCAAACGCCAGTTGATGCAGGCATCCCTGAGGGTTTGAGTTCTCAGTGGTATCCAGATGATCGCGACGGCCTCCCAGGCACGAGTCATGTCTCAATCCACGACCAATACGGAAATGCTGTGTCTTTAACGACGACGATCGAGAGTGGCTTTGGGTCTGGATTATTTGTGAGAGGATTTCTGTTGAACAATGAATTGACAGATTTTTCGTTCACTCCCTCTGCCGATGGCAAGCAAGTTGCCAATCGTGTCCAGTCACAAAAGCGGCCGCGGAGTTCGATGGCTCCAGTGATCATCTACGGCCCTGAGGGCGAGTTGCGATTCATCCTTGGATCGCCTGGAGGAAGCCGAATCATCAATTACGTTGCTCAAACGATTATTGGATTGATCGACTTTGATCTATCACCACAAGACGCTGTGGATCTGGGCAAGATATCCAGTCGTAATGGGACGGTCGACTTGGAAAAAAATACGGCAATGGCTGGATTGAAGGGCTACCTTGAGGCCAAAGGTAATCGCGTCAAGTTACGTGATCTCAATAGCGGTCTACATATTATAGCGGTCAATCAAGGTCAGTTGATCGGTGCCGCTGATCCGAGAAGAGAAGGGATCGGATTGGGCCGTTAAAGACCCACTCAGACCCTAATCGATGGTTAGGTCGAGGGAATTTCTGGCAAGCACCGAGACTAGTTTGAGTACATTCGCTTCCACACAAATGAAACCATCTCCATGATATGATCATCTGTTTATGTGAAGCCCAGATCACTTGCCATATCTGCGATTGATACGCTGACATCAGTTTTCCAGCGTTCAGTGCATTCATCAAAAAGGTCGACCACCTTCAGGATATCGTCGTCGTCAAGTTTCAAATCATGCGCTAACGCAAATTCAGCGACGTACTGTCCAAATAGTTCTTCTTGGTCTTCGTTCATCACATTTCCAAAGATTGCTGCATCGTTGGCTGATCCTGTACTCAGGGATAGGTGCCCAAAGTAGCTTCAAAAGCTGTGCGCTGTCCATCGCTGTTTGGTTGTCATGGTTTGGGGATGATCTACGGCTGTCTGCTGGGCTTTCTATACGGCCGAAATCATGCGGCCGAGTGATGGTGCCCAGGAGGGCTCTAACATAATTCTACATAAAATATTTAATTATCAATGTGTTGTAAGACAATTTACCAACCAAATGTGACACCAAGGTCGTGTCACAAATTACTTGCCAGCAAAAATGTCCATTTCTTTTGTCGCTGTAATTACCGCAAGTCAAACCGCTGATTTGTAGGTGAGTTTAGTTGTTCACGAGATGTATTATTTAGCGCGCTGCCAGGTAGTGGTCGCGAAGTCATATTCAATTGCTTTTGGACATGAATCGGATTGTATTGAGACGCTTAGATGCTCTTCTGTAGTTTGACTTGACGAGGCGTAAAAGCATTTGAACCCCCCGCGTACATTACGTTGTTGACCGTCTAGCATCATCGGTACAGGCTGAACAATTGGAATTTGATTGTTGTTTAATGATGGAGTGCTTGAGCTGTCTTTCGGAGAACCAATCGAGCAGGCTACTAACGACATGCACACTGCGTGATGAATGGCGAAATAATAGCAGCGCATTTGGATTTACAGCGGAATTGACGCTCTTAAATCCATATATGCGATAAAAATTGGGTTTCCATACAAAATTAAAATTCCAAACACTGTAAATCCTGCCAGAAGATATCTACCCTGCAATTGAAGCCAAAGCTTCCAGCTAGGCCGAATCATCTCACTGGTTGCTGACGAAATGCATTGGTCTTCTACGTCGATCAGCATCGCCTTTTCTTTTTCAGCCTCAAAGCAAATTGATGTGAAGCAAAAACCAAGAAACAAACCTATTGGCATGCAGATACCATGGACACCTGTTTCTTTGCATATCAGGTAAGTAACTGTAGCGACGAGAACACCAATAATCAAAGGCGCAGGATGGGTTCTTTTGATCGCCCTATTTGGCTCGCCCAGAGCTGAATTTTCATCTGTAAAAGTTGGCATAGACTTCTCCTTTCGCCAGCCGATCTAACTCACGAGTCGCCGAATAGATTCAACTGGAATTCTTCCGCATTCTCTCCAGCGGTAGACCGTGTTGGGCGTGACTTGGAAAAGTTGGGCGACAGCTTTTACCGAGCCGTGCCTTGCAATTATCGAGTCGACCGAAACTGACTCAACTTCTACTTTTCTCACCGACGGTTGTTGCATCAGCATTGCTACAGGAGCGCGCCACTTTTCTGGAACAACTCCAGCTTTTTTCCAAGCTTGCACGCTAGAAGGGTTGAGTTCTAAAGCTTCTGCGAGTGCTTTGATCGATCCAAAATGGTCGACTGCTTTTGAAAAGCGCATTGACACCTCCAATTCCAACAAGCCATCTGTTAAACAAATTCTAAGGAATCCGGGTTATATAAGCATCGATTATTATGTGTCAACCATTGATTGGTTTTTTTTTGAGTATCTACATTAGACTCGAGACCTTATGTATTATCGTGTGATGGAATCATCATTATTTAAACCGTTAAAGCGAAACCTGCCTGTACAGAAAAGAGCTAAAGATAAATATCAGCTTATTCTGGTGACTGCTTGCTCAATACTTGAGGAAAAGGGGTTTTCGGGATTATCTACTCGTGAGATTTCGCGTCGGGCAGAATGTAACATAGCGACCGTATATCGTTACTTTGATGGCGTGAATGACATCATAAAAGCTCTCGGAGATCCCTTCTTTGCTGGCGTCTCAAGTCTGTTTGATTACATGTCATCGCTTTTAATTAACGGGGATTCTTTAGACTCAGTCATCCGATTTTTCCTTCAGGAACTCACTAATGAAATCGCTGAAAACCGATGGATCTTGCATGTTGAAGCAGGAATTATGACTGACAAAGACTTAATGGCTTGGGATAGTCAGTTGATGAAGGCCATCGAAATTAAATTGTCAGATGTGTTGGCAATGGCGTTACGAGACAAACCTAAAGATGAGCTTCAGGTGATCTCATACAGGCTCGTGCGTCATTGGAAGTCGTTCATGAGGGTCTTGATTGAATATGAAAACTTGGATGAGACAGCGTGGTTGATCATTGACACTACACACACATCAATAGCTTTGGTTAAAGCAGATGTTTAATTAGGGTCAGCTTTGGATCCCCTGATTAGCCTAACTAGTTCTGTTTAGCTACACCAAAATGGTGAGTTGCCACTTTCTGTCAAATCAAATTCTGTGTCTTTCGCCCACATCAAGACCAACGCTGAAAACCCGACGTTTAGAATTCCATTAAGATATTGATCTGTCGAAACTTTTTTGTGCACACGAGCGGCGCCGTCAAATCATCATCCCTTGATTTATAACCAGATCATATAGGCTATTCAGAGCGATTTCTTGCGTAGAAGCAATAAAAGTGTCTAATTCAAATTATCTTGGGGGTGGGTCTCTGGATAGCCCCGGGGCAGGGTCAACACAAATGGGTTCCTTAAGGATTCTTGCCAGATGCACCAAAGGTGATTTTGAAATGTAAAGGGTGTAGGGTCATGGTGTTAAGATGGGGGTAAAGTAATGGGAATAAGTAACGCGAATCTAATCGTGACTAATGCGACGTGGGGCGAAACTATCAACCCATTAGCAGACGCTCTGGCAAAAGATGGAAAGCGTTATTGGGTTGAAGTTGACGTGTGCCCTTTGAGTACACTCGAATTGCCAAACGATGCCCGCCAGAGAGCAGCATTACGAGAATTTTCTGATTGGGATGACGTAAAAGATAGTAGACCTTTGCGCCTAATCGCGGCCAATCCCTCTGCGCCTGAAGCTCTTGAGCAATTTGAGGCTTTGATAATGGCCTTCAAGTTGCGAAAAGAGCGGCTGAAGTACGTGGCATTGGATGACGACACCGCGCTGGCGTTTTCAGAGATTGTTAGGTTCGTGGGGATTGACCAACTAAGTCCGCGTGAAATTCTTACACCCATGTCGCCAGGAAGTTCTCTCGAATTATCTAAGCTCATCGGCGAAGATCTTGCAGCCAATGAGCTTTGTATCGTGCTCGAAGAAATTGAAGAGGCGGGTGGAGTAGCGAAGCGATTAATAGCAGCTGGCCACAGAGTTATTCGAATGCCAATCTTTGGTCGAACAAAAAACAGTCCGGACCTGCTCAAACTGAGTGACGCCCCCAATTTTATTCTAGTCAACGATCCATATGCCCTATCTGTTGCAGTCCAAGGACTAAAGAGACTTGCCGCAGATCTTAACGAAATCGTTTGGGTTGGAAATAGCGCTCTGCTCCAGGCAATGGTCAAGCGTGATGCACCCGGATCAATCTGGCTTGATGTTTCTGACTTACGTCATGACGTAATACTAGAGCGAGTCTCAAAATACTAAATAGGATAATCCGATGGGTTTGATCAATTGGCTTGGTGGTGGAAAAACGAAGGAGCGAGACGCTGCGAAGGCAGGCTTTGAAAAAGCGGTTGTGTCACCGGGAGACTCCAAAGAGCTGAGAGCTTTGCGAATACGGATTGCTCTTCGATCAAAGACCGGTTTGGATATCATCTTTCGAAAGGCGATGAAAACCATTGCTTCACATGAAGAAGAAGTAATGATCGCCATGGCTGGAGGCGAAACCCCACCGCCAACCCCAGCAGCTGATGGTGAAACTTGTTTTCAGACAATGGCTACAGTGAATGGTCCGGTGACCATTTATATTCCTCTCGAGTTTGCAACTCGATTTTTTGATCTAGGGGTTAGGTACCAACAGAAAGAGCTCGATATACAAACAGCTTTTATAGAAGCCCAAGAAATAGCAAATGAGTTAGGGACTGTCCTGAATCTGGATCAATACATGGTTCAACCAATCACCCCACTCGAGTTTTTGTTGACTGAGAGCATCGTTGGATCAGATGAGCGTTAGTGGGAGGTTCATCGATGGAATACAAGGGAAATTAATAGGAGCTTTTCATGGGCGCTGAATCAAAAATTAAAAAAATGCAAGCAATCCAAGATCGCGTTTATGAGCTTTCCGCTAGAGTCAGTGAAAATACAGCTAAAGCAGGCTTGCATCGATCGAAGGTGGAAGAGAACCATTTCCACATCTTGGCGAATACTACAGCGAATGGTGTCGCTCTTCGCGATCTCGCGACAAAGGGGCTGGAGTCTCACTTGGCGATTTGCCTTCAAGAACTGAATAATATCGAGAGCGCTGAGGAAGAAAAGAAAATTCACGTGAAATTTTCGACCTTAAAACTTCTTGTTGAGCATCTAAAGGCGAGAATTGAGATTAATCGAGGGCTAATACGCGCTAACAGCGCTCTTGTCGATATAAATAAACAAATGATTGCTTTGAATAGTGGTTCGGCGAGTTTTACCGACGAAATCGTATTAGCTGCAGCGTCGACTGATCTTCATCACGATAGTGTCATGCAGGAGGTATTGGATGAAAACTACTCAATCTCCGAGGAGATGATTGATGAGCTTAACGATATTTGTAATTCGCTAGTCGAAACGGTCCAGGAAAATACAACCTATATCGAAAAACTGAACGAAGCGTCCGATAGAAATCGAATTGCGATCTCGGCTAATAATCAAAGGATTCATCAGCTAGTCGATATGGTGATGGCAGTCTCAGACTACAAATGATTATCTGACCGAATAAATGATGGAGATCGTAATCGTATTCTGATACACGTTCGTACAATGAACCTTAATAAATTTTTTATCGGTATTTTTAGCTTGATGCTGATTCCTGGCATCTCTGATTCGGCAGAGCTATCGAAGGCAAGAGAATGCACTGTGATTGAACTCGAGCCAGAAGTGGACCCTAACCTGACCAATCAAGAAAATATTCAGCGTCTTACAGAGCAATTTTTTGAATCGGTTAATACCGTCCAGCATTGTGAGCAGCCAAACGATTCTGCTGCTGGTGGTGGAGCTGGTGGTGGAGCTGGTGGTGGAGCCACGGCAAGTTCGGATCTTTCTGGTTCCGAGGCTGTAATTTCTGAAGTACCACAGGCTGTTTCTGAATCAACAAGTAACGCTGAATTGTCTTCTATCCAGGAGGATATTGACAAAGCGTTGGGTAACTCCTCTGGAAGCACTTCTGATGAAGTTGGTGCTTCTGCATCTGCTGAAATGAAAGATGGAAATAATGGTGCGCTTCCAGATGATATACCTCCGGCTGATAATGATTCAGTTTTTGAAGCTCAGATAAGGGCAGCTGCTGAAAATGAAACGGATCCAGAGGTAAAGAAAAAACTCTGGAATGAATACAGGAAATATAAGGGCTTACCCATTAAGGAGTAATCAATGACAATGCTATTCAAACGAATATTAGTCGCACTCATCACTGTAAGCCTTACAGGATGCGGGGCGGGACTGGACTCGTTAACGAAGAGTTCGAAGCCGTCAAAACCTACTGTTGGTCCGTCCACTTCTTCTCAGATCGAACAGCAATCTAAAATTGCTCAAATTCAGCGAGATGCGCCTAAGCTTGATGTCGTCATACCGGTCTTTGATCCTGGTCTCAACGAGGCTGGCGATGATGAGAATGTATGGCCTGAAATGCGAAGGGCTGAGGCGAACCGATTTGCTTGGAAACTTAAAGATGCTCTCGAGAGTTCAGGAAAGTTCAATGTTGTTCGTGTGACGCCTGATCAGAATGCGACTGGTGAACTTTATGTCGTCGGACGGATTGTTGAATCTTCTGGAGAGGATGTTGAAATAGCAATTCAAGTCTTCGATATTTCTGGCCGAGACCTCATAACGGCAAACCGCACGTCAAGTTTTAATTTCTTGTCTGGCGTCGTAGATACAAAAAAAATTGTCGGCGATTCAGTCTCTGAAAAATCATTCTCGCACAGCGTAGATGATGAGTTCTTCAAGGACATTCGGAATAAAGGTAAGGATTCTTACCAACCAGTCTTTGATGATGCTGCCGCTTACGTCGTTACTTTACTACAAGATTTAAGCGTTGATGAAACCGTCGATTTGAAAAAAATTGCTGATCTGCGTTTCGCGGTGAGTTTTTCAAATGAAGCATTCGCAGAGCATATGACGACATCTGAGGACGGGACCATCTCTTTGGTCTCAATGCCCGCCGAAAACGATGCAACTTTGGAAAAAGTCAGAGCTATCCGGATCAGGGATCAGTTGTTCGTCGATAAGCTTCAGGTTGAATATCAGAGTTTCAATCAGAAATTCGAAAATTCGCACAATGTTTGGCAGGAACAAGTATTAGTCGAAGCAAAAGCTAGATCCGGTGCTCGTAAAAAAGCTGCAGGACAAGCTGTAGGTGCTGCCATTTTGATAGGCCTAGCAGTAGCAGCTGGAAAATCTGTCGATAGAGAAATGAATAGTTCTACCTACGATCCAACGGCTGCAACCTTGGGAGCATATGCTGCGATCGGTGCTGGTATTGGAGCTATCGGAATGATTGGAAACAGCGTTCAGAGCGTCAAAGAAGCTGAAATGCATAATGACTTAATCAAGGAATTAGGCCAATCAGTGGATATGGAGGTTGCACCTCAAGTCGTTGCATTTGAGGAGAGCCAAGCTGAACTGGTAGGTACTGCAAGTGAGCAGTTTACTCAGTGGCGGGCGTTTCTGAAAAAGATCTATGAACTCGAGAAGACGCCTGATCGTCAACTTTAATAATGCTTGAGGTTGATCTCCTAGAAGCAAAAGCTCGGAAACGACGGCTTTACTTTGCTGTCGCGAGCGGCCTTTTTATTGGTGGGTCAGCAATAACCCTGATACCGACTTTGATTTCTAAAACTCAGCCTGAGCAACAAATTCTCACCATAGAGAATCCTCCTCAGAGACCGAATGAGGCTACGAAGAAAAATTTAGTTCAGTCAGCTGAGCCAGAGTCTGTAAACCAACCTATTCAAAGCCCAACAATACAACTGAGTGACCAATCTGAGTTTGAAGAGCAGTTTTTCGCTGCCGTTAAAACCTATGATGAAACCGTTGAACCAAACATCGATAACTATCAAAGTATTCTTGGTGATCAAGGGTTCATGAATACGATCAGGGGATTGCAGCAAGATATAGCTGCAAAGGCTGCTCAAGAGCAGTACAAAGATGGGTTAACAATATTGAAAAAAATGACTCAAGTCGCGACCGATCGGATTACCCAAGAAAATAATCGACTCGAGAAATTGTTGAAGCAAGTGACAGATGCATGGGCTACCAAGGATATCGATTTGATGTCAGCATCTCTCAAGTCAGCACGCTTGATTAGTTCAAACAACAAAAAGATTGTCGAATATTCCAGTCTCCTAGGCGATTTGCCGGAAGTGGAAACCCTTTTAAATAGGGCAGCTGAAGGAGAGTCTAAGGGCAAAATTGATGACGCTATTCAGTCCCTTCAACAAATCTCCAAGCTCAACCACGACATCGACAATTTATCATCACGAATTGATTCGCTTCAGGCAAAGCGAAAAGACATCCTAGAGACCAGACTGATAGAGCAATTATTTTTAGCATTAGAGAAGTCGGACCTGTCTTCCGCAAATGAAGCTATTCAACGATTGTTAAAAGCGGGCATTCCAGAATCAGCCTATACACATTTACTTGCAGACTATCACCAGAAAAAATATGACGCTGAGTTTGTGATCGTTATTAATGCAATGGATAGCGCAATCGTTAAAGATGACTGGATCAAAGCCAAGCAGCTAGTGGATCAAAATCAGAAAGTATTTGGTAGTGAACCACGTTTCAAAGCGCGAGGTGAAGCTATATATAAAATTCATAAAGGTATCGCAGAAGTAAGTAATGCGTTGGCAAAGCCTGAGCAGCTTTTGAGCTCTAGGGTTAGGGCAAATGCGCATACTTTGTTAGAACGAATCTCTCCCGATCTTAATATGAGCTTACAACTCCGAAGTAAAGCAGATCAATTGAGTGCTCTACTAGCAAGCTATCGCACTAAAGTTCCGGTTACAGTCGTTTCAGATGGATTAACTTATATTGAGGTTAAATCTGTTGGGAAAGTTGGAGAGACAACTGGCAGAGTGGTTGAGCTGCTTCCAGGAAAGTACGTATTTGTAGGAAAGAAACCGGGCTACGTTTCAAAACAAATCGAGATTAACGTTGAACCAGGGACTCCCGCTCAGATTAAGGTGATTGCTGATGAGCCGATTTGACGCAGAAGTGTCAAAAGCCCAAAACGACTTGCAGTCGCGTCGAATCATTTTATTTTTACTTTTGTCATTTGGGATTTTATCTGTCGGCATTTATGCACTGCTGTTTCGCCAGACACAAATCTTCATAGGTCCTGAGGAAGCATATCAAACACATCAGATAGAGGTATCTAGAGGCTTAGCGATGATGGCAGGTGATCATCTACTGAGCCTCTCGTCAGATATCGAACTGACAGTGTCGGCCCCAGGATTCAAGGAGCAGGTAGTCGCAGTTGCTCCGGCACAACTTGGTAAAAGTAAATCTATAGAGCTGATACCAGCCCCCGCCCTGTTAAAGTTTTCCGTGATTCCCGATCAACCAGCTAAATGGTTAGTTGATGGAGCTCTGATCTCTGAGGGTTCAGAGTTGGAGTACGAAGTTGTAGCTGGTGAGCACCAAATCACAGTGATATCAACACTTGGCGTAAAGAAAACTTTTGATTTCGAAGTTGAGAGAGGTACAACTCTCCAAAAAACTGTTGAGTTTGAACCAATCTCTGGAATCTTTAGATTTACGCTAAATCCT
The DNA here is from genome assembly GCA_902528165.1 of uncultured Litorivicinus sp. Lineage (GTDB taxonomy): Bacteria > Pseudomonadota > Gammaproteobacteria > Pseudomonadales > Litorivicinaceae > HIMB30. The sequence goes on from CABZRL010000013.1 coordinate 25,956, forward strand.
GGGGGCAAATTGTCCATAGATGGTCAAGAGGTGTCTGAAAGAGAGGTCAGTATCATCGGTGGCAAGCACCAAGTACAAGTCTCCCTGGATGGTTATTATCCAATTACTGAAAGCATTCTCTTGGTCGCAGACGGCGATATCATCGAGCGGTCGTATGGCTTAAAGCCAAAGCCTGTGAGCGTGAATTTAGATCTGACTCCAGGCGATGGCCTTTTAACAATTAATGGAGCCAAAGTTAGTACTTCTGGCAAGAGTCAAATTGAGATCCCTTATCGAGAACAGTTGGTGCTCCAGTATTCAAAGGCTGGCTACAGCGAAGTTAAGGAAGTGTATAAACCCGCACCAGGGGCAAACCTCAATTTTAGCGCCCGACTAAAAATTGAGCTAGGAAGAGTTAGGTTTGTTGGTACAGATGGTGCGACGGTTAAAATTAATGGAAAGGAAGCGGGTACTCTGCCATTTGAAATTGATTTGCCGACCAGCTCTTTTGTGGCAGAGGTATCAAAACAGGGATTCCAATCGCAAACTAAGAAAATATTTCCAAGGCCTGACCGCACCCAAATTGCTGAATTCAAGCTAGCCTCAATAGTTGCACTGAAACAGGCTTCGTCACCTAAAGAGTACACAAGCGGATTTGGGCTCGAATTCAAATTAATTGAAGCGGAAGGCCAGACATTCCAGATGGGCGGTGATCGTAGCGAAAGGGGACAGCGAGCCAATGAGATTGTTCGAAATATAAAATTTACTAAAAACTTTTATGTATCGATAACGGAATTAACGCAGAAGCAGTTTGGTAATGGTGGCGACATTCCCTTGACTAAAACTGCCTGGATCGATGTTGCTAAGTTCTGTAACCAAGCAAGTACGCAAGAGAACCTTAAGCCTTTTTATCAGATAGAGGGCGATACAGTCGTTGGATATAACGAATCAGCTGATGGATATCGTTTAATAACTGAAGCAGAGTGGGAGTATCTCGCACGTAAACTAGGCAAAAACAACCAAACGGTTTTTGTTTGGGGAAAAAAGGCGACTGTTCCTGTCAATGCGGGAAATTTGGCTGACCAAAACTCACAAGCAACCCTAAAAATGTATATCCCTGGTTATAACGACGCTTTTGCAGGGCTTGCACCAGTAAAAAGTTTTGGAGCTCAACCAGATGGAATTTTTGATTTGGTTGGTAATGCGAGTGAATGGGTGCATGACTCTTACGTGCTCGCCCCTAGGAGTGCCGGGAAGCTTGAAATAGATCCTCTTGGAGGACCACCCAAAAGCGTCATTAAAACAGTGAAGGGCTCAAGTTATGTGTCAGCCAGTCTCTCTGAATTAAGAGCAGCGTTCAGAGATGGCACTAGTGAACCAAGGGAAGAATTAGGATTCCGTTTGGCGAGATATATGTGATGCGAAATGCGATGAAAAGATATGGATTAGTTGGCCTTTTGGTCTGCCTTTTGGGGTTAGGTGGCTTTGCAGTCGCTTCGAAAATAAGTGTTGGTACAGCTGTTAGCTTTCCGGTGGATATATGAATCAAACAATTAGAGGTGCGCTCGCACTGGTCGTTTCAGTCATAGGTATTCATACGCTTTACGAGGTCCTGATAAGACCTGGAGCGCTAATCGCTCAGCAAGCAGTAGAAGCCGGCAATACAGAAGCTCTTCGGTCGATATTCATTATCCTGAAGGACTTTGAGCAGGAAGCATGCCTCATTCTAATGCTATGGGCTACGTATCTAGTCGTCGAAAAGATTTTAGAAATCACTAAAACTAATTTCTTGTTCGATGTGGACTTTTGTAAAGATACAGCAATGACTCCAGCAGGGATTAAAGACTTAGTAGGAGAGCTCGAGAAGCTTAAGCCGTCAGTAAAATTATCTCCCCTAGTTCGGGTCTTGAGAGCATCTTTGAGACGATTTTTAGTCTCCAATGACGTTCATTCTGCATCCGAGGTCGTCGAATCCGAAGTTGCTGCTTTGGTTGCCAAAAATGAAGCTGGCAACTCAATGATTAGATACTTGATCTGGGCAGTGCCTTCTATTGGATTTATTGGAACCGTCCGTGGTATCGGCGAAGCGTTGGCCAAAGCTGACGAAGCTCTTGCAGGAAACATTTCGGGAATGACCTCAAGTTTGGGTGTGGCATTTAATTCAACTCTTGTCGCACTGTTTATCAGCATTTTTTTGATGTTTTTATTGCATCAACTGCAGCGTCTCCAAGATGATTTGGCTGTTTCAGTAAATGCTTACCTTCAAGAGAAAGTTTTAGACCGACTTAGTGCCCCTGGAGTTAGCTAAGATGCGTCGTCCAGAAGGCTTCAATTTAGCCTTCCTCGACATCATGGCATGTGGTTTAGGGGCTGTTGTCTTAATTCTGGTGCTTCTTAAGAATCAAGAAGGAGCATCTGCTGAGGTCCAACAAGAGCCAGTCGTTGACGTTGCAGCTTTAGAACAACAAATTAGTAAGCTAACTAATGAAGTTCAGAAACTACAAGATCAGCTAGAGTCGCAAAATTCGAAAAGTTCCGACGAGCAAGACAAAACAAAAGCACTCGTTTCTCAGCTACAAATCGTAAAAGCACAAGTTCAAGCTAAGGCAGAGGAGCTGAAACGACTTCAGCAGGCGTTAGTTGCGGCCAATAAAGGGTTGAATAGCAAATTGGCATCGCTACAAAATTCAAATATTGAGGTGGAGCAACAAAAGGCTCAGGAGTTTTTGATTGGGTTGGAGGTTAAGGGTGAACGCATTGTTATTTTGGTGGACAGCAGTGCGTCTATGCTTGCAGAAACACTGATAGATATCACTTTGCTCAAATCAAAAAAACCAGCTGATCGACAGAAAGCAGCGAAGTGGGTTAGGACCAAAAGGGCGACAAAATGGCTGCTGGCAAATGTCCCGCAAAACTCCGAATTTAGGGTTTTTCAATTTAGTGAGAAAGTAAAAGAGCTGACAAATGGTTGGGCAAAGGCGAACAATCCAAAAGCGTTAAGTGATGCCCAGGCATTGATTGAAAAGATTGATCCAATTGGTGGTACAAACGTTGAGGACGCAATCTCAACTACTCTTCCATTAAATCCTTCTTCGATTTACGTCATCACCGATGGGCTTCCAACTATAGGAAAACGAGCTCAATCACTAGTTCCTTCCGGCGGATGCGGAGGCCTCACTGGAAAGAGTCGAGTGTCGGGTGAATGTAGAGAGTCCTTATTTGTTGATGTAGAGTCATTAAGTCGCTCTTTTCGAGGATCAATTTCTGTCATTCTCTTGCCTCTCGAGGGAGATCCAGCCGCAGCTCCTCTTTATTCGCGCTGGACTCTTGCCCACAATGGGACGGTTCTGAGTCCAGCGAAAGGTTGGCCATAAATGAAAAAGCGTGAGCAACTCGAGCCTTTTAGTCTGTCATTTCTCGACGTCATCTCTTGTGGCTTTGGTGCTGTGGTGATGTTGGTGCTTATATTTAACCCTCAAACCGAATCTGTTGAGATTCAAGAAAAACCTTTTTCCTCGTCATTTGATTTGGTGTCAAAAGTACTAGCGCTTACTGAATTGAAAGAAGAATTGCTAGCTCTAATACAAGGCAAGGCATCAACAGAATCTACAGTTGATATGGTGTCGGAATCTCTTAAAGCATCGCTCGATAGAGCAAAGACCGAGTTAGAAAGCAGTAAATCTGAAATTGAGAAAGTCAAGCAGCGGCTATCTGCGATGTCATCGAAAGTCGAGACCGTCAAAAAGGCAGCCTTATCTCAGGGCAAGAAAGAAAAGCTTGATGATGAAGTCGCTGGAATTCCAGTGGATCGGCGATACGTAATATTCATCGTAGATACATCAGGAAGTATGCAGCAAATATGGGGAAAGGTTTCGGCAAGCATGAATAAAATCTTAGAAGTCCATCCAAAAGTCGACGGATTCCAGATTATGAATGATAACGGCAACTATCTGATTTCGGGTTATGCGAAGCAATGGATCCAGGATACCCCTTCTATGCGGAAGAGAACTATGGACTTGTTTTCAAGTTGGGGTTCGACTTCAAACAGTAATCCCCATGACGGAATGCGCCAGGCTTTGCAAGATTACAGAAACTACCAAAGCGATTTGTCGATCTATGTTCTTGGCGATGACTTCACAGGAGGCGATTTTGATTCGGTATTGAATGAAGTGGCTAGTTTAAATAGCAAGAATGCGAGGATCAACGGCTTGAGTTTTGTCAGTCCACGAGCTTCTACGAATAGATTTGGCACGTTGATGCGAGAAGTCAGTCAAGCAAATCAAGGAGCATTTATTTCTCTCCAATGAGAATGCATCAAAGTATTCTCGCCCAAGAGACTAATCCATTTAGGGACCTCAATGTACGATTTAGAGGGATATTTGAAGATTAATTTGGCGCCTAGGAGAGGCACCAGCATAAAATCCAAAACTTCTAAAAAGCCCTTCAAAACATGGAGGATAACATGTTTATTTCTTCGTTGTCCTTAATTTAAAGCCTTATTCTTTGGAATGTCCCTAAATTTATTTACAGACCCGCCCTAAGCAACTCACCGGGGGCCCCCCTCTGTGTCTTCTATAGTTGTTACTGGTTCTGCTTAGGTTTGCAAAAATGCACCAGCCGTCAGCTGTATCAAAATCGTGGATCTGAAGGCGCTCAATCTACCTAGTCAAAAAAGACGGTCAAGCCAAATTCAACAGTTTCATTTTTGGGCTCGTAACCAAAGCCATTTCCAGAGGTAGTTCGAATCACCTGAAGGTTTGAATCATCAATATTCCAAGAGCGAAGATAAATCGCCCAGGAATTGTCGAACTTGTATTCGACCTCGAATCCACTGCCCGAATCTTGGGTGTTGACGATATCATTGAGATATCCTGGGACATTCGTTAGGTACGATGTTTGCTCCCCTTCGATAAAATAATTGTACTGAAATCTCCAACCACCACTGTTGCTGTTTGGTATAACGATTCCCAATGGTAGATACCAGTATCTTGACTGACGATCGTAGGCATATGCCCCAGTTGAGGATACTTTGCCGCCCCAGTCGTCGTACAACCAGCGATAACCAAATCCACCGAATATCCTTATGTTCCCATGTGGACTGATCAGCCCCACTTCACCTTGGAAACGATAGGTGGGATCACCGGATGTCGTGCCTGAGCCTTTGTAGTCGGTCAGTCCATAGCCCAGCCTCAAATTATAAAATAGTGCCGTAGTTTCGTTCTCAAGGGTTTCATATGACCTAGTACCTACGTTAACAAACAGCGGTGCAGACTCCTTGTCCATCAACCCTGGTTCTTCGTAGTAATAATGCTCTGCCTCTATGTAGGTCTCAGATTCGGAAGCCATTAAGGTGATCGACCAGACGGAACCAAGACCCAAAAGCGCTATTTGTTTAATGATGTCCAATGCCGAATTACGATTTGACACACAGTTCTCCAAAGGCCACATCGTTTTTACAATACCTCATGGTTATGCTTCATTGAATGACCGATCTCAAAAATCTCTAATTGTGGACTTTTTCGCGAGTTAAAGCCCCGCCGGAGCCCCTCTGCGTTTTTTATCGTTGTTACGGGTTCTGCTCAGGTTTGCAAAAGGGTGCTTTTGAAAGGTCATCTTGGCAGAATTGCCTCATGAGCGATCACAACATCAAAAGCAAGCAATCTCTGATTCAACAGCTTCGTGAAGTTGCGGAGAAAGAGACAGCGTGGCTAGAAAAGAATCGGCTTCTGTACACGCAAAAGCGTGAGCGTTTGGATAGCCTCATCAGAGAGCGTGGACTGAGCGGTGGCGAAGTCAGTGCAGAAGAACAGAAGCTCAGCAAACACGTAACACTGTACGAATCAAAACGAGCCGGGATGTGGGACTTAGCATCGGGAATCAACCGTGAAGAAAAAAATCTAGCGGCAATGAAAGCTCGCAGGAAAAAGAAAAAAGAGCAGATATTAGAACCGCAAATGGTGAAGCACCTTGAAAACATCGGATTCGCTGTATCTAAAGAGACCGGTAGGCCGCTATCTAAAGGGAATTCGCCGCCTGCAAAAACACTGCTACGGCTTGTTTTGAAGTTTTTTTACACAGAATTTCTGAGAGATTGCTGTAGAGACTATGGGATCAAAGTAGGTGGAACGAAAGCAGACCTAATCACCCGCCTGTGCAAGGTTGACTTGGACACAGAATATTTCCTGAGACAATTGTCAGTCGATCAATTAGAGGATGTCGCTGATGTCCTCGAGAATCAGAGTGATATCCAAATCTCATGGGAGTCTGAGGAAGAAGCCGTACGCACGCTTACACGGATTATAGATGGGAATACGGGCCTTGAGGATTCATCTAGCAACAAGCCGACTCAGAAGGAATCGCAGAATGTTAGTGATGTGGTAGTAGACCTGTGGCGTGACAAAAGCGACGCCGATGTTGCTTTAGCACGATCCAAACAGGCCTCCGCTAAACGACGACTGGCGGGCCAGTTAAATACCTACAGCAGATGCCCCTACTGCGAGCAAAAACTCTCGTTTGAGCGATCTCACGTCGATCACATACACCCTATCAGCAAGGGTGGGCGCAGTGACGACTATAATTTGGTTCTCGTGTGCGCTCCCTGTAACACTGCCAAAAGTAACAAGACTCTGAGAGCGTTTTGCAGGGATGTTGGTCTGAACTTTGAGGTGGTTGTTGCCCGTCTGGAGATGATTGGAAAGGCTGTTTGAGATCAGTAACACGCCATGGTTCAATCTTTTAGCTAACCGACGAATGTTTTTGCTGATGGATGGAATGGATGCATGACGTAATGCCAAGCGTCTTCCATCGCTGATTTCGCAAGTTTGTAATTCTTTTCGTTCACAGCTATTGCGTCGTGAATCGGTAAGGCGAACACATCCAAGAGACGTAATTGCCTCATTGCGATTTGCAGGATTTCCCCTTCCAATTGGAATCCTACGAGTCCAAAAGGTCTTTCACCATTGAATATTTGCGCTTTGGGGTACAGCCTTTCAAAGGCTTCCATAATGTCCCTACCAAATTTATCGGGGACTCGTGCTCCTGAACGAGCTCTCTCGTAGGTTTCGCAATTTAAAGCGGCAGTGAAGAAAGATTTCACTGTCTGGCGATCAACTCTGGCTAGGTTTGCTATTTCACGATAGGCATCAGTCCCATCACCGTAGACATCTAATTTGTTGAAGGCTAAGAACAGACGAAGGTGGTTGGCATTGAAGTCGACTTCCCTGATGGGTTCGCCGTTAATAAGGGTATTCTGCCGAATTTTTTGAGAGCGAGCAGGAAGGTTCTGAAACTCAGTATGGAGACGACCAGAAGTGAACGGGTCATACTTAAAGATGCGGGTGATGGCCTCTTTGCAAGCCCAAGTTTGAGCCTTTGCGTATTCATTGATTTCAGCCATCTTGTGGTAGTCATCAACGGTGGTGAGGTCAACGTTCCCCCAGCCTCTAGACGGTTTGTTAATTCTCACTAAAACCTTATCGAAAGAATGCTCCGAAGTGGACTCTAATCCATATCGGAATAGCTTTTCCCTGAGCTCACGATTTGGGTAGTAGAGGTTACCGTAAGGATTGTCTTGATACTTTGCTCCATCAACCCTAGCGATGGCCTCTGTAGCCACAAGAGCCTCTAAAATTTTTGATGTACGGGATCGACTTGTGAACCCTGCAGAATGCATCAGTCCGCCTTTAGAATATGTTTTTGAGTCGCCAAAGAAGATCGTCCATCGCCTAGTAACGATACTTCTAGAGAGATTGAGGAGGATGTTAGCTAGGTGGGCTCTATGACTTTCAGCATACTTGGTCTGCCTTTGTGAAGAAATTTCTTCACTTACTTCATCAACTACTTCCTGAAAGCTCTCCGCTTTGACCGATAGGTCACTGGGAAATCGCTGACGGTCATCAGTGTCAGGTGAGTAAATGCCTTGGACGGCCTTTACTATCTCTGTCTCTAGTTGAGAGGTTGTAGCCATAAGGTCAGAGGGTAGCTTAAGTAGTCACTTAAGTAACCCATAAGCATCCCTCTTTTCCTTGTAGTTAGCCCTTTATGTATTACAAAAATGGTTCTTTCAAAGGGGTCACGAAAGAGCTCCCCTTTGTCCCTGAAGTCAGCATTTGGGGCCGCCTTGGCGTTACCCATAGCAACCCTTAGAGCATAATCCGACGTGAGATAGTCATCTCTTTGATCCGTCTTTGTTGAGTCCATTCTGGAGCTCCAGGAACTGACCTAATCTCTGAATGATCCAGTACGAGGTTTTGATTGTTGTGAGCCATAGTCTTTCATCCTGGTGAAATAAAGGGTCAGGGGGAGAGAAACGAGGGTCGTTATCCAATCAAGAACGAAAGGGTGATTTATCAGCGTTTATGCGTAAAATTATAGCACAAATGGGGCTCAAAGTCAAGTCCTATCTTGTGCTAGTGCGTTGTTTCTATTGATAAAAAAAGGTTAATTATGGGTCGTTATACAAAGACTGTTTTGACAGTGATTGCAGGGTGTCTTTTGGTGCTTGTGGGTGCTCAAATTGACTTCCCGCCCAAGGCGTATGCTGAGACTGGTGCCGCAGGTGCTGAAGGAAGTCAGAGTAAGTTGGCGGCTGTCACAGAGCAAGGAGACGTCTACTTTATGGATGGTAACGAAATTATTTACCATTGCCTCTCAGGTAGGTGTTCAAAAGTACTGGATTGACCCAAAAAACCCCCTAGGACACCTGAGGGAATCAGCAGTGTCCTAGGGGAACAGGAGTCCGACGTCTTTCTGACATCTGAAATGAGAGATGCATAAGCGATGCCAAGGTGTGCCTTGAGCAAAGATATTGGATACATACAAAAGTAGTATTGGTTGCTGATAGTGGTCGTATTAATCTCAATGGTGGCGGGAAAGGAGACCTTCCGTGGTTATCTGGCTGATCTAGAATCGCATGGCAAGGAGTCCCTGTTCTAGATCAGTTTCCGCCATCTGCTGTGGTACCTAGGTAGACCCTCACTCCTCAGGATCTGTAAAGTCGCTTCACCATCTCAGGTGAACCGATCCCCTGCCTTCCGCAGTGTTTCAGCATTTGAGATTGGCCATTGTCGCCCGCCCATCCTGCGAGATACAGGATATCCATTGGATCGACCCCTGCGAGTTGAAGGTAGTATTTGAAGCTGTGCCGTGAGCTGTAGGTCGTATACCCTTCTCTGTCAGGATCACACATCTTCATGTAATCGTTGAGTTGTCTACTGATGTTCGACTCTGATGTTACCCAATCTGACTTTGCGTCAGTCACCTTAACGACCGAAGGTGGTAGTGCTGACTCTTGCCCTTCGTCTATTAGTTCAAAAAGCTGTTTGAGTCGCTCTGTTCTGAAGGGTAGGGGTACGATGGGTTGACGATCAGCGGTCTTCAGTTCCGTGTCGTAGAGGCTGACGTAAGGGGTCTCTCCATCGAGACAGATATCTTTGCGATGAAGTCGCATCACTTCTGACAGAATCGTGGAGGATTGACAGAGGATCGTGAACACAAACTCCTTCCACGGCTGATATTTTCTGTCCGTTTCATCTTGGATTAGCGCCCAAAAGGTTTGGTAATCCTCTCTGGAGATCACTGGACGTTGCTTTTCGTTGGTCTTGATGTCGATCTGGGGGATGACCCACTGGAGGTCGAGTGCTTTCGCTTGCCGTGCGTAGTTCAGTACAGCACGGATGACTCCAAGCTCTCGCTTGATCGTCTGATCTTGAACCTTTCTGCCTCGTTGGGCGTTCACCCATGCTCTGAGTCCGTCGTTGATAGACTGATTGGTCAGTACTTCATCGCCGACGATGTTCATGAACGATTTCCATCGGCTAAGGGTCTTCTTATTCTTTCGGTCATTGAGATCAAGGTTTTTTCCGGAGGCGTAGATCTCCCAGAGATCGCCGAAGACGATGGGTGCTTTCACAGCTTTGTCTTCGGTATAGGCAATCCACGCCTCTCTTTGTAACTGGACTTCAGGAGGCATCATGTGGACTCTTGGTTTCAGACCACTTCCATCCTCTCGTGCCTTCATCTGATGGGTCTGTTCCCAGCGAACATAGTCGTCAAAGGCTCCGGACAAGTCACGGACATTGTCGATGTAATCAAGCTGATGACTGCGTTCATTGTCATCGTCCATACCTTGAAGCGATCCATCATGGGGATTGAGATCAAACATCTTGAGGTGTGCTTCGGCTCGACGGCGACGCTCCCGCTTATCCAAGATATGTGGATTACGCTCTTGGATGTTGGCGAGAGAGGTTTCAAAGGTTTGGTGAAGCTCTTTCCATGCAGACAGCACGTCTTCTACAGAAGCTCCAACTTTAAGACCAAGTGGACGCTTCCACGACTTTTTTTGCCCCCTATAGGGGTGTGATAAAACAGCCTTCGGTACACGGCGTTCGTACTGCCAGTAGTCTTTATTTTGAGTCAGATATTTGAGGTTCATGAGCCCATCCATACGACCAGTGTAGGCATATGTCCCTACAAAAGTCCCTAAAAACACGGTATTTCGGAGCTCTAAAATTTCCTAACTTGTTGAATTTATGAGTTTATTCGATAATGGAGTGGTGCCCAGGAGAGGAACTCATATTTTTCGAATATAAAGTTATTTAGATCAGTAAGTTAAAACTTATTTTCCGGTAAACATGTGACACTAATATCGTGTCACATTTGTTAGGATGACTACCATCTAAAATAAATTTCGGTCCAAATATCTAAAATCATATCGCAGAGGTGCTGATCTTCGATGTCGAAACCTAAGCATTCAGCTATTTCTTTTATGGATAAATTTTTATCGACGCTCCACCTATGCTCACACTCTCGGAATAAAGTATTAGCTTTAACTAAGTCGCCGGCAGTCAATGTTAAGTCATTTTCAAGGCAGTAATCTGCTATGTGATGGTTGAGCATTTTTTGCATATGGCAATCCACCTGCTCAGATTCAGGCAGACCTCTGGTAGAAGGCTTCTAAATCACGAGATAGACCTTTAAATTCCAATAGCTCATGCAACCTATCGTCTTTTCCTATTACTAAATTCGCATCTTTCTCATCGCGACAATATCTTCTGAGACATTCAGCTACCTGTGTTTTTACGACTATTGGAAGTTCAGCAAGCTCCTCTAAAAATCGATTTATTCCCAAGTAAGTGAAGTTGGATGGGGTATTTTTAGTGGTGTGAAAACCACAAGCCAATATCTGAGTTTCATCGTTTACGCCATAGACACTAGATATGCACTCGAAGTAGGCCGCTTCTTTATGATTACCAAAGAAATGTTCTGCAACAGTTTTTGTAAGTTGGCAAAAATAGGGCCAGCGAAGAAACGTGAAGTTTTGCGATTCGAAAAAAGCACGCCTTTCATCATCTCTCTGACTTTTCCAAACGTCGCAGTAGTGATTAGGACCTTCGTATTCGATAACTATTTTTTCGTCTAAAGAAACGCAATCGACCTTGTAAAATCGTCGTTTATTTGAAGGATCGTAATAAAATCGCTTTTGTGAAATCCACTCAGCTCGTGGTGAAAGCAAAGACGCAACGTCCACCAATGCTTTTTCATTCATTTCACCTGTCGGAATCACTGAAAGCTCCATTTAATCATTGAGGAAGAGAGTTTGAGTCAATGGATGCGAGACCTTTTAAAAATGCTCTCTCCAAATTGGGTGTCTGCTCTTCCATCCAATTGAGGTAGGTTTCCCAACCTTCTCTGGCTGGGACGGGTTCATCTCCTGGAGCGTATTTAGCAGAAAACTCTTTGCCGAAGGGATCATCAACACTAATGGATTGACGCTTGGCTGACGTATTTCTGATCTATTATCAGACACCAAATGTAATTTAGATTCTTGCATCGGGCTCTCGTTTTTTGATCAGACTTCTCAACAAAACTTTTTGATTCTCGTTTAATGAATCAAACCATGTTTTTTCATTGCAAATAGATTCCTTCAATCTCAACCAGTCATTTCGATCGTGCTGTTTTTTCAAGAGACTCACTGCTAGTGCGTAAGCTCTATCGCTTGCTTCAAAGGAGTCAGCATTACTGATGTATTGTTCAAGAATTTCAATCTGGTGAATTGATTTTTCATTTGAACGATTTTTATGGATATCTTCTGAATTTTTTAGTTGTCTGAGAGTCAATTCAGGACGTAATTTGAGACCATCTCTCACCCAGTGCACATCGAGATTAGGGAAGTTTTCTTTGATCAGGGTGTTAAGCTCGGCTAGCGAAGTATTAGGGTTGAGGTTGCGCTCATCGTCAAACAGAGTCGATTTTGGGTCCAGAGTGCTATCCTTGCCCAGGCTTGCCTCTCCTCGGGTAACCAAGGAGACAGGCGAGTAATATCTCACAAGCTTTTCGAGATCCTTTATTCGCAAAGAAACAGCCGTCAGTCTTCTTTAGTGGCTGAATCGAGCAATAGTGCCATCTTTTCAATTGGCTGAAAGAGAGATACGGTAAGTTTCACCGTTGCTCCCTTTAATCTTCCAGCTTTCGTGTAGGAAGAGGGCTCGAGAAACACCGAACTACGCGGAGGAATGATTTCGTCGTACTCACTGTAATCGATTTGAGACCCTTCGCGATCCATTAGAATCATTTTTACGACAGCTTTTTGAACCGCATCCTCTCCTGTGTTTCGCAGACCAACTTGAGCTTCGACCCGCGTATCCCCATCGTCATCTTTAGGATATCTTTTTAGTGTTGCGCCTAGTATTTTGAGAGTGCCGCCCGATACTTCCTTATGATCATTTATTGTTGCGACCTCTTTCTCAGATGTGGGAACTTCAAGTTCACCGAGTGTGAAAAATTCTCTTCCTAGAGCGGTGACGTCAATCTGGGCCTTGACTGTTGAAGGATCACCGCCGATAGCAACACCTAGCACGTTGTATCCGGCACGCACATTAAAACTGGCCGCCTCGCCGGGCTCCATATAAACGTCCTCTTCATCACGGAAGCTGCCGCCGACAGAACTTCCTGCATCACTCATCAACACGCATGATGTCTTTATTAGTTCTACGGTTTGATCGCTGTCATTGGTTGTAGATACTTGGATGTCGAAGTTATATTCGCCATCGTCCCAAGACGACCAAGTAAATTGTTCTTTTACGAGTTTCATATTTTTGCCTCATGCCGTTTATTAGTACCGTTTGTAGCATGAACTAGTATTCATCTACAAATTGACCTGTCCATTGATTGTGTTCAGATCAATTACAGAGAGCTCTCGTGTTTGCAGGCTTATATTGAAGAATGCCTGCTGATAATATGTCGCTTGCTCTTTCGAGTGACGTCTTCGATAGGAATAGGACTTTGACTTGCCTCGAATGGCAATGTATTTATCCATATGGAGCACCTTAATGTGACACGAATTGTGACACTAAAATGAGATGCAGTAAAACGCTTATATTCAGTGATTTAGAGGGATATTTGAAGATTGATTTGGTGCCCAGGAGAGGACTTGAACCTCCACGGAGTTTCCCCCACTAGCACCTGAAGCTAGCGCGTCTACCAATTTCGCCACCTGGGCCGAGGTTTGCGAGGATGCGGATCATAGTGAGGACTCTACCGCAAGTCAAGGATCAGCTAGACTAGAACGATGGCATCACACCCTCGCTCAATCCTTGTCATCACAGGTCCTACCGGGATCGGTAAAACCGATCTGGCTATGCGGCTTGCCGATGATTCGCCGTTACGGATTATCAGTGCGGATTCAGTGATGGTCTATCGGCACCTCGACATCGGCTCGGCAAAGCCCTCGGCTTCAGAGTTAGAGCGCTATCCGCATGACTTAATCGATCTGGTTGAGCCTGAATATCCGTTTGATGTTGGGCAGTATCTGTTCCATGCTAAGCGATCGATTCAATGTGCGTGGCAACGTAATGAGGTGCCTTGTCTGGTTGGCGGCACGATTCTCTACCTGAAGTCTTTGTTGGATGGGTTAGACCCGCTACCAAAAGCCGATCCTGACATCCGCAAGAGGATTCGAGAGAAGGCAGAACAGCAGGGTTGGCCTGCGATCCACGGTTGGTTGAAGGGCCTTGACTCTGGTGCGGCGGAGATAATCCATCCCAATCATTCGTCTCGATTAGAGCGAGCCTTGGAAGTGCGATTAAAGACTGGCGAATCAATCCGGTCGTTTTGGACTGAAGGCCCTTCTGAATTAATGATTGGCGATCAGAGGGCGGATCTCAATGTATTGGCGCTCATGCCAGCAGATCGTGAGAAACTCAAGGAACGATTGAATCGACGATTTGATTCGATGCTGGGTCGCGGTCTTGTTGATGAAGTTCAGTCGTTGCGTACGCGGTCTGGGTTGACGAAAGCATGTCCGTCCATGCGGAGCGTGGGATACCGTCAAATATGGCAATACCTTGATCGCGAAATCTCAGAGACAGAGATGCGCGAACAAGCGCAAGCGGCGACTCGGCAGCTGGCGAAACGCCAATTGACTTGGCTGAGATCATGGCGGGCTGACACAAACACATTCATCAAGGTATCGGATTCGTTACCTGTCACAGAAGGAAAGATTTGGTTGTCTCAGGTATTTGATCGTGTTCTTTGAGCGCGAAACAGGCGGGGAGCGCGCCATTATTTGCTCTGTCACCATTCGCGAGCCCAATTACATCCCAGATCATGAGGAGTTCTTTTCTCTTGTGACGTCTGCCGGTGCTGAAGTTGTAGGTGAGCTCGCTGCGCAGCGCCAGCGGCCCAGCCCAGCAAACTACATCGGTGTTGGAAAAGTCGAAGAACTCGCTGCTCTGGTTGAGACAACCGAGGCGGATCTTGTGATTTTTGATGGAAATTTGTCTCCCAGTCAGGAGCGTAATCTTGAAAAACAAGTCCAGGCCCGCGTGATCGATCGTTCAGGGCTGATTCTCGACATTTTTGCCAGTCGAGCAAAAACATTTGAAGGGAAGCTTCAAGTCGAGCTCGCTCAACTGGATCACATCAGAACACGCTTGATTCGGGGATGGACCCACTTGGAGCGCCAAAAAGGGGGGATTGGCTTGCGGGGCCCTGGTGAAACCCAGCTCGAGACAGATCGTCGTTTGATTGCGGTTCGAATGAATTCTCTGAAAAATCGTTTGGAGAAAGTTCGCAAAACCCGTGATCAGGGCCGGCGAGCACGCCAACGAAATGCGATTCTAACTGTTGCACTGGTGGGGTACACAAACGCGGGAAAGTCGACGTTATTTAACCGTTTAACCGAAGCGCACATCTATGCCGCAGATCAGCTTTTTGCGACATTGGATCCGACACTCCGAAAGATCACATTGCCAGGCGGAGCGGTGACGATTTTGGCAGATACCGTGGGCTTTGTTCAAAACCTGCCTCATGCATTAGTGGATGCGTTTCGAGCGACACTTGAGGAGGCAGCAGAAGCAGATGTTCTGATGTTTGTCCAAGATGGAGCGCATCCAGATAGACTCATGCAAGAGATGGCTGTTCTTGACGTGCTCCACGAAATTAGTGCTGATGAAGTACCTCGGATTATTGTCATGAATAAAGTCGATATGCGGCCGGAAGTCACCCCTGGACTGGATGAGTCTGGCAGAATTTGGATTTCAGCCAATAGCGGTGCCGGAATCGATGAGCTCAGTATGGCCTTGGCCAATGCTATTGGGCAAACTCCCGAAGAACACGAGTTATTTTTGAAGCCGACAGAAGGTCGACTCCGAGCCAAGTTGTATCAGGATGCGGATGTGCTCTCAGAGTCGATGACAGATTTGGGCGAAACCCAGTTAAAAGTGAGGATCTCAGAGACGCGTTTGGCTTCTTTGCTCAGAGAGATTGGTCGCGACTCAATTCACTGAGTATCATGCAGGGCCTCACGGAGAAACTATGACGATCGAAGATTCCGCACTAGAGCAACTGAAGACTCCCCCGCACTCCAGAGATGCCGAGCAGTCCCTGCTGGGCGGGTTATTATTGGATGCTCAAACCTGGGATCAGGTTGCTGGCATGGTCACTAAGGATGATTTCTATCTTCCCGAGCATCGGTTGATTTTTGAGGCCATGTTTAAGGTTTCTGAACGTAATCGACCATTGGATGTGCTGACGATTTCTGAGCACTTGGACGTGATGGGAGAAGCTGAGAATGCCGGCGGTATTACCTATTTATCCGAGTTAGCTGCCAGTGCATCGAGCGCAAGTAATGTTGCCGCTTATGCGGAAATCATCCGCGATCGAGCGGTCCTTCGCCAGCTGATTCGTGTTGCCGGTGAGATGTCAGAAAACGCGAGAAAGCCGGCTGGTCGGAGCGTCAGTGAAATCCTTGATGAGGCCGAATCGAAAGTCTTCAAAATCAGCGAAGAGCGTCCGTCAAGAGGTGGACCTGAAGCGGTGAATCATTACTTGAAGGTCGCGCTGAAAAAAATTGATGAGTTGTATGCATCGGATTCCGAAATTACCGGTATCTCGACTGGATTTAAAAAGCTGGATCAGATGACAGCAGGTCTGCAGCAATCCGATTTAGTGATCGTTGCTGGCCGCCCATCGATGGGTAAAACGACCTTTGCGATGTGTTTGGTTGAAGCCTGCGTGATTAAGTCTGAAAAGCCAACCTTAGTCTTTTCGATGGAGATGCCAGGCGAGTCTATCGTGATGAGAATGCTGTCTTCGTTGGGCCGGATCGATCAAACCAAAGTCCGGACCGGAAAACTCAGCGATGAAGATTGGCCGCGGTTAACCTCTGCCTTTAGTTTGTTAAATGAAAAGCCTCTCTACATTGATGATACGCCCGCGTTAACACCAAATGAGTTGCGGTCTCGAGCGCGACGTATCGCACGTCAGCATCCGGAAGGGCTTGGCATGATCATGATTGACTATCTGCAATTGATGCAGGTCGCCGGCGTTGGAGAGAACCGAGCTGGTGAGATTTCAGAGATTTCACGATCACTCAAAGCGCTGGCGAAAGAACTGAGCTGTCCGGTTGTTGCCTTGTCACAGTTAAACCGCTCGCTGGAGCAACGCCCGAACAAGCGGCCGGTGATGTCAGATCTTCGCGAATCAGGTGCAATAGAGCAGGATGCAGATGTGATCTGTTTCATTTACCGCGATGAGGTTTATAACGAAAACACCGAGCACAAAGGGATTGCTGAAATTATTATCGGTAAGCAAAGAAACGGCCCCATCGGAACGATGCGGCTTGCGTTCTTAGGTCAGTTCACACGGTTTGAAGATCTCGCGGAATCCTATTACGAGGACTATCCCCATGGGTAAGTCCCTGCAAGATCAACTCCTTGCTCTTGGTGTTGCTGATAAGAAAAAGGCGAAGCAAGCCAAGCATCAGCAGCGTGTCGAATCAAAAGAGCCAAAGGGTCCGGGAATTCAAGAAAGTTTGCTTGAGTCCCAGCAGAAAGCACGCGAGGACAAAAAGGCGCGCGACCAAGCATTAGCTGCTGAGCGTGAAGCGAAGCGGTTGAGTGCTGAAAAGCTCGCACAAGTTCGAGATATGGTGAAGTCGAGCTTGATTGATCGTGGACCAGAAGCCGCTCGTGTGGATTTCAGATTCCCATACGGAAAAAAAATCAGGCCATTCCCTGTGGGTGCTGATATTCGTGACCGTCTGGCAAGGGGATTACTGGGTCTCATAGAGATTGATGGTGCGATTTGCATCGTTCCACGTGACGTTTTAGAGAAGTGTCTTCATCGACTGGATGGCCAAGACATCTTTTCACATCTTGCAAAGCTTGAAGAGCAAGATGATGATTATCCTCCAATCCCTGACGATCTCGACTGGTAAATGCCGATTGATGAGCTAGCGGCGCTTGGCGCGTCGCTGTGTTTTGCTGTAGCTGGATTACTTGCCGTCGAACCCTCCCGCGTCCTTGGTGCCATCCGCTTCAATCGGATTCGGATGTTGGTGATCAGCGTTCTTTTGCTGACTGTTTCTTGGTTCAGTGGCGGAATCGATACGCTGAGCATGGATGTTTTGCCGGTGCTGGTAATCTCGGGTTTAGTTGGAATCTTTCTCGGCGATACATTTTTATTCGCGGGTTTGAGGCGTGTTGGACCACGTAGAAATGCGGTGATGTTTGCATTGAATGCTCCATTGACTGCAATTGCTGGTATTTTCCTTTTGGATGAGATGATGTCCTTTCCTGTGTTTCTCGGATGCCTCTTCGTGACCAGTGGCGTAATGATCGCGATTGCTTATGGCCGGCGTCCCTCAGTATCCAGTCATTGGGAAGCTGTGCATGGGTCACTGCCGCTTGGACTTTTTTTCGGGTTCTTGGCCGCCGCCGGGCAAGCGGGAGGCATTTTGTTATCGAGGCCCTTGATGGAGCAGGGGGTGGATCCGGTTGCCGGATCTGCAGTTCGCGTCGCCATTGCAGCACTGGCTTTGTTCGTGACTTACGGATGGACCACGCGAGGGACTGCAAAAGATCATTCAGTCTGGACTCGGACGATCATCTTAAAAACCATCGGAAGTGGGGTGATTGGGATGGGCGTCGGGATGACTCTGGTGATGTTTGCACTGACCGGTGGAGAGGCCGGGATTGTATCGACGTTAAGTTCTGCCGCCCCAGTGGTGATGTTGCCTGTTCTCTGGGTGACTTCACAGGAAAGGCCTGCACTTGGAGCCTGGATCGGTGCTCTGATCGTTTTTTCCGGAACTGCTCTGATCCTCAACTTCGGCTAATGCACTCAATTTGTGCAAAATATGCACAAGAATGGCGCATTGCCGCTTGTGAAAGGGGAGCCTGAGTGCTAGCTTTTCCATGCATGGCGGCGGGCACACCCGGATCTTGGCATGGCACAACTGTTGCTGTCGGAAGTGAGGGTGCCTACAGAATATTGATAAGGCCCGTAGGAAGATTAAAACAAACCGCTTAATTCAGGAGTTATTCCATGAAATTTTCTGCAAAGATTGCAACAACTGTCGCGGCGTCGGCTGTTATTGTTGCTCAAGTGGCATCAGCCGGTACGCTGGATGATGTCAAAGCCCGTGGTGAATTGAAATGTGGCATCAGTGGTGGCGTTCCAGGTTTCTCATCGCCGGATGATGCTGGTCGCATGCAAGGTATTGATGCTGCCGTTTGTGACGCGGTTGCCGCTGCCGTTTTGGGCGACGCAAGCAAGGTTACATTTATCCCACTGACTGCCAAAGAGCGTTTTACTGCACTGGCGTCTGGCGAAGTGGATGTGCTGTCGCGCAACACGACTCACACGTTGACACGTGAAGCGTCACTGGGTCTGAACTTTACCTATTACAACTACATCGATGGCCAGGGTTTCATGGTCATGAAAGATTCTGGCATCAAATCAACGCTTGAGTTAGACGGAGCGAGTATTTGTGTGCAGGCCGGTACTACGACTGAGCTGAATATGGCTGACTACTTCCGGAACAACAATATGTCGTTCACACCGGTTGGTTATGAGACGTCAACGCAAACGCGCGAAGGTTTCGAAGGTGGCGCCTGTGACGTACTGACTTCCGATAAGTCACAGTTGGCTGCTTTGAGTACGGAAATGAAAGTTGGCCCAGCGGGTGTGACGATTCTTCCAGAAACCATCTCAAAAGAGCCTCTCGGACCTGTTGTTCGCCAAGGCGACGACCAGTGGATGGATATTGTTGCGATGACTCTGTATGCATTGATCAATGCGGAAGAGCTGGGTATTACATCAGGAAACATTGATAACCTGAAGGCTAACCCGAGCAATCCAAGTGTTGCTCGCTTGGTTGGTACTGAAGGCAATATGGGCGAGCTTCTCGGCCTTGGACCTGATTGGTCGTACAATGCGATCAAGCAAGTCGGTAACTACGGCGAAATCTATGAGCGCACTGTTGCCAAGATTGGTATTCCACGCGCTGGATCAGTCAATGATCTTTGGACGCGTGGCGGAATCCTTTACGCTCCACCGATTCGTTAATTGGAACCGATCTAAGACCGGGCGCTGCCCGGTCTTTCTTTACTAATCACTGGATTACACTGTGACAGACCGTACGCGTATTCCTCTGCATCGAGATCCTAAATTTCGAGCGCTGGTGATTCAAATCCTAGCTTTGGCTTTTGTGGGGTACGGTTTTTACTCGCTATTTCAAACGACTGTCGACAACTTGGTTGCCCGTGGTATTCAAACCGGCACGAGTTTTTTTGACGAAGTAGCGCCGTTTCAAATCGGATTCAGTCCGTTTTTTGATTACAAGCTTGGCGAATCAACCTATATCGATGTGTTCTTCATCGGTATCCAAAACACCATCTTGGTTGCTGTGTTGGGTATCGTTGCTGCCACACTTCTCGGATTTTTTATCGGTGTTGTCCGTTTGTCACCCAACTGGTTGATCTCAAGAGGCGCGCTCGTCTATATCGAAATCTTCCGTAATGTTCCGTTGCTTCTGCAAATCATGTTTTGGAACTTTGCGATCTTCTTGCCGTCACTTCCGGCGCCGAAAAATTCCATTGAGATGGGCGCCTTTTATTTAAATGCACGCGGTTTCCACACACCGCTGCCTGTGATTGACGATTCAACTGGTTTTGCCTTGTGGATGTCCATGCTGGCTGTTCTCTGTGTTGGCCTGATTGTATTTGCCAGACGTGCGAAAGTCCGGTTTCAGGAAACGGGACAGCAGTTGCCAGTTGTTTGGATCTCCCTGGGTGCCATCATTGGTGGTGGTTATATCCTGTATCTCATCGCCGGTTCGCCATTGATCTTTGATGAGCCAGTCTTGGGTCGATTTAACTTTAAAGGGGGTGGGCAGCTTCCATTACCCTTATTCTCTTTATGGTTTGCGCTGACTCTCTACACGGCAGCCTTTATTGCTGAAAACGTTCGTGCTGGCATTCAATCGGTGTCACTCGGTCAGACTGAGGCATCACATGCACTTGGTTTGTCTCGCAAAGACACTGTGCGCTTGGTGACCATTCCGCAAGCACTTCGAGTCATCATCCCGCCAACCATCAGCCAGTACCTGAACTTGACGAAAAACTCCTCATTGGCGGTTGCCGTGGGTTACGAGGAATTGGTTGCGGTGTGGGCGGGAATTACGCTCAATCAGACGGGGCAGGCCTTAGTGATTATTGGAATGACCGTGGCTGTCTATGAATGCCTGAGTTTATTCACTTCTTTTGTACTGAACTGGTACAACAAACGTATTCAGTTGACGGAGCGATAAGATGGCTGATGTAAAAACCTTCGTTCCTGCTCCTGATCGGGCTCCTCCCAGCAGTGTGGTCGGCCCCATTGCTTGGATTCGAGACAATCTGTTTGGTTCGATTGGAAGCTCCATCGCCACCTTGGTGTTTTTCTATTTATTTTTCAGTTATGTCCCACCCTTTGTCGAATGGGCATTGATTAACGCGAATTGGACGGGCTCTGATCGATCCGTGTGTGAGGCCAATGCGGCAGGTGCATGCTGGACATTCATCAACGTGCGTCTCGAGCAGATCTTGTTTGGTCTCTATTTCGCGTCAAATCCCGACGAACTATGGCGGCCAACATTGATTTTCATCTTATTTTTTGCGCTGCTATTACCCTTGTTGTTTGAAAAAACACCAGGTAAGAAGTGGTTAACGGTTGCATTGTTGGGTGTATTCCCAGTGGTCTTTTACTTCGTCGTATACGGTGGATATTTCGGTATTTCACAGTCGAATACCACTCAGTGGGGAGGGTTTCTTTTAACGTTCGCGCTCGCATTTGTTGGCATCTTGTTGGCATTGCCGATCGGGATCTTGTTAGCCCTGGGTCGACGGTCTGAGTTACCCGTGATTCGGTCGATTTGTGTGATCTATATCGAATTTTGGCGTGGAACACCTCTCATTACGATTCTGTTCATGGCCTCGGTCATGTTACCTCTGTTTTTCCCAGCCGGTGTTGAGTTCGATAAAGTCGTACGGGCGATGATCGGAATCACGCTGTTCCAGTCTGCGTATACAGCCGAAGCAGTGCGTGGAGGTTTGGCTGCGATTCCCAAGGGTCAATCTGAAGCAGCGATGGCGCTCGGTTTGGGATACTGGCGGCGGACGGCATTTATCACCCTTCCGCAGGCCTTGAAGATTTCGATTCCGTCCATCGTCAACACTTTTATCGCACTGTTCAAAGACACGTCGCTGGTTTCGATCATTGGCTTATTGGATCTTCTGAATATGGCGCAGACGACAGCGCGCTCGATGGAGTGGAAGGGTTACGATATCGAAGCCTTCTTGTTCGCCGGATTTGTTTACTGGGCGTTCTGTTATGGCATGTCGCGATATAGCCAAAATCTTGAGCGCAAACTTGACACTAATCGGAGAAATTAAGATGACCACCGATACACAGATGGCACCGGTCGAGCTTGGTGAAAGCATTATCACCATTGATGGCTTGAACAAATGGTATGGGCAATTTCATGTGCTGAAAGATATCGATTTGGATGTGAAGCGCGGCGAACGGATCGTCATTTGTGGACCCTCAGGGTCCGGTAAGTCGACGCTCATTCGCTGTATCAACCGCTTGGAAACACACCAAGAAGGCTCGATCGTGGTGGATGGAATTGAGCTGACGGACGATACCAAACACATCAATGATATTCGTCGTGAAGTCGGGATGGTGTTTCAGCACTTTAACTTATTCCCGCATTTGACGGTGTTGGAAAACTGCACCCTGGCTCCAATCTGGGTGCGGAAAACGCCCAAGCGGGAAGCCGAAGACCTTGCGATGCGATATCTCGAGCGCGTGAAGATCCCTGAGCAGGCCAATAAGTATCCTGGTCAGTTGTCTGGTGGTCAGCAGCAGCGTGTTGCGATCGCACGGTCACTGTGCATGAATCCTCGCGTGATGCTGTTTGATGAGCCAACATCTGCGCTCGACCCAGAGATGATTGCAGAAGTGCTCGATGTCATGGTTGGTCTTGCTGAAGATGGCATGACGATGCTGTGTGTGACTCATGAAATGGGTTTTGCTCGTAAAGTTGCTAACCGTGTGATCTTTATGGATGGCGGTCAGATCGTTGAGCAAAATGAGCCTGAAGAGTTCTTCAACAACCCTCAAAATGATAGGACTCAATTGTTCCTCTCACAAATCTTGCAACACTGATCATTTAACGGTGGAAAAGCTGATCACTGCCCCTATGATAGGTGCAGTGTTTCATTAATTTGGCTAAGGAGTCTCCATGGCTTGGAATGAGCCCGGAAATAATGGCCGCGACCCCTGGGGTGGCGGCAACCGAAATAATCAAGGTCCACCTGAC
>CABZRL010000014.1:0-44820 GCA_902528165.1 uncultured Litorivicinus sp.
ATCGGGGTTGGATCAGCCGAGTGATGGTCTTGACGGGGATGCATTGACGGAGGATACATCGGGGTTGGATCAGCCGAGTGATGGTCTTGACGGGGACGCATTGGCGGAGGACACATCGGGGTTGGATCAGTCGACAGAGAGTTTGAATGCTGATGCGCAGCAATCTGACGCATCGGTGAATCAAAAGTCACAAGGTGATTCGAGACTTGATGATCAATTTGACACAGACAAATTCGGCACTAATTAAATCTGTTCCTTCGTCTCAATCTTCACCGATTCCTGCTATGGATAGTTCGTAAAAAACTAAAGTTGGGGTTGTTTCGCATGAGACGGCTTGCGTGCTTTTTGCACACTCGGTAGGATCATTAGACTTATAGTGTACCAAGGGTAGAGTAATTGTGAAACATGTGCCAATCTCTGCGAAGAACCAAGTAGAAGGTCGAATAAAAGCGCTTGAGCCAGGCCCAAGTACGTGCATGGTCGAAGTTGATTTATTCGATGAGAAAACGGGAAAATCAGTCTATGCATCCATTCCTGTTGATCAGGTGGATGAATTGGACCTAAAGATTAATGATCTAGTCGTGGTGGTTTTCCCGGCCAGTTCAGTTTTGATTGGCAAACCGTCTTTATCACCAAAGCAGTAATTTTTAAGTTTTGTGGGTGTTTGACATACTCACTGGAAGCCTCAAAGGGGGGGACTAAACATGAATAATAGTCGTCAGGCATGGGTGGGTCGTAACAGACCGCCTAGGGTACAGATAACTTACGATGTAGAAATCGGGGATGCAGTCGAGAAGAAAGAACTCCCGTTCGTCGTGGGTGTGATGAGTGATTTATCTGGGCAGCCAGCCGAACCTTTACCGAAGCTCAAAAATAGACGGTTTGTAGAGATAGATAGAGATAACTTCAACGAAGTAATGGACAGCATGTCTCCAAGATTGGATGTTTCTGTAGCGGACACCCTTAAGGGTTCAGGGAATTTGAAAATAGAGTTGAATTTTAAATCGATGGATGATTTTCACCCCGAATCGATAGTCGAGCAAGTGCCTCGCCTAAAAAAGTTACTGGAAGCAAGAGGGCAACTAAGGGATTTACTTGCAAAACTCGATGGTAATGATGAACTTGATTCTGTCTTAGAACAAATAGTGTCGAATACGGATGAATTGAAAAAAGTTCAGGCAGAGGCGGCAGATGGTGGATCTACTGCCGATCAGAGTGGTGCACCTGCGAAAGAGCCTAAAAAAGCAAAAGGGAAAGATGACAGTAAGGGGGACGCCGAGTAGGTGAAGGTTTATGGCTACAGAAAACGTAAAACAAACTGAACAAATTGAAGGTGTTGCCCCTGGAGGGGTCTTAGAGAAGATTATCCAGGACGGTAACATGATAGCTGAGCCGTCCCAGGGCATGTACGCAAAACAAATGTTGGGTCAACTAGCTACACAAATTCTCGACGAGGGAATGATTACTGCGCCAGATGCTGGGGTCGTCGCGGCCATTAACGATCGGGTTGCAGAGATCGACCGACAGCTGACTGATCAGTTAAATGCAATAATGCACGATCAAGCTTTTCAGGATTTGGAATCGCGGTGGCGCGGACTATCTGATTTTGTGTTTGGAACCGAGACATCTACTCGCTTAAAAATTCGGGTATTGAATGTGTCTCAAGCAGAACTTCTCAAAGATCTGGAGTCAGCGGTTGATTATGATCAGTCGGTTCTCTTTAAGAAGGTTTATGAGGACGAGTACGGTACGTTAGGCGGGTTTCCATATTCTGCATTGATTGGAGACTTTTATTTTGGACGTCATCCGCAGGATGTTGCCCTATGCAGAAGGATCTCCGAGGTTGCTTGTGCGGCCCATGCACCCTTCGTCGCTTCGAGCTCACCGAAACTGTTCGATATGAAATCGTGGACCGAATTGGCCGTCCCAAGAGATTTATCTAAAATTTTTGAGAGTGCGGAAGTTATCCCATGGAGGAGCTTCAGAGAATCTGAGGATTCACGTTACTGCACTTTAGTTCTCCCAAGATATGCGTCACGGCTACCTTACGGTGAGGCTACTAACCCAGTCGAGCAGTTCGCTTTCGAAGAGGCTGTGGACGGCAGAGATCATGACGCTTATCTCTGGTCTAATATGGCCTATCAACTGGGCTTGAAAATGACAGATGCTTTTGCGAAGTATGGCTGGACGACCGCAATTCGTGGGGTAGAGGGTGGAGGGAAAATTTCAGATCTTCCCGCCCACACGTTCACCACTGACGAGGGGGATATCGCATTAAAATGCCCCACTGAAACTTTAATTACGGATCGTCGAGAAAAAGAACTCAATGATTTGGGATTTTGTGCAGCGGTGAGTGCAAAGGGTACCAATTTTGCGGCGTTCTTTAGCGGTCAGACGGTGAATAAACCGGTTCTGTATAATACCGACTCAGCTAATGCCAACGCAAAATTATCTGCTCGTCTGCCTTATATAATGGCTGCAAGTCGCTTTGCCCATTATCTGAAAGTAATGATGCGCGATAAAATAGGAAGTTTCGAATCACAAGAGACTATTGCTAATTATCTTAACAACTGGATCGCAGACTATGTTCTTCTTGACGACGCTGCCTCACAAGATACCAAAGCAAGGTTCCCCCTACGGGAAGCTCGGGTCGACGTGCTCGAAGTCGCGGGCAGTCCAGGCGCTTATACAGCTACGGTATTTCTTCGCCCACATTTTCAATTAGAAGAGATCACGGCGTCTATCCGACTTGTTGCTGAGTTACCGGCACCAGCGGCTTAAAATAAAGGAGAAAATTTATGGCTGATAATATTGTCCTGGAAATAAAGTCGATTCCAGGTGAGAGTAAAATGAAGGGATACGAGAAAAAGATTGTTCTCAACTCTTACAGTGTGTCTATGGCGCAGCCAATGACGAGCGACCCAGCTAACACATCTCGTACGCTCGGGCGACCCACAGTGTCTGAAATTCAATGTGCAAAGGCTTGTGACAGTTCAAGCACCCCTTTAATGAAAGCATGCCTAGGTGGTACCGACCTAGGGGACATTGAGTTGCACATCTTTAGGGTTACCTCAGGGTCTGATTTGTCTCATGAACTGATGATGACTTATACCTTGAGCAACGCCATGATTTCGAATCATTCGATATCTGGCGGTGGAAACGATGTCCCTTACGAATCCTTTTCCATAAATTACACAAAAATCTCGATCGATTACTTCGTTCAAGATGAAACAGGTAAGAAGCAAGGCACGTTGCCAGCGTCGTACGATATGGCTACTGGCGAAGCCACCTAGCGGTGGAGGGGATAGGTTGTGCAAACACACTTCAACGCATCGACCGTTCCCCTTCTCTTTCGCGTCTTGAATCCCCAGCTATCTAACGATCACCAATTCGCGTTGACAACCATAGAAGGCGAGCTAGATAGGCTGTTTAATACGAGAGCACGAGTTTCTATGGAGGATTACGAAGATCTTGGTAGTACCATATTTGGGTATGGCATACCGGACTTTAGTCACGTTTCCCCCGATGATCCCGTGTCCTCTGCACGTCTTATAAAGATTATAGAGTTGGCAGTACGGTTTCACGAGCCGAGAGTCATCGATCCGGTTGTGAAAATAGTTGGTCTCGCCTCGGAATCGTCATTGTCAATTACCCTCGAAGGAGATGTTCTTGTCGAGAATCGAAGGGTGAGATTGAAATTCTTTGGCCCTGATAAATTATTCCAATAACAGTTTATGCAAGAAATTCTTCCGTATTATTTGAGAGAAATGGCGCATTTGAAGAAGTCAGGTCGTGACTTCGCTCATAGGTTCCCCGGTGTTGCCTCTGCCTTAGATTTTGGTCCTGACGGTTCGCGTGACCCGCACGTGAAACAATTGCTTGAAGCTTTCGCGTTTCTTACTGCTCGGGTTCAACGGAACATCGACGAGTCTTTAGGAGATCTCGCCGGGTCTGTACTTGAAACATTGGCACCCTCGTTTGTTCGACCACTTCCTGCAATTTCTATACTGCAAATGATTTTGAACAACGAACAAGGCAAGGTGACTAACGGATTTAACGTAAGGGCAGCATCGGAGTGCTATACCAAGGCTATCTCTGGAACTGAGATTCGTTTCAGAACGTGTTGGGATACCTTGCTTTGGCCCCTGAAACTGCACCGGCCACGGATCGTTGAGCTCTCACACCTAGGAATTACGGGTGGCATACCCGCTGGTACGATGGGTCTCGCTCTCGATTTTGAAATTACTGACGGAACTACGCTTGATACGCTGAATATTTCTGAGCTGGATATTTATTTTGACGGAGAATTACAAAATATTGACCAAGTTCGATCGGCTATTGTTAGTCGAACACAGCAAGCAATCTGGATGTCCGATGATACGAAGAACTTCGTTCGCGTTAATGGAGCACAGGTTGGCGAAATAGGATTCGATAGAGACGAGTCCTTATATCCGGTAGCTTCGCCGGCAGATATTCCATTCAGCCTAGTTAGGTCATATGCGTCTTTCCCCAGAGCATTTAATTTCCTAAGAATCAAATCTCTAGGGCAACTTAAGAGTAACGGTACTTTCACAACCCTAGTTATTGCACTGGAACGCCCGGTCTCGACAAAACTGGGTGATTTTGGAGTGAGGCTCGGATGTGTTCCGATAGTAAATTTATTTAAACGGACAAGTGAGCCAATTGATATTGATGGTTCGTCGCATGAATTTATGCTACGCGGTGATCTTCAGACGGCCAGAAGCGAGGAGGTATACTCAGTCAACGCCATAAACCGGGTGGCGGGTACCGAAGGCAGGTTAGATGCGATCTCCGCTCTGGGACATATGACAGTTGACTCAATCAATGAGCAAATGTTTTGGACAATACGCAGAGCAGTGAGCGTGCGGAATGGGCTGACAGGAAGTGACACCTTTATTGGTTTTGTAAATGCGAAATTACAACCGGCGTCCCCGAGTGATCGAGTTATTTATGCTGACTTACTATGCTCCAACCGGTCATTTGCGGAACAATTATCACCTGAAATGGATCTGCTGATGGATGGTGGTGTCAAGAATATCGTCGCATCGATTATCCATTCGCCGTCTGCCAGCATTGATGGCGCAATTGACCAGGGTAAGATTCTAAAATACTTGGGTTTTTTAAATACCAATCGTCAAACAATTTTCGATCTTACCGAAAATGATAACGGTGATCGATTCAAACTTTTTTTGAATACAATTGTCGACAACAATCCCGTCTTTGCTAGTCAAGTGGGAGGTATTTTAGGGGTTCGAGCGTCATCTGGCGTTTACCCGTTAATTGCCGAGCGAAATCGATTTGGACTTTGCAGTGGGATTGATTTGACTATTGACGTTGATATCAGAGCATTTGCTGGTGGCTCGTTATTAGTTTTCGGGTCCGTGCTCTCTCACGCACTCGCTCATTTCGTAAATGTGAATAATTTCGTTCGGTTAAAAGTTGAAAGTGAAGGACAGACGGTACACGAATGGAACCCAATGACCGGTTATCAGACGATAATTTAATAACTGAACTGGAATCAAATATACGAAAGTATCGTTTTTTTCAGTTCTATCGTTTGCTCAGCTCAACAGTAGATCGATCTCAAATCGAATTTACTGCTGTGAATCAGTACAACTTTTCGACCAGCGATATTCGAGCGTTGAAGTGGGATGCATATAGAGAACTTTGGAAGGTCGAGACTACAGCCTTCGGTCTGTTCTCCAGTTCAGCCTTTTTGCCAACGTCGTTTCCAGAAATTTTTGAACCCTACGGAAAAGTTCAAAGAAATGCGACACAAGGGTTTCTATCTATTTTTGAAACTCGACTCGTTAATTTATTTTATGATTCTAAAGCTAGATACGACTCAGCATTACTTGAACAGCCAGAAGATCACTCTTGGGTCGAGGCAGTCCGATCCTTGTCGCATAGTTCTTCTGTCAATGATTCCGTCGAATTAGCATGGTTTGAGAGTATGGGGCGCATTAATCGGTCGGTTTCCGCGTTCGAATGGATTTGTAACCGAATGATCCCGTTCAGGACCACAATTTCGTCTCTAGATGGCGGGTACTCAGAAGCTCCCTTGGGTATAAGAGCTCAGCTGGGTAGTAGCGGATTTTATAAAACCCTAGGCAGAAGGATTTGGCTACAAGACGCTGAGGTAGTTATAAAAGTTAATAAAATAGCTGTACTTGATATCTTGCGGTTCTTACCAAGCGGTGATTTGCATCGAGATGTGGCTGCGTTAGCTCGTAGGTTCTTTGGGAAGTTCCCGAGAATTTCTTTCGAGTTACGGTTAGAAACCCAAGCTCAGCTTCCGAGTGATCTAGGTCTCGGCAGTCACGAACTCCTCCTCGGCCGAACCACTTTCATTTCGGGATCCGCTCTATACTCAGGACCGATAAAAATTAATACGGCGGTAGCGTGAGAAGCAGAAAATGGATATTGATTTAAGAACACTGATTAGCCGTCTAAATCTGAGCTGTCGGGTTGCACTAGAGGGTGCCGCCGAGAAGTGTCTTGAGCTTAAACATCCATGTGTGGAGAGTGAACATTTTCTGGATGTCCTCCTGAGTCACGAATCTACGCTTGAATTTCGTATTTGGCTGAGCTCTTGTGATGTCGACGTTGATCCAATCCTCAGAGAAATTCAGATATTTCTTTCCGAGATACCTCAATCAGATTCGGAGATGCCGGCAATAGGCCAATATCTAACAGATTGGTTGTCTGCGGCTTGGGTGCGGGTTTCAGGCCTCGCAGGTAGACAACAAATCGATATATGTGCCTTATTTTTCGCCGCAGTTGACGATAAAAAAATCCGGCATAGAGTGATGTCCACAACGCCTTCGTTGCTTGAAATTCCCCAAAGCTTGTTGAAAAAGAAACTTCTTGAGAGCCCTGGGCTATCAGCTACGACGAGCGAAATCTCTACCAATCCATCAGATATTTCAAGCGATGATCTGAAGAAATTTACATATGACCTGACTGAGTTTGCTGCCCAAGGCAACCTTGACCCTATAACAGGACGCGACGTCGAAATTCGGCAAATAATTGATATATTGATGAGGCGAAGACAAAACAATCCGATCTTGACCGGTGAAGCTGGTGTAGGTAAGACTGCAATCATAGAGGGGCTGGCACAAAAAATTAATCTCGGTCAGGTACCACCTGTTTTGCAGGGCGTTAAGCTCAAAGTTCTGGACTTGGCTGCCTTGCAGGCTGGGGCGTCTGTTAAGGGCGCTTTTGAAGAGCGCCTTAAATCTGTCATTAAATCAGTGACC
The DNA here is from genome assembly GCA_902528165.1 of uncultured Litorivicinus sp. GTDB lineage: Bacteria > Pseudomonadota > Gammaproteobacteria > Pseudomonadales > Litorivicinaceae > HIMB30. Next base: position 7,281 of record CABZRL010000014.1, read on the forward strand.
CTCTCTCCAATCCCTATTATTTTGTTTATCGATGAAGCTCATCAATTGATTGGTGCGGGTGGTCACGAGGGTACTAACGATGCAGCAAACCTCCTGAAACCGGCGCTCGCCCGAGGAGAGTTGCGGACGATAGCCGCAACTACTTGGGGCGAGTACAAGAAGTTTTTTGAGAGGGATCCAGCGCTTACGAGGCGATTTCAGGTCGTCAAAGTAGAGGAGCCCAACGAGGAAGTTGCTATCGAAATGCTTCGGGGGATAACAAAAAGTCTCGAGACTCATCATGGTGTAGAAATTCTTGATGAGGCTGTTATCGCAGCCACTAAGTTATCGAGCCGTCATATCGCTGGTAGGCAATTACCAGATAAAGCTGTGAGTGTGTTGGATACGGCCTGTGCTCGACTCAGTCTGCTACAGAGCGCCGATCCGCCACGTTTAGAAAAAATTCAGTCTGAGCTCCGCTCACTTAAAAATTTCCGCGATCAAGTCGAACGAGAGGAGGCCATGGGGACGGATGAATCTGTAAAAACCGATACTCTTCAAAAACAAATCGACGATTTGGAAAGTGAGGTTCTTAAATTAGGGAAACAATTCAAGGATGAAAGAGAGGCAGTATTTGCCATTGTTCAAACGCGTCGAGCGATCGAACGTTTATTGCATGGTGAATCTGGAGAAGACGACGAGCCGATCGAATTATTACAAGATAGGCTAATCCGGCTCACCACAGGTCTAGAAGTCATAAATAATGAAAATCAGGACATTCCGATTGTCGTGGACGCCAACTTAGTGGCAACGGTGATAGAGGATTGGACCGGGATACCCGCAAGTAAAATGATAGCGGATGAAATAAATAGCGTCTTGGAATTCTCTGCTGGATTAGAGGAGAAAGTAATTGGACAGGAATTCGCGCTAAAAAAAATCTCTAAGAAAATAGAGATCTTTCGTGCAAACCTTGACGATCCGGAAAAACCAGTTGGTGTGTTTATGCTAGCAGGTCCAAGTGGAGTGGGGAAAACAGAGACAGCTCACGCGGTAGCTGAGATGCTGTTTTCCGACACTGAACGTGTAATTACAGTGAATCTGTCTGAATTTCAAGAAGCCCATTCGGTTGCGCTTTTAAAGGGAGCCCCCCCAGGGTACGTGGGCTATGGAACCGGAGGTATTCTAACAGAAGCCGTTCGGAGAGCGCCCTATAGTGTTGTTCTACTTGACGAAATCGAAAAAGCGCACCCCGACGTTCTTGAATTATTTTATCAAGTTTTTGATAAAGGGATCATTGAGGATAGTGAAGGAGTAAAGATCAGCTTCAAAAATACGGTGATATTACTGACGTCAAACGTGGGGGAAGAGATCATTTCGGGCGAAACCCATATCAATTCTGCTCCGAAATATGAGAGTTTCGTGCAGAGCATACAGCCAGTCTTTGAGAGTCATTTTGGGACCGCATTTGTTGGCAGAGTCGAGTTGTTGCCCTATTTTGACCTTAATGATTCTTCGCTTCGATCCATTACTAGCTTGAAGATTGCAACATTGAAGCAGCGGCTGAAAGAGACTCATTCGATTGAGCTGTTTTGGAATGGCGATTTTGTTGCATGGGTGGCTAGTCAATGCAAAGAATCACAGATTGGAGCAAGACGCGTTGATCAGCTAATTTCTGATTTTGTTGTGCCTCAATTAGCTCAGGAAATTCTTGGTTCCCAGGCTGCACAGCAAGAGCTTACCGATTTTGAGATCGTAATCCAGATGGATGGTTCGTTTGAAAAAATAGTTGTAAAACCTATCGAGAGTCGAGGTAGAAATGAGCGATAACTTGATTTCATGCGAATTGAAATTATCGGGATTTAAAGATCATTTCGTTATGGGGCTGAATTTAATGGAAAGATTCAGCGACTCGTTCAGAGCAAATATCGTTGTTGCAGTCTCGGACCGATCAGTTGAGGCGTTACAGACTTTTGTGTCAAAAGACTGCTCATTCACAATCTACGGTATTAATGGCGAGAAAAAAACAATCTTCGGTATGATCACAGAGATTTATTTTAGAGATACCGCGGGTGATCGATCGCTTGTGGAGTTGGTCATTGAACCAAAACTAGCCAAGGCAAGCTTTGGCCGTCAAAGAAAAATTTATCAGGACAAGAGTGCTGTCGAAATTGTGGAGGCAGTACTCAGTCAGTCAGGCATCACGTTAGATAAGTCAAAACTTACAGGCTCATCGGCTAAACGAGAATATTGTGTGCAGTATGATGAAAGTGATCTCAACTTCGTTAAACGACTAATGGCATCAGAAGGTATTGGCTACTTTTTTTCGCATTCGGGGTCTAAATCAAACCTCACCCTTTGCAATTCTAAGTCGGCATATGTTGGCAAAAATAATTCCGCATCAGGACCAGCCCTATCTTTGGGACATTTTGGGGGTTCTGGTCGTTCGGATGAAACTAGTTTTAGTTCTCTTGAGCTGGAGCACACCCTCGCCTTAGCGACCGTAAGTGTTCGTGCGTATGATCCGGAAAAAGCATCTCTATTGACAGACAAGAAAAACGTGCAGAGGGTGGGAACGGGTGAATTGTATCGTTTTGATCCTCGGCCAATTGACTCAAAAACGGCAACGAGTCTGGCAAAAAATTTATCAGTAGGTGCAAGTGCCGCAACCGAAACCGCCCGCTTGTCTACAGACTCTATTTCGTTGAGTCCGGGTACCCGATTTAAAACATCTGGGCATCCCCGGAGTATTGCCTTGGGTGAGGTAGTTGTCTTAGAGAGTCAATGCGTCATCGAAAATGACTCAATTCGTTACGAAGTAGTGGCGCAACCAATCGATGCGCCAGTTCAGGTACCCGATTGTGAAATTTTCCCACAAGCCGCCAAATTAGACGTGGCAGTCGTTGTCGGTCCAAAGAAAGAAGAGGTATGGACAGATAAAAGTGGGAGAATTCTCGCTCAATTTAAGTGGGATCGGTTTGGGAAGAATAATGAGACTTCGAGCTGCTGGCTCAGAGTTTCGCAAATCTGGGCAGGTAAAGGTTTTGGCGGCCAATTTATTCCGCGAGTCGGCCAGGAAGTTCTTGTTGATTTTCTGGGTGGGGACATCGACTGTCCTGTCGTGGTCGGATGTTTGTATAATTCAGAGCAAAAACCTCCCTTTTCCCTTCCTGCAAATCAGGATAAAACTGGAATTCGCACACAGAGTTTTGACGGTAAACCAGAAGACGCGAACTGGCTAATATTTAGTGATAAATCGAAAAATGAGCTGGTGAATCTTCACTCAAATAAGGATCTTTTGTTAGAGAGCCTAAATCAATCGGTACATATATCCGGAACTAGTCATCGACTGGCAGTAAACCTTACCGATCAATACGAGAAGCTATCTAAAATTGAAAATAATGTTTCAGAGTTTTTTGTGAATGGTTCAAGAAAAGAGACCATTTCGAATAGTGTTGAAGTTACCGTCGGTGGATCGTTCCCTTGGGCGTCCGGCGAGAAGAAAGGCGCCTACAATTTGAAAATTGATGGAGATTATAAAACCGAGGTTGGTGGGGATATGACCACAGACGTGAAGGGTGATGTTAAACTGACTGTTGGGGGGAATCTGGTCATCGAAGTGGGAGGTACACTGGAACTGTCTGCCGATTCTGACTTAACGCTAGAGACTAAGAAAAAATTGAGTCAGACAGGTTCAACTGTTGCGATTTCTGCGAAGACGGGTGCGCTGACAGTCAAGGCAAACAGTGGCGGGATATCTCTGCAAGGAGCAACGTCGGCATTACTGAAAGGTGGTACTTCAGCCACCCTGCAAGGGGGCACTAGTGCAACCGTTAAGGGCGGAGGCACGGTCACTATTCAGGGAGCGTCAACGTCAGTAAAGGGCAGTGGATCCCTGGCGCTAAAGGGGGCTACAGTTGCGATTTCACAAGGCTAAAGGTTCAAATCGTGACCGAACAAAATGATGGTGCTGACGATACCCAACCCAGCCAGACTAGTGAAGTCGTTCCGTTTGAGGACGTTGATGCGGATACAGGCATGAAAGTTCGCGGGGAAGCAAGCGAAAGTGGATTGCACGGCCTGATCCAATTTATTGATACTGAAGATTTTTTAGTTCAGCGTGCCAACTATACAGACGGGAAACTCCACGGGCTGTTGGAGCGATTTGACAAGGGTGAAAAAATTTTCGAACAAGAATTCGTTGATGGTCTCCCGCACGGCCTGATGAGAGCGTTTGATCGAAATAACTTGGTCTGCGAACAATACTATGCACATGGTTTGCAGCATGGGAGTTGCTCGCTATTCGCTGCCGGGACATTGGTAAGACGATGCACTTATTCCGCAGGCAGGCTGCATGGTGAAGTTACCGAATACAGCAGTGAAGGCGTGTTAAATAGAAAAGAGAACTACAACCTGGGTCTTAAAGATGGGCCTCAGTATATTTATTGGCCCGACGGGAACCTACTTCAAAAACAAGATTTCGAAAATGGGATCGCCACCTCGGAGACGATTCAATACAGTAAATCCGGCAAACCGGTTACAAATGTTGAGAATGACGAGCAGGGAATTTTAAATACGATGATGGATTTATTTGTTGGAGAAAAGAAATAATGCCAAAGGCGGTTGTTGCTACAGCGATAACAAAATGTAGCTATGGTCTGGCTCCAAGCGTACTGAATGCATTGCCAGTTACAGGATGTACCGGGAATTTCCTCCCAGTCGCGGATATCAACGCAATGATTCCTATCCTCAATATTGTACCGTTTGGTTTATGCAATTCGCCGATTAATCCAATGATCATAGCCGCTCAAACGGCAACTCCCCCTTTTAAGCCTCCACCACCAGTCACTATTCCGTTGCCTTGTATTCCGATTCCGACCGCGCCTTGGTCCCCAGGTTCGAAAGCGACTGCGAACGGCGTGCCCCTGCTTACCGACGGTTGCAAAACGAACTGTGCTTGGGGAGGATCGATTGAAATAACGGCGTCACCTATTTCCATATTCATTGACGTTCCTTAACCTAGACTTTGATAGATGGATTATGCTCAGCGAGAAGAATGAATGTTGCCATGAAATTATATTTCAATACGAAACTGATTACTTTGACCATCGTCACATCTTTATTAATCCTAGGCGTTGTTTTCTTTATTGGGCTTGAGTTGGGGCGGATAGCGGGTGGGTCGGAACGAATCGATACGGTGAATATACGGAGTGAAAAAATCACCGACGATGTCGAGGATTCTATAAAAAATGTTCAAGAGGCAGATTTACTGCCAGGTCAACCGTTAGGGAGCGGAGAATGATATTTAGAAAGCTGAGTCTGCTGGTCAGCTGGGTTGCACTGTTAGCCGCTTCGGCAGTCACATTTGCGCAAGAACGAGTAATAACTCTCCCGGATGGACAAGTTGCGAGCGAGGGGATCGCTCGTATTATTGAGCGAGGCGAACTTCGAGTAGGGATGCACGCCTTTGATCAGGTTCCTTTTTTCTATCGTGAGAATCAAACTACGAAGGGCACAGACGCTGAACTCGCAGAAGATATTGCGCAGGCTTTGGGTGTTTCGCTTCGGTTGGTGAGATCAGCGGACTCGTTCGATGGTGTTGTGAACCAAACGGTCTTTGGCGAGGTAGATCTGTCAATAAGTAAGATTTCGAGAACACTGGCGAGAAGTAAGCGCGTATCTTTCAGCTCCCCGTACGCGACTTTTCGGCAAGCCTTTCTCGTGAATAGACTGGAATTTGCGAAAATAGAGGGAGGCAGATCACTACGCGAAGTGCTCATCAACTTCGATGCAAAGATTGGTGTAATCGCTAGGTCCTCATTCGCAACATTTGCCAGACAGAATTTTCCGGATGCAACAATCGTTGAGTATCCGACTTATCAAGATGTTGTTGACGCAGTTATTGGTGGCGAGGTGGCCGCCGGGTATCGGGACGAGTTTGAAGTCAAAAAAGTTTTGCAATCAGATCCGAGTCTAAGTCTTATCCTCAGAACAGTGACCTTTGATGACTTAGTGGACACCATTGGGGTAGCGGTTTCGCTCGAGAATCCATCCCTTCTCGGATTTGTGAATATGTTTTTGGAGCAAAAATATCGTCCTTTGACGATCGAACATCTCCTTGAATTGACTAAAGAGATAAAGAGATAAATCATGAATTTTCTGATCCAGATACTTAAGCATCCGACGACTATCATTGCCTCAATCGCGTTGGGTATTTTCTTGGGACAACAATTTCCTGCCCTGAGCTTGAGCTTAACTCCCATCGCCGATATCTATATTAGCCTTTTAAAAATGATTGCACTGCCCTTGATGATCTCGGCCGTCATCTTCAGTATCAGCAGATTGTTGAGTGATGGTGAGGCACCGATATTAATGCGCCGGTTCCTGTTGATGTTTATTCTTGTATTACCATTCGTGATAGCGGTGTCATTGATAACAAGTGCTATCTTGGCGCCAGGTAAAGTGATGACACCTGAAGCGCAGGAAGCGTTGGGATCACTTATTGGCATGGGTGAGATAGGTGACGCTGCAAGTATCGAGTTATTTCGCGATAGTTTTTCGGAAGACAACTCCCAGCTGTACGCTATCTTAATGTCATTAGTTCCAGATAATATTTTTGCATCTTTATCAAACGGTGACGCCCTTCCGGTGTTGATCTTTGCGTTAATTTTCGGAGCCTCATTGGGTTCGGTATCAGCACGATTGAAAGGTACGTTGACCGCGGTTTTGGAGAGTGTCTATCGTTCTTGCTTACTGATGACTTCATGGTTGGTGATTCCTCTTCCAATCGCTCTTATCGCTTCGCTTTCGAGTCAACTTGCCACTTCTGGAATTCAGCCACTCCTTCTAATGGGTGAGTTCCTTATGGCTCTGACGGTCTCGTCAATAGCAATCTTGGTTATAGCGACGATCGTGATATGGATTCGCTCCGGCGCTAACTTTTCTGCTGTCATTAATTCATTGCAAATGCCGTTTGCGGTTGCGCTGGCTACACGAAATAGTATTGCGAGTATGCCACCGATGATGGAGGCGTTAGAGAAACTAAAGTTTCCAAAGCTTCAGGTTGAGCTGATGGTTCCCTTGTCGATTTCGCTGGCGAGAATTGGGCCAACGATGTTCTACGTTACGGCTACCCTCTTTATCGCAGAACTGTACGGCCGCGATCTAGCACCTGCTGATCTTTTTCTGGTTGGTTTCGCCTGCTTCCTTGCGGGGGTGGCTAGCGCCGGTGCCACCGGCGTGGTCGCTCTGTCTATGATCAGTATTTCATGCGGTTATTTGCAACTGCCTTTTGAGGCTGTCCTTATACTCTTTATCGCTGTTGACGTCATAAGCGATACCCTACGAACGTTAGTACTAGTAATCGGAAATATGGCTTTTTCGAGTTTAGTTTGCCCTCGACCGCTCAGGATTTGATCTGTGAGGCCTGTTTTAGGCATTTTAGGGGGCATGGGTCCAGCAGCAACGGTTTTATTCCTCGATCGGCTGGTGAGCCTTTCCACCGCCTCTATTGATCAGGGTCACCTTAAATCAGTGACGATGATGAGTTGCGATATCCCCGACCGGTCGGCTGCGATTTCTCGAAAAGACGACGGTCCGTTCATTGCAATGACTGAGAGCCTCACTAACCTCGAAAAAGTCGGTGTAGACTTCATAGCAATCCCTTGCAATACCGCTATGTACTGGTTCCAAAAATTATCAGACTTCAGTACCGTGCCGATTTTAAATATCACAACTGAGACGAGCAAAGTCGTCAGGGATGCGGGCGTTGAAGCCGTTCATTTGTGGGGAACCCACGCAACTTATCAAAATGGCATCTATGAGCATCAACTCAATGCGTCGAACATCGAAATCATATCTCACTCAGCTCAAATTCAGTCAACGCTTGACGGTGTAATTTCGTCGGTTAAGCGCGGTCAACTCACAAACTTTCAAGATCAATTGGCGGAGCCACTAAATCATCTATCGCACCAAAACGCAGACATTCCCGTTATTTTAGCGTGTACCGAGTTTTCGCTCATCTTTCAAAACGACAGCATGGGTATACCGTATGTGGATTCCACGGATTGTTTGGCCCTACGCTGCCTTGAATTGGCAAAAGTGGAGCATGAAAATCCCGAATGGCTCGCCCAGTTGTGAACAAGTTTGACCTAACTCTTAATCTGTCAATTGCTCTTTTTGTGGCCGGGCTCATTTTGGGATTTACAGAATTTTTTAAGGCCTACTTGGGCTGGTTAAATGTCAGCGTCATATTATCGGGCAATCTAATTTTTTTGTTTGTTTCCCTTTATATCTTCAGTTCGACCGTCGTTGGAATCAGAGACTTCCCAGACCGAAAGGGCTTGCCGGGTTTTATATTGACAACACTCATCGCATTCATCGGTACTTCACTCCTTTACGCCTATGTTTTGGTGATCGGTCTGGTTTATATATTTGATTTTATGGGGGGAAATTTACTTGGTACGTTAACAGCTTCGATGCTCGAGCAAATGGCTGCCGCCAATAACATAGAGCTGTCGCTGAAAGATTCTGATGCTCTTGAGGTCGTCACTGGGTCTGCGAAAGATGCCACTATATTTAACAAGATATTTACAGCGAAGAATTACATCGATGTGGGTCTCATCGGCGTAGGAATTTTCCTAGTTTTTGCTTCTGGTTTTGTTATCTATGCGATTAAGTCAACGAATTTCAGTTTTTCTGATTGTATCGAAGAAGTTTATCTGTCCGCAGATGCTGCGTTTAAAGGATTGATTCGGTTTCTTCCCCTGTTTGCGCTTTTGGTTGGGATGGCAGCGGCTTTAAATTTGGGTGTGAGCTTCAACGATGAGTCCCTGCTCACTTGGGTTAGCGTTTTTATTTTTGTAACTCTCGCTATGTTGATCACGGTCGCGGTCTTTATCAGCCTTTTAGCAAAACAGCGATTTATTATGGTTATTAAGCTATTGCAGCTTAGTATTAGCTCGTTAGGGGCGCCAAGTATTTTCTTAATGTTTCCATTGCTATACCAAATGCTGGTTCAACACCTAGGTATAACGAGAAGTCGCATTCAGGTACTTCTCCCATCGGCGTTACTGTTATGCAACATGGGTATTGTCCTGCCATGCGTATTGTTGCTAGCGTTGACAATACAATTCAGCCCAAACAGCAGCCGTTCGTTGCTCGACTTAATCAGTCCGGCTGTCGTTCTTCTTGATCAGGCTCAGGCGCTTTCCTTTGATCTGGCTGGGATGTTGACTCAATTTAACAAACGACTAGAGTTAGGGTTGGGGCTCAATTCTGGGATGTATATCCCCTTGACCGTCGCATTTTTACCGATGCTCGCGATATTGGCGCGCCCCTTGTCGATTATGTTTGTGATGATTGTTGCAGTAGTTGTAGCGAGATCGTCCGGAGATGACTTTGAGGCTGAGGATTTCGGCGAAATAAAAGATGAGCAGCTATTTGTTGTGGATGTCTCCCCGATCATAATGTTCGGAATCACAACGTGCACCGTCTTAAGTATACTGATCGTGTTAGCTGTGGGTTACAGTATTGCGATGACAGGAATTTTCCTATTGGAATGACAGATGAAATTAGAATCTATTGCCAAATCACTCCGCCGTAGTTTAAACAGATATCTACCATATTTACTTATAACTACTCTTCTCTCTAGTCTCTTAGTAATGACTGGCTGCGGCATGTTTGCCTCAGATGACCCTGAGCCATTTGAAATTGAGTCGTTTGAGATAACAACTGAATTGAACGCAAACCGGGATTCTCCGACCTCGATAGATGTAGTTGAGATTTACGATGAGCAGCTTAGAACACAGATTGAAGCTCTTGATTCGGAATCATGGTTCGTCCAGAAGAAGGGACTCATTGCGAGTAACTCTGATCTCATTACGGTTACAAGCTGGGAACTCCCGCCGGGAGCAACTGTTAAAGATGAACGGTGGAATTCAATGTCACGTAATCCGACAGCTATTTTGGTATTTTTAGCCTTAAAATCCGGAACACCAAATCGCGTTGCGTTACGTTCGAGGGAGGGGACCTTCAGTCTGAAGGTGACCTCAGACGGCTTTGATATTTCAGTGGAGGATGGCAGTTGAATGGCTCAAAATACGCAAAAGTGCTTTGGCAGGAAGGGTTACTTCTCACACCTCAGCACCTGCAACTATTGTCTTCTCAATTTGACTTAGTAAGCCATCAAAAAACAGTAGCGTCTAATCCATTCTACTGGGGCATGAGTTCGTTGGACATAGACTTAGCAGCTCTTCCAACAGGGATGTTCACCGTCGCGGGTGCGGAAGGCCATTTTGAGGATGGACAAGGGTTTGAGTGGGACGAATCTGAATCCGAAGGGTTAACCCTGTCACTGCCCCTCGGACCAGAATTTGAGAGGAATGGATCAGAATATCTCGATATTTTCATTAAAAAGCCGAAAGGGGGGAGGCTAATCAAGGCCGACGATGAGGCAGGATTTAGGTTGTCTTCTTCAGGACCTGTGGCAGATCAAGTTACTAGTGCTGTTCCTACTTCTATCGATATTGGAGAACCAAATTTGTCCTTGTCAGCGGGCGAACGTCCGTCAAGTGCTTACGATAGTTTATTCATAGCGAAAGTGTTGAAGGTAAACGACGTCTATACTTTAGCAGAAGACTTGCCGGCATCCGTTTACATTCCAAAAGATGGGGCCTTCTATCATAAAATTGGCAAATTACTCGAGCAGTTACGACACAAGGCCAGCTACCTAGTCAGGGGCCTCGATAATTTTTCCGCATCCGACGATAATCGCATTGACATTCTCGAAACTCGCTTACGTCTGGGGGCGTTGTTAAACGCCATCACGGAATTCAACATATGTATGGCTATATCACCAATGCATACGGTGAGAGTTTTCGAGACACTGGCGAGAGTCTACACTAGCTTGTCGGCGTTGATCGTTGGAGGACTACCCTTGGGACTCCCAACTTATGAACATCGTGCTCCTTCCCTCGCAATGTTTGGGTTAGTTGATAAAATAACGAGTGTTGTCGCGGCTATTGCGACATCTTTTAGATTCGTACCGTTTGATGAAAAGAATCGTGAGTTCGCGGTGGACTTGCAGGACTTCAATGAGCAACGGATTCTAATTGGCTTGAAAGGGGGGGTTGAGCAGGTTCTCTCGACTTGGGTGGATGGGGCAATGATTGCAACAGGAAATAACTTTGAAAACGTGCGCTCCAAACGAGTCTTAGGAGCCGACCGCAAGTACGTGGCGCCATCCGACTTGCCTGAGGAGCTAGCACTGAGTGGCTATCTGATTTTTGAGTTAAGTAATTTAGATCTCGAACCCAATGATCCACGAATAGTGATTAAAAATGCATCAACTCAGTCAACAGCCTTCCAACCGGGTGAAATCGTGCTAATCACATCTATTGGTCCGGACGTTCAAAATGCTTCCTAGTCCGTCTCCTAACTTTGTTCCGACAGCCTCTGCCCGCCAAGGATCAGACTCTGGAGTAAATGTTGGTGTAGGCGCAGAGTGGATTTTTATCGATCTGCTTGAGCAAATTGCCGCCGCCTGTGAAACTGCAAAATTGGAAAGTGGGCTTGATATTGAAGCGTCCTGCCAAAAGTCGCGTGAAACACTCATTAATACAGTCACGGTTTGTTCTTCAAACTTGGAACGAGCGATGTTAAGAATTGATGCAGAAACCGTAAATGATTTTAAATATGTAGCGGCCGCTTTGGCTGATGAAGTTTTAGTTAACTTGGACTGGTTGGGCAAAGATCGTTGGGTTGATTTTCTTTTGGAGGATTATTTTTTTGGTACGACGGTCGCCGGTGATCGAGTTTTTACAAATATCAATCGGCTTTTGGACGCACAGAATCCCGCTTCCTCAATGTCCTGTTTTTTATATTTGGGATTACTGGGTCTCGGATTTGAGGGCCGTTATCGCGGTTCTGATGACGGAGGATCAGTCGCAAATTATAAGAAAGAATTATTCCAAAGAGTCTATCAAAGATCTCCATCTTTAGCTGTTGCCGGGAGAACGATTATCGATCAACCCTACCTACACACTGCACGTCGCGTCGTTCAGTCCCGGGACACAGTTTCAAATTGGCCATTTTGGTTTGTCGGGCTCATGAGTGCAGGTGCTCTAGCTCTTGGCGCCTTTGCTTGGTCACATACTTCAGAGGCCATTTATTCAACAATAATCGAGCTCCTGAATTATAAGGTATTGTTCTGATGGGTCAGATTTTCGCGTCCTATGGGGTTTTAATTAGTTTATCGATCCTTGGACTTATTTGTGTTGGAATATTAATCCTATTGATTGCGGTCGCTTCGCGATCAAAACCTAAAGTTGATGAGTCGAATGAATCCTCAGCCGACATTTCTATAGCCGCTGTCAAAGCTTCCTTCTTGCGTGCAGTTCAACAAACAGAATCTAGTTTGGTGAGTCGGAAGGAACGTCATGAAATTCCTTGGGTTTTGGTGCTTGACGAACCAGATAATTCTTTTGACGTACCACTCGAGGAGGCGGGTTGTACGAGTCTTATTTCAGACGAAGCTACCAGGAGCTTAGAAACCCCGGGTCTTCAATGGCATATCTTAGAGCAGGGTGTTGTTGTTGAGGTAAACACAATTTCCAAGGGATCAGAGAGGGAAGGCGTGTTGGCGACCTTTCTATCGATGGTCCAAAAATATAGACCGGAAAGACCCTTAGATTCCATTGTAGTCGCTATCCCATGTTCGTTATTAGAATCCGGTGAAGCTGGCGATATGGAGGAACTCAAAGAGCGGGCTCAAAGATATCATCGATTGATCAAAAGTTGCGAATCCGCGCTTGGAATGCGTTTAGCGGTCTACGTGGTCATTACTGGTATGGAAAAATGGTTAGGAGCCAACGAGCTGGTCGAAGAATTCCCGCCGGCTCTGAGAGATGTGATGCTTGGGTGGTCGAACCCCAATGACTTAGGGACGCAATTCCAGACAAATTATATTGGTCCTGCTATGCAGGATATTGCCAGCTCATTTCTATCGCTTGTGATCGAGCAATCTGTTGACGCTGGGACGCAAAAAAATTACCTCCCCAAATTAATTATTGCTAAACGGATTAGAAGTTTACATCCTAATTTGAGTCAATTTTTGCAAGAACTACTGCGTCCCAATGCACATGACGAGGCTTTCTTTTTCAGGGGTTTCTATATTGCGATGGGATGCGAGGCTCACGCTCGAGGTGAGTCGACGCAATGTGGCTTCTTACGGGACTTGTTTGAACAGAAAATCTTCATTGAGCGTGGCGTCACGCGTTCAAATCGCGTCCTGATCGAGCAGAAAAAAAGTCGTAGAGCAAAAGTTTTGCTACTAGCCGGCTCTTTCGCAACTATTTACGGCCTGCTTGTGGCTTTCGAATTGTTTAAAAGGTCGGTCTCAATTCAGGAGTGGATAACTCAGGCTGAGTCATTAGGGAACTCTCTGGATGCCCGGACAGCGGAGGCGCTCAGGTTGGAGATCGAAGAGACAAGTTTACTGATCAATAAGACAACGGATCAAAAGTTTTGGGCATTATCAATACCCAGTTCTTGGCCTGTTTGGTACGAGTCCCCAGTTGATCAATCGCAGGCAAGTTTTGAGAGATATTTAGTGGCAATGACAATATTTTCGCTGCTAGATTTTGATAAACAGCTGGCAACACTCGGGGGCGATAATTTTTCGACTGGTATGAGTTCATTGAGGGCCATCCAATGCTCAAAGGATGACAGACTGGCGGTTACGCAGGCAGATTTGCTGACATATTCTGACGATCTTCTTTTAGCCTTGTTTGATATGCGTCAACATCTGAGCGAGCTGCAGAGTTTAATAGCAGACGAGGATGGTACCGTGTCTCACCTGCGGCTACTGCCTTTAGTTAAGAGGGCAAATCTTCGGTACCCAGATTTCTCATCTCAATCGTTCACGTCAAACCAAGCGTTGGATCCGGTTCTAGATGATAGCCTGATAAAAAATCGTTCAGAGTTATTAGGTAAAATTACTGCGTGCACAATTGATAACATAGCAGCGGCAACCGGCAGGTTGCTCAATGAGCGCCGACCATTGTTGGATAGTGAGATCAACGTCCAAGCTCAAAGAGATGCGTTGATTAATAATCTGCGGAGTCGTAGAGCGTCTAAAAGTACAATATTGAACTCTTATGATGATCTTATCGTTGCCTTGAGTGATCAAAACCGGGCGATTTCGCAATTTAATCAGACAGACCAACAGTTAAAGAAGTTTGCTGAGGCAGTGCAGTCAAAAATTTCCGAGTTTGGAAAAAATGGTTTTATATCCAAAGAGAAACTAAACGATGCGTTAGGCTCCGTAAATGGGCGATTAGCTGAATTATCGTCTGATTCCCCCACCGATTTTGATAATGCCGCGGATACCTTTGTTGAGTTTGACGATGACGGAAGGGTGACGAGTACGGAAGAGAGACTCCGTCTACTGAGCGAGCTGAGGCAAGTCCGGATGGATCCAGTCAACTTTGCATTGGGTGATTCTAATGATTTTCTTGCCTTCAACGGCCTCGTGAGGTTGGACGTAAAACGACTAGGTGATCTCGTTAATCAGTTACGTGAGGAGACGAGTTACGACGGAGAATATTTACGAGCGGACGAGGATATTAATGATGCACTCATGCTTCGAAAAGTTCGCTTTGGTGTCGAAAAATTTTTGTCTAACGTAAGGTCTTCTCAAGTTCCGGTGGGAAAGCTCACCGACCAAGATTATGCAAGATTTTCGGAGGGGGCCAATCTCCTCTCACAGGCCTCAACTTATCTATTTGATATAGAATTTTATGATGCTGCCTCCACAATAGATTTTTTCTTGGCTGAAGTTGCATTAGAATATTTAGGCCATCTAGACGAGTCTTTCGAACGTGCTGCTCCTTTTGTAGCATTGGCAAGTATAGGGAATACGAGCCGATCAACCAAGCTAGGAATGAATACCGGTGGTGGTGGGAGCGCTCTGAATTTAAAAAAATATATTGACAAGCAGGTCGAATTTGTCCGTGGTCTCAACGAATCTGCGAATTTAGTCCGTCCCTACCTTAGGTCCGGCAGTATTGAACGGTGGGACGCTCTGGAATCTGGGCTTCAAGCTTTTGATACCGGTGATCCGCGCAGTGGTCTCGGGTTTCTGTATGGTTTCACAGAAATACTCGCAGGATCCAGGTCGATCGACTGTACCAAGCTTGCGCCATCTATCCTGATCGGCGGCGAAATTGATCCGTATTTTGGATCGCTTGCATCAGATTTAATGTCTGAAGCCGAAGCCAGGTGTCAACAATTTGACCGCGAGGAAGAGCAAATTGCTTGGGTTGAGTTTACCGATTTCTTCAATGATAAGTTAAGCGGTCGAGCCCCTTTTGGAAAATCGAAGTTTGCCGGTATGGCAGATATAGCGTCGATTAACCAAGCTCGATCGCTCTTCGAAGCTTTTAAACTGAAATTGGGCCCAAAATTTAGCCAGCTTGAGGCGAATCCTTTCATTGCTGGGTGGTCAGAGTTTGAAAAACATCTTGATCAAATGAAGATAACAGATGAAGAGTTTGGTGTAAAAGTTGAGACAAAGTTCAGGAGCACACGTGAGCAGGAGCGTTTTGCAAACCAATTGATTGAATTTGAGTTGGAGATCCCCAGCGGTCGACAGAGCGATGAAACCGAAATTGCCTTCTGGAGAGTCGGTGACCCAGTAAAACTAAGACTCAGGTTAGCCGCTGACTCAGCTTTTGTTTTCGTCGATAAACAGGGATTACCGTTGTCTCAAACAAAAGAACTCAATATCGAATATGACGGAGATTGGTCTATTTACTCAATGATTCGAGATACAGGCGTGATGACCTACATCCCGAGGTTTGGGCAGCTAACGAAGTCCTCAGTACCAGTTATGTTTGAATTTTTTCTTCAAAACCCCGAAGTGTCGGCTAACGAGAGGTTGAAGGGTGCATTATCTGCAGAACTTCGTTTTTTCAGTCCTAAAGATGCCTCTCCGGTTCAATTTCCAGTCGGCGAGTTTTTGAGTCCACCCACATTTGTTGAGCTTCCCTTACCTGGGAACCCTCTGGCACAGCAAGTCAATGAGGTCGATCGTGACTGAAGAATCAGGGATTTATTTACAACCGATTAGTTCGGAATTTCCAGCAGGGCGGAGTATCAGGTATTTGCCAGTTTGGAACGAATTACAGGATATGCGAAGGCAAGAGGATGAGCGTCTCCCGAAAGGTGCATGGCAGCGTGCGCCGATAAGAGCAGATTTCAGACGGCTAGAGACATTTTGCTCCGAGATACTTACTGATCAGTCGAAGGATTTTCAGGTAGTGATGTGGCTGTTGGAAGCTTGGACCATGCACCATGGTAGTCAAGGTTTTTATGCCGGCCTGAGAGTGCTCGATGGAATGATAGAAAAGTTTTGGAGTGACGGCCATCCGGCTTGGTCCGAAGACGATTTCGAGGCACGGGAAAGTACCTTTGTTTGGTTTGCGACTGAAATTCCTGAAATCTTGAAGCGCGCTGTTTGGCTCGTTCCAGATGTACTCACAGAACATCCAGTCAATTATGCCCAGTATATTATGTATAGGGACTACCAACGGAAATTGGGGGGAGCGACTGAGATAACGCTCTCTGCAGGCGAACAACAGTCGATGGAAGAAGCCAAAGACGCAATTTCCATGGCTGGCAATAATGCTGAATTTGTGATGTATATTGATGATCAGATCGACCAATTTCTCTTGGTTACCGAAGAGCTGTCACAATTGAACAAAAAGCTTGCTCCACTTATCAGCTCTGATGGGCCTAGCATTGGCAAGGTTATAGAGGAGGTGGAACGAATTTTATATGCTCTAGCTTCGCTCAAAAGAGAGGCGCACGCCGAATTCATTGAGTTTTCTGTTGACGAGCTGTTGGCGAGGAAAGATCGAGAGACAGAAACGCAGAAGGTTTTAGAAAATTTTGATCTGGAGGAGTTTACGGTGGCAGAAGGTATTGATCCCTCAACCAGTGCATTGATTGAAAGCGGAATGACCGGAGATTTAGTTGAGCTCGATATAGAATCGATATCTAAAATGAACCGTGCTAGGACATATGCTGCGTTGACTGCGATTGCTGAACATCTTCAACGGTTAGAGCCGCACTCACCTACTCCCTACCTCCTGATGAGAGCTGTTCGTTGGGGCAAGATGTCTTTGACCGATGTTTTAGAAGAAATCAAGGCCGAAGGTGGTGACATCGAGAGAGTGTTAAACCTTTTAATGGGTTCGCGTACCGGTTTCAAATAGAGGTACATCACCGGGTCAACCGAAAACATTACCAATTTAATTCTCTTTCAAGTGACTGCTTTTGTTGCACCTTGTGATTTCCGTTTATTTGTTGACATGATCAGACCTAAGTCTGGGGCATCGAGATTATGATTCCAGGTAAAACCCTTCACGCTCCCCAAAAAAAATACAGGTAACACAAACCAAAACCCCATTGAAGCAGCCAATCTGCAATCCGTTGATTCTCAATATCCAGCTCGGCTTCGTAGCGATAGCAGGTCTCGCTGATATACAAACACTCACAGGCTAGACGGATCGAGACGCCGTGCTTCTCAACCGCCACTTTGGCCATCTCACGCCGTTAAGATGACCTTAAAGCTTTTCCTCAAGGGAATCCTTGCGGATCTCAGCCTTGGTCCGCTCCTCGGCATACATCTTCTTCAGACGCGCGTTTTCAGCTTCAAGCTCTTTGAGCCTCTCAATCGTCTAGGTATCCATGTCGCCATACTTGGCAAGCCACTGATACAGTGTCGCGATGCTCACATTGTGCTCCCGCGACAGCTCAGCAACCGCCACCCCGGCTTCCAACTGCTTCAAAACAGACATGATCTGACTATTCGTAAACCGTGATTTTTTCATCCAAAACTCCTCGTTCAACTATCATAGGAGTCTCTACTCAAAACCTCGATGTTATTATCTAAAACTAGTGAATGCGTCGCGCTGTAGGGTTTTCTATGTTGATATCACTCGTTTTTCCGCTCACCTTTGTCGTGCTCTGGGCATCAGCCTTTGCCACGGGCTCGGTTGCAACCCAAGATGCGACGCCCTTTGCGGCATTGGCTTTTCGGTTTTCGTTGGTCGCCATTGGTTTTGTCATCGTTGCTTGGTGGTTGGCGGAATTTTCAACACGGAAAATGCGCGATCTCAAGCATTCCATCATTACTGGTTTATTATTTCATGGTCTTTACTTAGGTGGATGCTGGTACTCCTTCAGTGTGGGTATTCCAGCAGGCGTATCCGCCTTGATTGTTTGTACGCAACCGATTTTGACCGCAATCTTCGCTGGCTTTTTGCTCGGTGAGCAAGTCTCATTGAAAAACTGGCTGGGCTTAAGTCTGGGTTTTGCGGGCGCTGCGCTCGTTCTGGGACTGGATGTTGGCTCTGAGTTTGAGATCGATGGCTTGGTGGCCAATGTCGTAGCGTTGGCTGCGATTACCACCGGAACCATTTGGCAGCGGAAGTATTCGCAAACGCTGCCGTTAGCCACGAATAACGCAGTGCAAGCGGCTGCAGCGGCTATCTTTCACGGAACCGTCATGTGGTTTCTTGAGTCGCCAGCGATCAATTTGACGCTAAGTTTTGGGCTTGCCATGGGGTGGCTAGTGATTGCGGTGAGTTTTGGTGCGTTCTCGATCCTGATGTATTTGATCAATCATCATTCAGCCAGCCAAACGTCGGCGTTATTCTTTCTCGTCCCCCCGGTCGCGGCCTTGATTGGCTGGCTGCTGCTGAATGAGGGATTAACCACCATCGATCTCCTCGGATTTGCTGTTGCCAGTGGAGGCGTCTATCTGGCAACAAGACCATCAGCGAGTATTGCTGATGAGCGTTAGACCACTAATCGATCAGGTTTCCTCGGAACCGATCATCGATTAAATTGCTCGAGATTTGCAGCGTCAGGGATACAGTATCCAACCGAATGCCGTCACAGGCACGTTAGCGGAGTCTTTGTGGACCGAAGTCAGTCAATTAAGCGATGACTGGTTCCATCAGGCGGGAATCGGACGTGCGCGGGACTATCAACTGAACCGATTTAACCGGACTGACTCGGTGTGCTGGATCGATGGGACAACAGAACCCTGTCAGCACTGGCTTCAACACACAGAGATGTTGCGAGCCTCCTTGAATCAGCGCTGTTTTCTTGGTTTGTTTTCTTATGAATCGCATTATGCGCGCTATCTTCCGGGCCAATACTACAAACGGCATCTGGATGCATTCCAAGGGGAGGCTAATCGGGTGGTCTCGACCGTGCTTTATCTAAATCCCGGTTGGCAACCCGATGATGGCGGCGAACTGGTGATTTACGAGTCGGCCACAGATACTGTGGGGATTCGGGTGACGCCGGCTTTTGGGACGCTGGTTTGTTTCATGAGCGAAGCCTTTCCTCACGAGGTATTGAAAGCAAAACGCACACGGTATTCCATTGCTGGCTGGTATCGTTTGAACCAGTCATCAACCGATCGAGTCGATCCTCCTCGTTAGGAATACAGTTGAGTGACGAGTCCGATAATTGCTGAAATCGTCGCGATACTGGCCGTCGTTGAGATCAAAATAGCGATTGAGATCCGTTGACTAGGAACTCCGTAATGCGTGGCGACCATATACACATTGCCCGCAATCGGCATTGCTGCGCACGCCATCATGACAGCACTGGCAAATGGATCGAGCGCAAAAACAAAGAGCGCCGTCACACCGACCAAGACTGGGTGTACGATCAATTTATTGATGGAGAGGTAAAGCGGAACACTGATCTGTCCCCTCGCGGCAAAGGCCATTGAGGCCCCGATTGCAAACAAGGCTCCCGGGGTCGATGCGCCCCCCAAGATAGTCATAAATCGATTTAAAAGATCAGGGACCGGGATTTCAAAGGCCGCCCAAAGAAGACCGGTTGAGATCGATAACACCAGTGGGTTTTTGATGAGTCCGAAACCGATCGTTTGCAGTAGTTTGAGATCGAGTTGACCCTCGCGATGCGCTACCAAAAGGATCACGATTAACGGTCCAAAAATCATCAGATCGATGATCAACACCATGATGACATAGCTGATGGCCTGTTCACCGAGCAAAATTGGCAACATGGCGAGGCCCATCCAGCCCATATTACCAATGACCGAGCATTGCGCCTCGATCACTGCTGATTCAAACGACTGGCCTCTGAAGCGAGCAACCATTGCCGTGAAGACATATAAACTGAGCGATCCAATCAGGTAGGCCGCCATGAAGTCCCATTCCAGAATGTCGCTTAACGCCAAGTTTGATGAAAACTTAAAGAGCATGGCCGATAACGCAAAGTAAAAGACGAATTTCGTCAAATGCGCGGTCGCTTCCTGGGAAAAGATGGAACGTTTCGCTGCCACGTAACCGAGAGCGATCAATGCAAAGAACGGTAACGTATTGAAAAAGATGTGAAGCATAAGGACCAACGAATCATTTCGGCGATTAAACCACAAAGCGAGATTGCTTGTGGGTCAATCTATGTCATGCTTTGGCGTCTGATTGATGGAGTGCATGTGATAAAACTGGATCGGCATCGGGCGTCTGTCCTTGCGATTGATATACAGACTCGGCTCGTTCCGGCGGTCGAGGACGGTGAAGTGATCGCCAAGCGAGCCTCTTTGGTCTTGCAATGGTTACAAAACCGAGGTGCCGAGATTGTCGTGACCGAGCATTGCTCGGACAAAATTGGCGCGACACTGTTGACGATTCCTTCAGAGGCTCGATGTGTACAGAAAACCGCGTTTTCGGCGCTTGATCAGCATTCCGTTCAAGTCATCGCACCGGCTGATCAAGTTATTGTGTTCGGGATGGAAACCCACGTGTGTGTTCTGCAGACCGTGCTCGATCTTGTCGCCTCTGGAAAGCAAGTCTTTGTGGTGAGTGATCTTTCATCATCGGCTAAGCGCCTCGATCAACAGATCGCCATTGCACGGATGCAATCAAATGGCGTCATCATTTTATCGAGTGAGATGCTGTTATTTGAGTGGGTGCGAGGCGCAGAGGATGCGGGATTCGAAAGCATGTTGGTACTAGTGAAGCAATTGCGGTCATGAAAGGGGCTGAGATGATGTCATCGCGACAGGTGTTTACGCCCATTTTGATCGCGGCCTCCTTGGTACTGCTGATCAGCTTTGCGATTCGTGCGAGTTTTGGCGTGTTTCAGATACCAATCGCTAATGATTTGGGTTGGTTTCGGACGGAATTTTCGCTAGCGATCGCGATTCAGAATCTCGCGTGGGGGATCGCGACTCCGCTCTTCGGCGCCTTTGCCGAAAAACTGGGTGACCGCAAAGCGGTTGTTGTGGGGGTTTTGGTGTATGCCTTGGGTTTAGCCCTGAGTTCGATGGCTTCGACCGCAACGAGTCACCAGTTATTGGAAATTTTGGTTGGCGTTGGAATCGCGGGTACCGGATTTGGAGTGATTCTCGGTGTCGTCGGTCGTGCGGCTTCCGATGAGACGCGATCACTGGCGCTTGGTATTACAACAGCTGCCGGCAGCGCGGGTCAGATTGTCGGTCCACCATTGACGCAATATCTGCTCAACGCCACGACTTGGCAAAACGTGTTTTTGATGTATGCCGGTGTCATTTTGCTGGCGCTATTGGCACTGCCTTTCATGAAAGCGCCGCCCAGAGTGAGTGCCCAAGGACTCGAGCAATCGCTAAGCAAAATCCTCAACATCGCCGTAAGAGATCCAAGTTATGCACTGATATTTGTCGGTTTTTTCAGTTGTGGATTTCAGTTGGCGTTTGTCACCGCGCATTTTCCAGCATTCGTCACAGAGGCATGCGCAACCATTGATCCGAACGGAATATTAGCCAAAATGGGAGTCCGCGACACGGCCGACTTAGGAGCGTTTTCAATCGCCGTGATTGGTATCTTTAACATCATCGGAACAGTGACAGCCGGAGCGCTCGGTGGGCGTTTTTCCAAGCGCCTACTGTTGGCGTCTATTTATTTTGCTCGAACGGTGCTTTTTGCCTGGTTTATTTTGACACCGATGACCCCAGTCACGGTCATCATCTTTTCGATCTTCATTGGTTCACTCTGGCTTGCAACAGTCCCTCTGACGTCCGGGCTGGTAGCGTATATCTACGGCTTAAAATATATGGGAACCCTCTATGGCCTCGTATTCTTGTCGCACCAAATCGGCGGTTTTGTGGGTGTCTGGCTTGGTGGCGATTTCTATGATCGATTTGGCTCATACGAGATCGTTTGGTGGGTCGGTGTGGGTACTGGTCTGTTATCAGCAATCGTTCACTTGCCTGTAAGAGAAATGCCCTATCAGTCAAGAGAGCAAGCCCCTTAGTTGTCGATAGTTCTTGCAACGCACAACAAGTCTCTGTAGTGTGCCGCCCTCTCAGCGCACCGCGGGTTCGCGTTGAGTGATCCCTTTGATGGATCGTAGGACGGGACCCGCCCACGACGCAAAGACGTCAGACAATTTGGATACCAGATGCGCTTTCAAGACTTAGGGCTTTTGCCTGAACTCGTCTCTAATGCGGGCTATGACGCCGCAACGCCTGTCCAGGCAAATGCCATTCCAGCTATTTTAGAAGGCCGTGATGTACTCGCCGGAGCCCAAACTGGCACCGGGAAAACAGCCGCTTTCGCTCTACCTGTCCTGCAACGACTGTATGCAGGAAAGAGTGCACATGCACCGCGAGCGTTGGTATTGGCACCAACCCGTGAACTGGCGGCTCAGGTTGCCGACAGCGTCCGGAAATACGGAAAAGGCCTCGGGCTGAAACACACCAGCATTTTCGGTGGTGTGAGTTACGGGGGGCAAATGAAGGCGCTTCGTGGCGGACTAGACTTGGTGATTGCGACGCCAGGCCGTTTGATTGATCACTTAAACCAAGGGTCTATTGATCTCTCGAATGTGCAAACCCTGATTTTGGATGAAGCTGATCGCATGTTAGACATGGGATTTGTTAGCGATATCGAACTCATTATTTCGAAATGTCACCCAAGTCATCAAACGTTATTGTTCTCAGCGACCTACAATAAAGGGATCAAAACCTTGTCATCCAAGTATCTCTCTAACCCTATAGAGATTGCGGTTGCTGAGGACAACACGGTGGCAGCATCGGTGGCGCAAACCTTTGTGCATGTCGATCAGCACAATAAGCGGGATTTACTCACGCAGTTGATCGGGTTAAACAACATGCATCAAGTGCTCGTGTTTACCAAAACGAAGTTTGGAGCCGATAAATTGGCTCGGGCATTGAGCGAAAGCGGGTTGCCGTCGGTTGCGATGCATGGCAATAAAAGCCAAGCACAGCGCACAAAAGCTCTTCAAAAATTTAAACGCGGTGCTGCACGGATTATGGTGGCGACCGATGTTGCGGCTCGTGGCCTCGACATCGAAAAGCTGCCCTATGTGATTAACTTCGAATTACCCATGGTCGCGGAAGACTATGTGCATCGCATTGGCCGTACCGGTCGTGCAGGTGAGAAGGGTGAAGCGATTTCATTTGTGTGCGCCACCGAGCATTGGTTGATGCGCGATATCCAGCATTTACTGAAAGTCGACGTTGAATTTGAAGTGGCTGATGGCTTTGAGCCGCAAGTCCCTTTTCCAGTGAAAAAGCCAAAGAGCAAACCACAGCCTCGCAAGCACGGGCGTTCATCGAGCCGAAATCACTCCGGAGCTCGCGGCGAGCGTGCTAACGGATCATCGTCGTCTCGTCGTGATGGTGCAGAGTCCCGCGGTCGTGGTCGTTCTGAACATCAGGGCGCTGGTCGGCCTGAGACCCGTGAAGGTCGTCCTGCACGTGATGGCGAGCGTTCTGAGCGTCGAGAGTGGACCAAAGAACGTCCCAAAGCATCCGGTGAGCGGACAGATTCGCGGCAATCTCGTCCCAAGCAAGAAGGTGAGCGTTCTGAGCGTCGTGATTGGAGCAGTGATCGTCCGGCGTCTGCAAAGAAGCAAGGTCAATCGCGTCATGCGAAATCCGGTGGAACCTATGCGAAGCCTGCACGTTCCGGTGCGAAGCCGAAGCAAGCGCAAGCAAAGCGAGATGGGTTTGCACCGCCGACACGTAAGCCAACGAAGCGGCCGACTGCGGCTCGCTAATACCCCTTTGGACTCTGTGAGGGTGGTGCGATAATTCCGCACCATCTGGCGGGATCTTTTGATGTTGAGTGAGTTTGTCAAACAGTACATGAGCGAGCATCCGTTGCTCGTGATGTGTGCTTGCTGGATTGAAGGGTTTGTGGTTGGAGCTTGTCTGGTTTGGTGGTTGCTATGAATCCATCAGCCTGGATCAGCCAACACGCCCATACCTTGATGCCGGGGTCTGTCATCGATATTGCCGCGGGCTCTGGGCGCCATGCGTTCCTGTTCGCTGATTTGGGTTTTCAAGTCACTGCTGTTGATATCAATCCAGAAGTAGCTGCGATGTATTCAGACACCTCGATTGCATTTGAGAATCTCGATCTGGAAGACTCTCAATGGCCTCTCTGTGGTCAGCAGTTCGATGTTGTGCTGGTGTCTAACTATTTGTATCGACCTCATTTGCCAGCGCTCATTCAGCTCGTGGCTCCAGAGGGTCATCTCTTATACGAAACCTTCGGGCTTGGTAACGAGCGATACGGCAAGCCCAGTAACCCCAACTTTTTACTCAAGCAACATGAGCTTGCTTCCACACTTGGATCTCAGTTTCTGATCCTTGATGAGACATTTGAAGAGGTCACTGACCCGATCCCAGCGGTACGAGCCGGAATTTTCGCAAGGCGTTTGAAATGACCGCTGACATCAAGCTGTTTGACCGTCCTTTCTTCGGGTATCTCGTGAGTCGATCGTCGATCGGAATGGCCAACACCATGCTAGTGATGGCACTCGGATGGCACCTGTATCAACTGACTGGAAATGCTTGGAGCATCGCCTTTGTTGGGCTAGCTCAGATCATTCCTGTCTATGCCTTTTTCTTTGTGTCTGGAATTGTTGTCGATTACGTCCCGCGAATTTGGGTGGTCCAGGGCTGTGCGTTGATCGAGGCCATTGCGATTTTTGGAATTGCAATGCTGATGATCGACCCGACACCCACCTTATGGGCGGTATATGCGCTAGTGTGTTTGCATGGGACTGGGCGAGCCTTTCACGGCCCAGCCTTGCAGGCCATTGTGCCGAACATTGTCCATGAAGGTGTATTGGATCGAGCGGTAGCGATGTCGACAACCGTGTGGAATACCGCCATGATTCTTGGCCCGGCATTAGGTGGCTTTCTCATCGCCTGGTTCGATCGGTCGGTCTATTTTGTGATCGCAGGGATCATTTTGTTTGCGCTCCTCGGTTATGCCCTGATTCCAACCTTTCGAGTCACTCACACCACGAGTCGAACGTTGCGGTCATTTTTTGATGGAATGCGGTTCGTCAAAAATCAGCCGATTATTTTAGGTGGCTTAACAGTCGACATGCTGATGGTCGGCTTTGGGTCTGTTCTTGTTCTCCTGCCAATCTATGCGATTGACGTGTTGAACGTCGGCGCTGAATCCTTGGGAGTTCTCCGGTCAATGCCTGCTCTCGGGAGTATTCTGGTCGGTGTAATTCTGGCATCCAGACCCCCAATGCAAAGCGCTGGCAAGAAACTCTTTATTGCTCTTTGTCTTTTTGTGGGATCTATTTTGGGATTTGCGGTCTCGAATATTTACTGGTTGTCGTTGATTGCATTGTTCTTTTACGGTGCGTCGGACATGGTCAGTATGAATATCCGAAGTGCGATGGTGCATCGGGCGACTCCTGAACATCTCAGAGGCCGCGTATCGGCTGTGAATATGCTGTTTATCCAGACGAGTAACGAAGCAGGTGATTTCCGTGGCGGATCGTTTGCAGCCATGTTTGGACCTGTTACCACGGGCGTTCTGGGTGCTGGAATTGCCGCTCTCGTTCTCATTTGGAGTCGTTGGCAATTTGCTCCCTTGTATCAATTGAATCGTACGGCAGACTTAAAACCGACGATTGATTAATGCTTTCGATTGAGTCCAATCAATCACCGGAGCCGCCCGACGATTTATAGTTCATTCAGTATTTCAGGCCGATCATTGAAATCCGTTTACTCCAGATTGGTGATGACAGCGCGAGCGAACTGGTTTGTATTTAAGGTTCCGCCTAGGTCAGATGTTCGAGTCTCTGGATTCGCGAGTGTTAGTTCGAGTGCGGAGTGAATCGCGTGAGCGGCATGGATCAGTGGTTTTGATTGATGTTGTGTTCCCATCCATTCTAATAGCATGGAAGCTGAGCCAATCAATGAAGCGGGGTTGGCAATACCTAGGCCAGCTAGACTGGGTGCTGAATTGCGATTTTCATCGTCTGTTTTCATCCTTTTTGTGAAAAATGGCTCAGCCAATTTAAGGTCTCTTCAGTCTGCCCTGACACTTTATATTCTGCACCCAGCGGCATTGTCCAACCACTGGCATCAATGGCCTGAAATACCTCGTGGTAGTCAACAACACCGTTATCGGGAGGACCTCGATCGGGAACCGAGGCAAATTGAACGTGGCCAATCACTGGTAGGCACTGTTGGAATCGCTCGATGACAGATCCTTCGGTTTGCCCAACGTGATAGCAATCAAACATGAGTTTCACGTTGCTCCGGTTAAGGGTCTCAAGCACCTCGCATGCATGTCCCGTGTCTCTCAGAAAATAGCCTGGCATATCAGAGGGGTTAAGCGGCTCAATTAAAACGTTCATTGTATGTTCTGAGGCACAATCTGAGGCGTATCGGAGATTATCCAGATAGGTCTTTTGAGCCAGTTCCCCGTCTATTTTTCCAGCCATGACGTGGACATTCAGGGCGCCGATTTGTCGCCCATAGTGACATGCTTGATCAATGGCTACGCGTGCTTCTGCAATTTGATCCGGTAAAGCCGCTAATCCAGCATTGAGTGGTCCTCGGATGGTGTTGAGTCCAAGCATCGGGAGTCCAGTGTCTTCGAGTGCTTGGCAGACTTCGGTGATTGGCTCGTCGTAGGGGAAATGGCATTCAACCGCATGAAATCCATGACGGTGTGCAGCACGAATCCCGTCGGCTAGTGCATGCTGCGTCCAAAGAAACCCGAGATTGGCAGAAAATGTCGGCATTAGTCCCACTCTACGTTGTATTGTTTGACGAGCATCTGTACCTGTTCCTCCGACAACGCGTTAGGCTCGAGCGATCGGGTCAGGTAGGCGAGTTTTGCGGTTGCCTCGAATTCCTCTGATGCATAGACCGCAGCCTCTAATGTTTTAGCCGAAATCACCGGACCATGATGAGCCAGCATCACGGCCGCATGCCTGCCTGCGAGTCCTGTAATGGCATCACCGATTTCGGTGCTGCCTGGAATGAAGTAAGGCAACAATCGGACCTTGCCCAATTGCATGATTCCGTAGGGCGTCAGCGATGGAAGCCAGTTACTGGAGTCGTTGCAAGGGAACAGTGATAGGGCGGTTGAATAACAACTGTGCAGATGAACGACAGCACCTGCCTGACCACCGCGTGTCGCGTAAAATGCCTGATGCAACGGTACTTCTTTGGTCGGTTTAGGGCCTGAAATCAACTGACCGTCAGGGCTTACGATACTTAACGACTCGGGGGTCAGGCGCCCCAGTGAGCTTCCGGTTGGCGTCACGATCAGATTACCGTCTGGGAGGCGAGCGGATAAATTCCCCGTGCTTCCATGCGTCAATCCCCGTTGATAGAGGCTCAAGCCGAAGTCACACAGTTGCTCACGTAAATCCATTACTCAGGCTCCAGTAGTGCCAGTGCATCGCTGAAGAATGTCGGTGTTCCGAAGTTACCGCTCTTCAGGGCCAGTGCAATCACATCGTTCTGTAAACCTCCATAGACCCACGGGACTCCTGGACAAATCTCCTCACCAATCATGACTTCAGTGATCTCGAGCGCTTGCGTGACGGCACCGGAGGTCTCACCTCCAGCTACCACAAAGCGTCTCTTACCCTGTTGATAGGCTGCTTGGGCAATGCTTGCCATCGCATGCTCCACCAATGCACCTGCTTCAGAAACACCGAGGCTTGCCTGTGAGGCTTTGACGGATTCAGGGGATGCTGTGGCATAGATGAGCGGTGTTTCAGTGCTGTCTAGGGATTGAAGCCAGTCGATACATGCAGCAATTGCATCGGCGTCCAGTGTTTCGGGCGTGATCTGATAGCTCGGGTGGCTTGCCACATAATGCGCCACTTGGCGTTGGGTCATTTGAGAGCAACTGCCACTGAACACAATCGCACGAGGACCTGGTTTTGGATCTGGGTTTATGTTTCGTGAGGCAATGCCCAACCTGCCTGGAACTGGCATGGCGAGTGCGCTTCCACCAGTTAATAGCACATGTTTTGGTGTGTGTTCGATTAAAAATTCAAGATCGGAAAATTCAACGGCGTCTGCAATGACATGTGTTTTCGATGGCAAATTGCCGCCTGCTCGTTGCGAGACTCGATTCCAAACCCCGACCGATTGAGAGACTTGCGGCGTGAGGACTCGCGCAAGGTTAGCGTCCCGCATTGGAGTTAACGGATGATCCTTCATACTGGACTCATTCAATAACTGATCGCCAACAAAAAGATGTCCCATAAAGACCGCACGACCGTTTTCAGGGAAGGCTGGACAATAGAGTGCTTGGGTTTGCCGAGTGATCGCCATCAGTGCTTCAGCCACCGGCCCGATGTTTCCTTGGTCGGTTGAGTCAAAGGTCGAGCAGTATTTCCAGTACAACAGTTCAGCGCCCCCAGCCAGTAACCAAAGCGCGGCCTCTGAACAGTCTGAAACCGCTTGAGCAACAGGCTCAGTTCGGCATTTCAACGCAATAATCTCAATGTCTGACAAGCCGTCTGAAGGCTGATCCGGAAGCCCAAAATGAAGCTTGACCGAGGCCCCACTGCGTCGGAGTAGTCCCGCAAGATCGGTGGCCCCAGTGAAATCGTCTGCAATGCAACCAAATTTCATTGGCTGCTCCCTGGAAGTGTGACGTTGGATTGTTTGGCCAAAACTTTCACCACAGCGCTGTCATCTTGGCCGCCAAGTCCCGTATCAGAGGCTTCTCGATACAGAGCAAGAGCAGCATCCGACAGCGGTGTCACGACCTGCTGATGGGAGGCCTCCTCCGTCACAATGCCTAAGTCCTTAACAAAAATGTTGACGCTCGAGAGAGGTCGGTAGTCACCGTCAGCAATGTGGGGCGCACGATTCTCAAACATCCAAGATGAGCCCGCGCACTGACTGATGACATCAGTGACCTTGTGTAAGTCCATATCGAGTGATGCCGCCAGATTCATGGCTTCTGCGGCTGCTGCGATATGAACGCCGGCTAGGAGTTGGTTAATGAGTTTCATCTGCGAGCCATGGCCTGCTGTATCACCGAGCTCAAACACATGTTCAGCGATGGCATCAAAAACGGGTTTCGCATCCATCATCGCGTGCCGTGATCCCGATGCCATAATCGACATCCGGCCTTGAAGCGCTTTTGCAGCACCGCCGCTAACGGGCGCGTCAATGTATCGGAACCCCTGGGTCTCAACGCGATTTGCGATGTCGACGGCTGTTGATGGGGCGAGCGTGACACAATTGATCACCAAGGCCTCTGGGTTTAAAGCATCAAATAACGAGCTGTCAAAGAGAACCGATTGCGCTTGGCTCGCATTGACCACAAAAATCAAAACACAATCGATCTCGTGGCAAGTGTCGAGGGAGGGTGCAGCGAGCCCGCCTTCAGCTTCAAAACGCTTGAGAGCCTCAGAGTTCAAGTCGAAACCTGTGGTCTTGATTCCGTGGCGGACGCATGACACTGCGGCACCAAAGCCCATCGATCCCAAGCCGATGACCAACGTATGCATGTGGGGACTCCTCGATAAATGATTTGATGTTATGGATGACTGAGGTTAATTGTTAGACAACTGACGACATCATAATGAAAAGGAGCATCCGATGGCCAGAGTTGTTATCACCGGTGGAGCCGGGTTTTTAGGCCAGCGAGTCGCTCAATCGCTTCAGCGTCATGGTTCGCTATTGATCAACGGAACGATGGAGCCGATCCAGTCGATTTGTCTTGTGGACCGTGTGATTCCTGACGTGTTTGGTCCCCCTGATCTTGAGGTCATCCAAGGAGACTTGCTGACCCTGATCCAAACAAAGCCCGACATTTTCGAGGCAAGTGATGTGGTGATTCATCTGGCCAGTGCTGTGAGCGGAGAATGCGAGCAGCACTTGGAGCTCGGATTGAAAGCTAATGTAGAGACTGGGATCGCGCTTGGACAACTGCTAGCCAAAATGCCAACAAAACCGCTATTGATCTTTTCAAGTTCGCTTGCCATTTATGGGGGGACTGCGGATTGTCCATTGCCTGACGTCATCACTGATGCCACGCGACCTAACCCACAAAACAGTTATGGATCGCAAAAATTGATGCTTGAAACCTTTTATGCAGATTTAGCGCGCCGCGACGCTCTATCCGTCCGAACACTGCGC
Organism: uncultured Litorivicinus sp.; assembly: GCA_902528165.1. Taxonomy (GTDB): domain Bacteria; phylum Pseudomonadota; class Gammaproteobacteria; order Pseudomonadales; family Litorivicinaceae; genus HIMB30. Next base: position 37,747 of record CABZRL010000014.1, read on the forward strand.
TTAATGACGGTCTCAGTCAGACCGGGCAAACCCAACCAAGCGGCCAGTGGATTTTTATCTGGCATGATTCGAGAGCCGCTCTCTGGTCTCGCCTCGAATGTGCCTGTGCCGCTTGATACTCAGGTTGCGCTGAACAGTCCGGAACAGGCGGTCGATGGGCTGATTTCGGCAATGGGCATTTCAGATCAAGCTTGGGGAACACCCCTCGGTCTGAATCTACCGGGCATGCGTTTATCGATTCAGGAGATGCGTGATGCCCTTGAAGCAACTGCCGGCCCTCAGGCGCTCGATTTGCTTACTTACCATCGCGATCGAATGATCGAGGCGATTGTCGCTGGATGGCCGAGTCATTTTGAATCAGCGCGCGCCAGTCGTCTCGGCTTTCGATCGACGGAATCCTTTGAGGCGGTCGTGCAACGATTTCATACGTCTAAATAATTCGGCAAGCCTGTTCGAAGGATAAGCGAGGCGCCCGCGGGTGTAGTGCTGAATGATCACCTCGGCCCAATAACATCACGCAGTTAAACTTCCAACGCGTTCCATCGAAAAATTTTGATTCAACCGCGTTGACATTAAAGCCACCCATCGGTCCGCAGTCGAACCCAAGCGCTCGCGCGGCAGCAATGAAAAAGCCGGTCTGAAGGTTTGCATTCGCGATGGCATAGCGTTCGATCCGGTCGATTGGCCAGCTTGCATGAGCAGTAGGCTGTTTCATATGCGGTGCTAGATTCACAAATTCGTGATGAAAATCGAGATCATAGGCCAAGATAGCGGCGGTCCCTGCCGATCGTGTTTTTTCTTGATTGAAGTCCAGCGCACACTCGGCGAGCAGACTCATGGATTCCGGAGTGTTGACGAAGACTGTCCGAAGGGGACACGAATTGTTCGCTGTTGGTGCGAACTTACTGAGCTCGTAGATCGCCTTGAGGTCGTCGTCAGACAGGGGCTTTCCATCAAATTGTTTATGGGAACGTGCTTCAGTGAATAGAGATTCTTTGGAGAATTGCATGAACATCCTTATAGTCTGGCTAGGCAATGTTGAATTCTGACAAGTAGGTGAGGGTCTTCAGCAGTCTTTCAAGATCATAAGGGGAATCATGAAACATCTGATCGTACGTGTTCTGCATTGGTTTATTGTTGGCTCTATGATTCTTGCGGGTGGTTATTTAGCCATTATGCTGACGGTTTTTGTGGTCGATTAATAATGTGGAATCCAGAGGGTGAACTGCTCGCACGGATTGAGCCGCCGGCTGGGCCATCGATCGCGTATTGCCACAATGGGAGTTGGTGGGATGTCACTGCAGTATGTCCGACCATCGCACATTGGTTAACCGGTTCTGTGCCAATCCAGCTGATTCGTGATTCAAAAGCATCTCCGTTGGCGATCAATCAAATTGAGACATGGCTCGCCCCCAGTGACTTGCAACCAATCAAAGCCTTTGGTGTGACTTTTGTCGCCAGTCTTCTCGAGCGATTGGTTGAGGAAATGGCTAAGGGAGACGAATCGGAGGCTGATACGGTTCGAGCGAATTTGGACACTGAATTGAAAGCGACAGCTCAGGCGTTGATTCCGGGCAGCGCAGAGGCGCTCAGGCTTCGTGAATCCCTACTCCAGTCTGGTCACTGGTCTCCCTATTTAGAGGTTGGTTTAGGGCGCGACCCGGAGATCTTCACCAAATGCCCGCCGATGGCTGCCTTAGGCCATCACTCGGTTGCAGGGCTTCTCTCTGAATCCCAATGGAATAATCCAGAATCCGAATTGGTTTTGGTGTGTGACGCCAACGGGCAAGCAGTCGGCGCGACGATCGGTAATGATGTGAATTTACGTGATGTTGAGGGCCGCTCGACGTTATTGCTTGGCCGCGCAAAGGATAATCGTGGGAGTTGTATCCTCGGGCCCTGGATTCGGATATTTGATGACAGCTTCAATCTTCAGTCGCTAGCCAACGAGTCGATCACGCTTGAGGTCGAAGGCAATGATGGCTTCCATGTGTCAGAAACCGCATCACTCAGCGGCCTCACACGAGGCTTGCCCGCGTTGGTCGATGCGTTGTTCGACCAGCACGATTATCCCGATGGCGTGTTCGCCTTTACCGGTTCGCCAATTGCGCCAATTTGGGATCGTTCTGTTCAAGGTCAGGGATTTACACACCTCGAGGGAGACCGTGTCACCATTACGATTCCATCGATTGGCTCGCTGACTCATGGCATTGAGCGTTGTCCGGCTCTTGAGCCATGGAGTCGCGGATTGCACGAGTATATGTGCGATCTTGCAAAGCGCGAACTACTTTAGACGTGGAGATAGGCCTTTCCGAGTTCATTGGACAGATTTGCCTGATTTTCGTTTTGGCGGGTTTGGTTAAAGGTACGGTGGGCTTTGGTTTGCCCACGATTGGGATTGGCCTTGGCGCGCTAATCTCTGATATTCCAACAGCGATGATGTTAATTTTAGTGCCGACCGTTTTGACCAATATCATCCAAATCTGGAATACAGGGTCGGTAGTCGATGTCATCACCAAATGTTGGGCGTTTCTCTTAGGCTCGGTTCTTCTGGTACCCCTGGGGCTGTGGGCGGTCGTATCTTTGCTTGCCTTCCCATTTGAGCGGGTATTAGGTCTCACCATTTTGGTTTACAGCCTGGCTTCATTAAATGGATACAATCCTGTGATGCAAATGCAGCACAACCATCGTTTGGGGATGGGTCTTGGCTTACTGAATTCGGTGTTGACCGGCATGACCGGATCGATGTCCGTGCCCGGTGTGATGTACTTGCGTTCGCTACAGTTATCCAAAGATGATTTGCTGTGCGCGATGGGTGTTTTATTTTTGATCTCCACCATCGCGATGGGAATGTCGCTTTGGTGGTTTGAAAAAGCGACTCAGGACCTATCCATTCTCTCTGTTGCCATGTGTTTGCCAGTAGGGCTCGGTGTGTGGTGCGGAGCACGGATTCGGCGTGTGTTGAGTGAAGACCAGTTTAAGCAATTTTTTTTATGGGCGTTTGCAGTGCTCGGCCTGTATTTGGTCGTTTTTGGTGCCTAAACAGCATCATGAGTGTTGGGGTCAATTTCGAATTGATTAACTATGGAATGATCAGCCTGTCGGACTGACTAACTTAGAAATAATCAAAGTGTTAGCATGCACGCGCTGGATGAGAAGGATAGGTGATGGAAGAGCTGGACGTACGAGGGTGGTTTGTCTTAACAGGGTTGGTCGTCGGCTTACTTTACGGAGTGGTTGCTCAATCGACGGCTTTTTGCGTCCGACGGGGAATTTCTGACCTGGCCGAGGGCAAAGGCTCGGCCACCTTGACCGCCTGGCTTGGTGCGTTACTGATCGCACTACCGATGACGCAATGGATGTTGCTGGATGGACATCTCGATGGGTCACAAACCGTCTATTTCCCCGAATCGCTATCTTGGTGGACGACACTGATGGGTGCGGCGATCTTTGGGGCTGGAATGATGCTAACGCGCGGATGTCCAGCCCGGTTGGTGGTTCTCAGTGGCTCTGGGAATTTGCGTGCTTGGTTCGGTCTGTTTGTCATTGGGTTGTCAGCCTATGCCACATTCAAAGGATTGATGGCAGAAACCCGGGTCGAATGGCAACAGTCCGGGGCCTTACAGCTACCCACAGAGTCCATTCTGTTGCTCGCGCCATCCTTGGCTTGGGTCGCGATTCTGGGCGTCACAGGAGTCATTGGTGTTTTTGCATTTCGTCATGGATTGAATCGATATCTGATAGGTGGTCTTTTGGTCGGTTTTTTGGTTGCTGGTTCTTGGTCGATAACATCCGTCTTAGGTACCGATGACTTTGATCCAATGGCCCCTGTCTCCTTGACTTTTGTGGCTCCCATCGGTGCAGCCATGATCTATCTACAACTGGCGTCCGGCCTTGAGCCAACGTTTAATGTCACGTTGATTTTGGGCGTTCTCGTTGGAGCATTTTTGTCATCGATGGTTCGTGGAGAATTTCAATGGCAAACGTTTGCATCAGCAAATGACCATGCTCGCTATTTTCTAGGGGCGATGATGATGGGCGTCGGTGGGATTTTCGCGCTTGGTTGTAACACAGGTCAGGCCATTACAGGGCTCGCGACCGGCTCTCTGTGGTCGCTCCTGGTGAGTCTCGTGATTTTTATGACGGGCTATGTGATGCATCGTCGTTTGCTGCGGTCAAATTAAATGCTCAATAAACGGCTGAGTCGTCCGATTCTTTAACGATGCGTCATGGAATTCGGATTTGTTTGTTGGTCGGTGCCGCGCTTGTGTCATTTCAGACAAGTGCTGCGTGTCGGGCGTTTCATTATGACCATGATGGCAATCACCAAACCCCACAGCGTCTCAAACTGGCGTGTGAAAAGACTCATGAAGTCCGCACAGTTCCCCGGTATCGGATTCCGAGAACTGATAGTTTCACGTCACAGACTCGTCCTCGTGATCCCCAGCATGTTGCGCTACCGCGGCCAAGGCCGAAGTGCCATATTCCCAGCGTTTATCATTTCACGATGATGCACACGCTCTCCGTTTGCATGACAACAAGGTAGACTCTTTCTGACAACAGAGGAGGCGATCGTGATCACGCGAACCGATGCGGACAATCTGAAAAACAAACAGCGCACGTTAAGAGATGGTTTTGGAGACAGTCTTGGGCTTCGAGTGCATCGAGCCATTAGTTGGTTGCAGCGTGCAGCTCGTGAGGATGACGATCGCGATGCTGCCTTTGTGTTCCTCTGGATCGCATTTAATTCCGCTTACTCACAAGACATCGGGATTGCCTATCACGTTTCAGAGAAAGGCCGCTTTAAAAGCTTTTTGAGTACGCTGTTATCCTTTGATCGTGACGATCGGATTTACCATTTGGTTTGGACCCGATTCCCCCATGAGATTCGATTGGTCCTCGAGAACCAGTATGTATTTGGCCCCTTTTGGAATCATCAAAACGGTATCGAAGGTCATGACGATTGGGCAGGGCGTCTTGAGGCATCGGTGAAAAAAGCCAAGCTGGCGCTCGCTGATAAAGATACCGAACGAGTTTTAAACGAACTCTTTGATCGACTGTATGTGCTTCGTAATCAGATTATCCATGGTGGCTCGACATGGTCGGGCGCGATTAATCGCGCGCAAGTGAAGGATGGATCTGAAATTCTAGGGTCATTGATCCCCGTTTTTGTTGAGTTGATGATGGATCATCCAAATCATCCATGGAAAGAGCCGATTTATCCGGTGATCGACGCATGACCCTGATGCGAGAATCTTCAAGATGACAGTGATTGCGATTGTCGATGATGATCCCGAGTTGGGGTCTCTCATTGGGGACTACCTGAAAACCAACGGTTATGAATCCTCTTTGTTTGTCTCCGGTGAGGCCTTTTTGGACTCTGATTGAACAGCGATTGGGCTGGTTGTTTTGGATGTTGGCCTTCCTGGAATGGACGGATTCTCCGTGTGTCAGAAGGTGCGAGAGAAATCGGCTGTCCCCATTATTATGCTCACAGCCGCAAGCGATGACGTGGATCGCATTCTTGGCCTCGAATTAGGGGCTGATGACTACATGGGGAAGCCTTTTAACCCAAGAGAGCTATTGGCGAGAATCAAAGCCCTGTTGAGGCGCGCTGAACCCAATGTTCACGAATCCAGGCAATTGACCATCAACCAGTCGGATCGACGAGGTTTTTGGCAAGGTCAAGCGATTGACTTAACGGGGGCGGAAAATGCCCTAAGCCGACAAGCCGAAGACAAAGGACTTCAGGAGACCAGTCAAACTGACAATAACCAAAGCGATACCGAGTACTCTGAAAAACGTTGGGGTTTCTTGTTCCACCAAATAGCTGTGCATGCGGTTGCCAAGTACATGCCCGACAAATGCGCAGGGAAGTAACCACAGGTGGTGAATTAACTGCAGATCAATTCCGGCGATGACAAATGAGATCAGTTTGATGAGCGTTAGAGTCCACCAAAGAACGAACAGTGTGTTTCGTAATTCATGTTTTTCAACGTGTGCTGCAACCACTGGAACAATTAAGGGTGCTCCCGTCAGTGAGGTTCCTGAAACATAGGCGCCCAGACCTAAAAACCCATACTCCTGAAGCTTGGTTTTGATCTGGATCGGGCGATTGATGATGTATCCAATCGCATAGGCGATGACGATCACGAAAATAATCGTGCTCATGATCACGGGCGGTAGCGTCAGTAGTCCAATCACACCGACAATTTTCGGGACGATCATGATTGCCATACTACGTTTTAAGTAAGCCCAATTGATGGTTTTGAGTCGCTCTGGTGCCTGATTGCGGGCGCTCTGGATCATAATCAGAGTGGAAAAGAAAATCAGATGCATTGCGATCAACGGGAGGAAGATCAGCGGATCATTCACAACCAATAGCAAAAAGGGCAGCGCTAAGACTGCGCCTCCAAACCCAAGCCCGCTTCGGACGAAACCACTCCAAACAAAGGTGAGTCCAATGATCGCGTACTGATACCAGGAAAGATCTTCCACCGATTAGGCTTGTGTCAGCACATAGCGGAGTAGGGTTGCGACCTGTTCGGTTGTTTTGCACCACGCATAGGCTGCTTGATCGACCTCTTTGAGAGGATGGACAATGTCATCATCATGCAGTGTGATATAGGGAATTCCTTTGGCGGCACAGTAGCCTGCATCAAATGCCGCATTCCATTGTTTGTACTGATCGCCAAATCGGACCACCACCAAATCCGCTCGATCGATGTCATGGCGTGTGCGAATCGCATTGACACCACTGGATTGTTGGTCTCTCCAAAATCCAGGTTCGACCGGTCCAAGAAAATCTCCAGCGGCATCAGACGCAGGATGGTCTGTCACAGGGGCGGTAAACCGAATCCCCAAATCCGTTGTCGCCTCAATGATTTCTTGACGCCAGCTGGTGTGGATTTCTCCAGAAAGATAGATGGTGTAGGTCACGTTTTAATTTTCCTTTTTACAAGCAATTGAAGCGGGTCCGGTGGCGCCATTTCTGGCATTACGGGAATATTCATAAGGTGAACCGCGCTGATTTTCGCCTTTCATACACTCCCATTTGTCGATTTTGATCGCGGC
>CABZRL010000015.1:0-44421 GCA_902528165.1 uncultured Litorivicinus sp.
TCTCAGAGGTAACAACGGCATCAGCGACTTGAGCATCTGTGTCTGCGCCGACTCGCAAGACATCGACGCCGTGGACTTGCTCTGGAAAGTAAACTGAACGCCCGAGATGGGAAGCTAATCGGTCCCTGTTAGCAGCGACAGATACGGCGGCGTCACCCACATGAAAGCCTAAATTAAAGGATCCATAGGGCGAGGGCTGCGATACACGAGTCGTTTGCAGGGCAACCACGGTTGGATGGATATCAACTGCGAACCACGAATCAGACATCGACGACCTTCAATTGTGCGTGGAGTTCGGCAAGGTCTTGAGCCATCGGCACTTCAAACTGGACCATCTCGACGGTTGATGGATGCTTGAGCCCAAGCAATTGCGCATGCAAAGCTTGTCTCGGGAATTGATCAATCAGATCTCGGGTAGCCACCGCCGCGCACCCAAGACCTGGACGCCCCTGCCGATAGACAGGATCACCAATCAACGGATGCCCGATGTGCATCATATGCACCCGAATTTGATGCGTGCGACCTGATTCCAACTTGACTTGAACCCACGCACAATGCGCTGTGGTTTCCGTCACACGGTAATGGGTCACCGCAGGCTTCCCGGAATACACTACTGCCATTTTCGTTCGTTGCAAGCGATGGCGGTCCATCGGCGCGTCAATCGTGCCTTCTTTGTTGGGGTGACCGTAAACCAATGCGACGTATTGACGACTCATCGAGCGATCTTTGAGCTGTTTCACGAGATTGGCCTGTGCCTTCAGAGATCTCGCCACTGCCAAAACACCACTAGTTTCTTTATCGAGTCGATGAACAATGCCCGCCCGTGGGATCTCTTCCAATTCCGGAAATTGCGAGAGCAACGCATTCACCAAGGTTCCTGAAGGATTTCCATGACCAGGGTGCACGACAAGACCGGCTGGCTTATTTACGATGATCAAATCATGGTCAACGTGCACAAGATCCAAGGGGATATTTTCTGCAGACCAGTCAATCCGGGGTTCGAGCTCCGCATTCACAACAATCTTTTCACCACCCAAGACTTTATTTTTTGGCTTTCTGGCAGCGCCATCGATTAATATCTGCCCCTCGGTGAGCCATTGCGTTAAACGAGCACGTGAGTAATCCGGCATGAGCCGAGCCAACACCTGATCAATTCGTGACCCGGATTCCTCCAAAGGAACGTCAAACTGTGCTTGAATATGCGTCTTGGTATATTGCCGATCGGTCATTTGTCGATTCATCGAAACAAGGAATCCCATGATAACCCGGACCCTTAGCTTCCTGCTCATTTGTGTTGTACTTACCGCCTGTTCGCTATTTGATCCAGACGCCAATTTAAACAGCGAGCGGCAATTGTGGGAAGAAGCGCAAGGCCACATGGATGGCAGTCGGTACCTTGAAGCCATCACTTCACTGGAAGAACTCGATCGTCGCTTTCCCTTCGGTCAATATGCCGATGGCACCCAATTGGACTTAGTCTACGCCTATTTTAAATCATCAAAATATGAGCTCGCACGACTGACAGCAGATCGGTTTATTCGCTTAAATCCTGATCATCCAGAGGCCGACTATGCGCAATACATGAAAGGCCTGTCATCCTATGCATCCAATGATTCCATGGTCTCCAGATATCTTCCTGGCGATGAAACCGGTCGCGATATCGGTGGTGCACGCGACGCGATTGACGATTTCAAACAACTGCTTGAGCGTTATCCAGACAGCGAATTTGGTGAAGACGCCACACTGCGTCTGATCTATGTGCGCAACCAGCTGGCCGAATATGAGGTGAACGTTTCACGCCATTACATCCGCAAAGGTGCTTATTTAGCGGCAGCCAATCGTTCGCGCCAAGTGGTCGAGGGCTATCCGTCAACGCCTGCGGTAATTGATGCATTGATCGTGATGCATTTGTCATTCGAGGCTTTGGGCCTACCCCAAGAATCGCAAGATGCACTCTTTGTCTTGTCTGAAAACTATCCGCAATATGTCATTGGTGAACGCGGCGATCAGCGCTTAGCACCTGGAGTGCTTTACGAGGAAGGGGAAACGCTAACAAGCATCCTAACGCTTGGTTTTTTAGGGAGTGCCGGCGATCTCGCAGACCGCTTAGCTGCCTTTAGCCAATCCCGTAGACTTGACACTGGTCGTCGTCCGCAAGCGACCTTACGGCCAGCAGAGGATGCGCCATCGATCGACGCCCCGCGGGTTGTCGACGAAGTCTTCTTCTAAAACGACCAGCGGTTTGCGATCGGATATCTCCGATCGCGACCGAAGCCTCTGACCGTTACCCGCGGGCCCACGGCTGACTGTCGACGTTTGTATTCATTGATATCCACCAAGCGACACATGCGTTTGACTTCGACCGGATCAAAACCGGCATCGATAATCTCACTCGGCGATAGATCCGATTCGATGTACAGCGACAGCATGGTATCGAGTCGATCATAGGGCGGCAGGCTGTCAGAATCTTCCTGTCCCGGAGCGAGTTCCGCTGAGGGTGGACGCACAATGACCCGCTCAGGGATCACTTCGGTCGCGCGATTCACAAAATGTGCTAAGTCATACACTCGAGTTTTCCAAACGTCTTTCAGAACAGCAAACCCACCAGCCATATCCCCATATAGCGTCGCATAACCAACTGCCATTTCACTTTTGTTCCCAGTTGTCAGCACCAGAGCCCCGGTTTTGTTCGACAGCGCCATCAACAAGACGCCACGACATCGGCTTTGCAGATTTTCCTCAGTGGTGTCGACCGGATGACCGTCAAAAAATGGCGCAAGCGTCTGCATGAATTCCCGCACCATGGGTTTAATGGGAATGATCGAAAATTCACATCGGAGAAGCTCGGCTTGACGTTTGGCATCAGTGATACTGATATCTGCGGTGTAGAGATAAGGCATCATGACCGCATGGACGTGATCAGCGCCCAACGCATCGACTGCAACCGCAAGCGTCAGTGCCGAATCAATTCCACCAGAAAGACCAAGGACAGCTTTGCGAAACCCTGTCTTGGAAAAGTAATCGCGAACCCCGGTGACAAGCGCTTGATACAACAACGCATCATCCGATGGCGTATTTTCCACGCGGTCACCAATCAGATGCTGGCCATCCCAAACCACATCCAATTGATCCTCGGCGAAGAATATCGCCTGCGCGATAATCTCACCGTCGCGGTCGACCACAAGCGACCCACCATCGAAGATCAGCTCATCCTGGCCACCGACGAGATTCACATAAGCAATTGGCACCCGATTGACGCTTGCCCGATGCTTCAGATGATCGAGGCGTTCACCGAACTTACCCTCGGCAAAGGGCGATGCATTGACAACCAGAATCAAATCCACGCCGAGTCGACAGGTCGACTCAACAATATCAGGAACCCAGACGTCCTCGCACACCAGCAAACCCACACGCAACCCGTCGAGATCACAAACCATGGATTGGGCTCCAGCGACGAAATATCGCCGCTCATCAAAGACCTGATAGTTCGGCAAGGATTGCTTATGGTAAGACAAGACATGCTCGCCATTTCGATACATCAAAAGACTATTCAACAATGAGGCCGGACGCGCACTATTGTTGCCAAGCGCCCAATCACTGGTCGCCACCGGCACCACACTGGGCGCACCAACACAGAGCGTTACATCATGACTGATCTCTTGAAGCGTCAAATTCGCCGAGGCTAATTTGTCGATCAACGCCGGACGTAATAGCAAATCCTCCGGTGGATAACCGGTTAATGCCAACTCTGGAACAACCAACATCGAAATCCCGTCTGCACGTGCTTGATCCGCAGCTCGCGCAATCTTCTGCAAGTTGGCATCGAAGTCACCAACAACAGCGTCCATTTGATAAAGCCGAATACGAAAAGGTTGCGTCATACAGGGTTCCGAGGTTGGTAGGGTGTTGGGTCAATGATCGGTGTGCGACCCATCATCAGATCACATAATAATCGGCTCGAGGCAGGACTCAAGACTACTCCATTTCTGAAATGACCAGAATTAACCCAGAGTTTTTCTGACACCGGGCCAATCCACGGTATCCCCTCCGGCGAGCCTGGCCGAAATCCTGCCCACTGCGCTTCGATGTCGACCGTTGCCAACTGAGGAACTAAACGCACTGCCGAGGCATAGAGTGATTCAAAGGCATCTCGATCCGGTGTTCTCTGAAAGCCGACATTCTCAAGGGTTGATCCAAAGACGATTCGGCCATCGGCTCGAGAAATGGCATAACGACCATTCGCGAGCACGACTCGATGCACCAAATGACAGGGGCTAAATAACAACATCTGACCCTTCATGGGTTGAATTGGACAACGGACATTCAATCCGGAGAGTAAGTATCCGGTCCAGGCGCCGGTTGACAGCACGATACGATGCGCAGCAATCCGCTGGCTACCACTGAATGCCTGCGGATCATCCAGATCACCACCGAGGGACACTTCCTGATGTTCACGTAGCTCAATCTTTGGATGATCCAGACACGCTTGCCGCAGTGCCTGACCCATCCTTGGAGTTCGAACACTGGCAACTCTCGGCATCCAAAGAGGTGTCGCGTCGAGATGTACAAGAGGCTCCAACACTCGCGCCTCTTGATCAGAAATCTCAATCACCGCGCGAGATAATCCTGCTCCCCAAGCCAACGCCTGGTCTCGTTCGTCCGTCGCGGTCACCAACATTCCGTTTGCGGATAACTCTGAGTCAATTCCTGTGGAATCGGTTAACGAAGCGATCAAATCTGGAAACACCCGCTGAGACCAAGTTGCTAGGGCCGTAATCGGTGGCGCATACCGCCATGGGTAGAGTGGCGAAATGATCCCGCCTCCAGCCCAAGAGGCCTCAAGGCCAGCCCGGCCTTGATCAATCATCAGAACCTTTTGACCCGCCTCAGCCAGTTCCAAGGCCGACAACATACCCATGACGCCAGCACCAACCATGAGAATGTCGGGCGATGAAAAATTCACTTGAACCATGAATCGATTATCGCATGCATCAGCAGTTTCGTCAGAACCAACTACACTCTCAGGATGCAAATTCTTTCATTATTGACAGCACTGACAATCAGCGTGATTCTCGCGTCCCAAGCCGTGTCGGCCTGGTCGACACCTCGTGATGCCTCAATCGCAAATCAAGACGTCGCAATGCTTCGTTCCGCCATCCGAGAACACATGGCCTATGCCGTGACTCATCAACGGCCAACCACCACGACACTCCCAGACACCGCCTTGGTCACACAAGTGCGCTCATTTTCTGGACACCATCTAGAAGCCTACCCGGATGGATCAGTGAGCCCAGGGCAAATCCGACTGCGCAGTCATCAAGTGGGTTGGGTCTTGACCGTCTCAAGTCTCGGGCGGACTCGACTCTCCCGAGAGCCGTCGAATTGCTGATTGCGGCCAGCATCCTACTCGACCGGAAGCCATGACGCCGGTGGTATCAAGCTCCCAATAAAGACACGGATGCGAGCGCTTTGGAGTCAATCGAAGCCGACGACAATCAGAGCCGCAGTTTGTGATCTCGAGTGTGTAATCAGATTCGCTGTCAAGATGATCAGGGAAGTCTTCCACCGACTGCGCCCGGCGTTTCAACGATTCCGTTTGACCCATTAACTCGCTTTGGAAATATAAGGTACTGGATCGCTCGGCTGTCTGGCCAAATAATTGAAATCCACCAATCACCATCATTGCCGTAATGGCCATGGCGATTAAGACTTCGATTAATGAGAAACCACTTTCGCGCGCCATAAAACCTTCCGATCCTTGACCATCCATTGACCATTGACATTCGCCAGTTTCAAACTGACCACTCGTTCTAAAACACCATCTGGGATCACATATTCGATCGGCTGCCAAGCTTTCAGCGGATCAGCCTCCTGAATCAGTCGATCCAGTGCGTCCCATTCCGCTTGAACCGCTGAGCGGTGCTTTTGCTCCATCTGAATCACTCGATCTCTGGTCATTTCATCGGTCAGCCGGAGCACCCAGTCACCAACCCAAAGAAACCCCAGTACCGCCATCACGATTAGCATCGCAATCAAGGCAGAGCCGGCTCTAGAACTCATGGGTTTGCCCTGGTAATCGATGATGGCAATACACCCACTGGGGGTCAGAGAGTCCCAAACAGAATGTGTCGTTCGTCATCTCAAGTGTCAAATCACCGGTTGCGTCGAGCAGTGCTTGGTTGGACGTATTTCCAAAGCGTTCCTGATGAACCCAGAGGGCTAATTTGTTCTGCGTTTTGCTCAGCCCGAGATACAGATAGGTCGTGGAATAAGGATGAATTAATTTTAATGCCTGCGAAGAGATGGGATGAACTTGGGACTCATGAATCGCCTGCACTAGGGTCGCCTTCGAAACCACTTCGATCCTTTGTGCTGGAACGACGACCAGTGGCAGATAAAATCTGGCAGCATCCAGATCAGCTCGCTCAATCATGCCTTCGATTTCATGAGTACGTCGCGATGCATCGGCAACCCAGAGCGAAACCAAAATCACAACAATACCCAGACCAACGGCAATACCCACGAGATTTTCAGCTAGGAAGCCTGCTTGCTTGACCATGTGATCTCCTCGTCAAGCATCAATTCATCAACTCGATAGAGTTGCACCGTACTGGTATATCGATCTGTCGACACAGCAATGACGTGTAACTCAAGCCGGTAGGGAGCATCAGGAAATAGCGCAATGATTTCATTGAGGTATTGGAAACGATCACTCGGCAAAGCAACTGCTTGGCCCCGATCAAAAAGCACCCAAGGCCCCGTCTGATCCAGAGTCTGACTAAACACCAACGCCGCATTGGCATCATCAAACATCTTAGCCTCAATCCGTCACTCGGCCTCACGCGCCTCGAGATCCGGACCTCGGCTTAACATCACAACCAATAACAGACTGACAATCGCTAGCGCCATCAGACTGTCAGATAAAGCAAACCCACGCATATCACCTCCGTGGTGGCAGTACAGCAGATCACATCCTCAATGGAGGACTCTTGGACTTCGGTTCTAGTCGACCGGGTGGAGTTTCAACTCCTTGGGGAGGGAAAATTGTACAGACTCGTCGACGCCCGTTTCTTTACCAATATGATCAGCGCCTAATTCTCTGAGCCGATCACAGACAGCCTGCACCACATTTTCAGGCGCAGATGCACCAGCCGTCACTGCAATGGCACTGGCTTCATCAACCCATCGTGAGTCAATTTGCTCTGGACCATCAATCAAATAGGATTGTGCACCCAACCGTTCAGCCAACTCTTTCAATCGATTGGAATTGGACGAATTTGGAGAGCCAACCACTAAGACGAGATCGTTATCCTCAGCCAACCGCTTAACGGCATCCTGACGATTTTGCGTGGCGTAGCAGATATCGTCTTTCCGCGGCCCCTGAATATCGGGGAAACGCTGTCTAAGAATATCAATGATGCGGGCCGTATCGTCCATCGAGAGGGTGGTCTGCGTGACAAAGGATGCGGTTTTTGGATCGGCGATATCGACCGTCCGAGCATCATTCTCATCTTCAACCAACTTCATAACGCCACCACGGGAAGTATCAAATTGGCCCATGGTACCCTCAACCTCAGGGTGACCTGCATGACCAATTAAAATGCATTCGCGGCCCTCTCTCGAAAACTTAATCACCTCCATATGCACCTTTGTCACCAGAGGACAGGTGGCGTCAAACACTTTCAATTTCCGTCGTCTTGCTTCGTTCTGGACCGCTCGTGAAACACCGTGGGCGGAAAAAATGACAATAGTGTCATCAGGAACTTCATCAAGCTCATCGACAAAGATGGCACCTCGGGATTTTAAGTCATCCACAACGGTTTTGTTGTGCACCACTTCATGGCGCACGTACACCGGAGCACCGAAAACCTCCAGTGCTCGATTGACAATATCAATGGCACGGTCGACTCCGGCACAAAAGCCGCGTGGATTCGCCAGTGTGACTTGCATCAATGCTTCTCCGCCGGTACGACTGAGAGAATTTCGACTTCAAACTCCAAATCACGTCCGGCCAACGGATGATTAAAATCCACCGTCACCATCTGTTCTTCAATTGCTAAGACCACTCCAGGCAACTCTGATTTGGCTTTATCCTGAAAGCTAACAACCAAGCCTTTGGACAATTCAACAGATGGATCAAATTGATCTCGAAAGATTTTTTGAACATTTGATGAGTTATGTTGGCCAAACCCATCTTTCGGTGCGATTCGCTCCACTTTTTTGTCTCCGGCTTTCATGCCGAAGATCACCGCCTCAAATGCCTCGGGAAGATTGCCATCACCAATAACCAGCTTGGCTGGCTTTTTCTCAAATGTGGAGTCCACCAACTCGCCGGTATCGGCAAGGCGTAACGCGAAATGCAATTCAACTTTGCAGTTTGGGCCGATGTCGAGCATCTACATACCATCCAATTAATAAACAACCTGCTGCTAACGTAATGCTTGTATCAGCAACATTAAAGGCTGGGAACGACCAATCTCCCCAATGAAAGTGCAAAAAGTCGACCACATAGCCAAAAGCAACCCGATCGACTGCGTTACCGACTGCACCAGGAATCAATAGAACGAATCCGGCTTGCATCCATCCGCAAAGCTCAGCATCCCGTAACGACCAAACCGAATAGGCGGACACACCAATGGCTAACACCAAAAACAACCACTGTTGCCAGCCACCCGCGTCGGCAAGAAAACTAAACGCAGCCCCTGTGTTATGCAGCAGGGTGAGCGAGAAAAACGGCAACAGTCCCACGGGCTCAGCGTAATTTAAATAGGTGGATGCCAAAAGCTTGGTGCACTGGTCAAGGAGGAAAATAACCCCAATCAACAGGACAAAATCAAGCCTCATGCAAAGGTTCGCTCTTCGCCGGTACCTTCAACATTATCAACGCACCGAGTGCAGAGTGCCGGATGCGCACTCACAGAGCCAACATCAGGACGATGATGCCAGCACCGCTCACATTTCTCAGACTCAGTTGCTTTGACAACGACAGCGAGTTGCGGGCAGACAGAATCTGTCACCGCACCGTCTGGCGCTTCAGATAGTGGATACAAGTCAACCTCTGAGGTAATGGTCACGAAACGAATCTCATCACCCAAAGCCGTCAAGGCATCAAACACCGATCCATCAGCATAGAGCGCGACTTCAGCCGATAAAGAGCCCTTCACCAATCCATCGTTCCGTGCCACTTCGATGGCTTGGTTGACCGATTCTTTCGCTGACTGAATCAACTGCCAATTCACTTGTGCTCGGCCGTTTGCCTCTGGCAAGTCTGCTTCTGTGACAGCAAACACAAATTGATGCGGCCGTTCGCCTGGCATTGCTTCCCAGATCTCCTGGGCAGTAAAGGATAAAATTGGAGCCATCCAGCGCACTAAGGCATCAGTGATCCAGTAAAGCGCTGTCTGACAACTTTTTCGCGCGTGACTGTCAGGTTTTAGCGTGTATTGACGGTCCTTAACGATATCAAGATAGAAGCCGCCTAAGTCATCAACACAGAAATGATGGAGAGCTTGAGTGACTTCCGAGAATTCATACCGTGCGTAATGACCCATAATTTTGCTCGCAAGCTCGGTGGTTCGCCGGATCATTTCAGCGTCTAAGGACACCAGATCATCATTGGCAACCTGATCGGTGGCTGGGTCGAATCCAGCCATATTCGCTAACAGGAATCGAGCCGTATTTCGGATCCGTCGGTAAGTGTCGGAGGTCCGATTCAAAATTTCATGACTCACCGTCATTTCTTTTGTGAAATCTGTCGAGGCAATCCACAAACGTAAAATATCAGCACCGAGAGTGTTCATCACATCCTGTGGTGGAATCACATTGCCAAGTGACTTCGACATTTTTCGACCGTCTTGATCAACGGTGAATCCATGTGTAAGCAAGCCCTTGTATGGCGCGCACCCGTGAATCGCAACCGAAGTTAATAACGATGACTGGAACCAACCACGATGCTGATCAGACCCTTCTAAGTAGAGATCTGCGGGAAAATGTAATCCCTCCCGACGACCTAACACGGAGGCGTGCGTCGTTCCTGAGTCAAACCACACATCCAGAACATCGGTGACCTTCCGGTAATCGGCTGCATCCTCGCCCAAGAATTCAGCAGGATCGAGATCAAACCACGCGTTGATTCCACCTTGTTCGATCCGCTGCGCGATCGTCTCGAATAACTGTTGGGTATCCGGGTGAAGCTGACTGGTTTCTTGGTGCACAAACACAGTGATCGGCACACCCCAATTTCGCTGACGAGAGATACACCAGTCTGGACGATCTTCCAGCATTGCTGCTAACCGATTCTTGCCCCAAGTCGGGGTAAACTGGATGCTGGTTTCAACTGCCTGCCGAGCTGTCTCTAAAAGACCCTCGCCCTGCATGCGAATAAACCATTGCGGGGTCGCGCGATAAATCACCGGCGTTTTGTGACGCCAGCAATGTGGGTAGGAATGCTCAAGGCGAGCTTTGTGAACCAACCGGCCCTTTTCCGCCAAATAATCCGCGATCACAGGACCCGCCTTCTCGACATGCAGCCCGGCAACGACAGAAACAGTCTCAGCAAAGGTCCCATCGTCACGAACCGGCGTCAGAAGCTCGAGATTCAATGATTTCGCCGCATGAAAATCCTCCAGACCATAGGCTGGCGCTGAGTGGACCGCTCCTGTCCCGGCCTCAAGCGTGACATGATCGCCGGCCATGACAGGGACAATGCGCCCGTCCCAGGGCGCCTCACATTGAATACCAGCTAACGCGTGACCGAGGGTTTTCCCGAGGATTTTGAAGTCTTCGACACCATAGCGCTCAGATAGCGCTTCAAGACGACCTTCGGCCAAGACCAAGGTCCAACGATGACCGTCTTTGTCAAACTCGACAAGCACATAATGCAACTCAGCATTGACCGCAACAAACTGGTTCGCAGGCAACGTCCAAGGTGTGGTTGTCCAAATTGCCATCGCCGCACCCGAGGCGACCTCAGACGAGACAGCAAAGACGTTCTCAATCTGCTCCGTGTTTTCAATCGGGAAAGCGACGTCCACAGTCCAAGTTTTTCGATCCTGATACTCGACTTCAGCTTCAGCCAAGGCACTCTCACAATCCATACACCAGTAGACCGGCTTTGCACCCTGGTGGAAATGACCATTCTCAATGATCCGACCAAGTGAACGAACGATATCCGCTTCGATTTTGTAGTCCATAGTCAAATACGGATGATCCCAATCACCGAGAATCCCCAGGCGTTGAAAATCCACTTTCTGACGCTCAATCTGCGTCGCTGCATACTCGCGACAAGCATTTCGAAATTCACTGGCTGATTTAACCTGATCACCAATCTTGTCGATGGTCGTTTCCACTTTGTGCTCAATCGGCAGTCCATGGCAATCCCAACCAGGGACATAGGGCGCGTTGAAACCTGCTAATCCTTTGGATTTGACGATGATGTCTTTCAATACTTTGTTGACGGCATGACCAATGTGAATGTCGCCATTTGCGTACGGAGGACCGTCATGCAAGACAAACGTCTGTTCACGGCTCGACTGCACTTCACGAATCTGCTGATGCCAATCAGCGGCAATCCATGATGCCAGCATGTCTGGCTCACGCTTTGCCAAATTCCCACGCATCGGGAACTCAGTCTCAGGAAGATTAAGTGTCTGTTTGTAATCAGTCATTCAGTTTCAAATCCAGTTAATGAGCCGAGCAATTGCCGAGCCATGTCGTTATCGATCCGAATTTGCTCGGTTAACGCTTCAAGGCTGTCGAACTTTTGCTCAGCGCGAATAAATACCCGTGGAGTCACAGTCAGCATCCGACCATACAACTCCCCAGTGAACGCATGCAAATGCACTTCAAGTCTGACCTGTTGGCCGGAAACGGTTGGTCGCGAACCAATGTTCGCAACCCCTCCAACGACCTGTTCGTCTGGAAGCGTCACAGTGCACCCAAAGACCCCGCGAACAGGCGGTGAATTTGATAACGCTATGTTAGCAGTCGGGAACCCAATTTTCCGCCCCAATTGTTGACCATAAATGACTCGGCCACAGAGGGCATAGGGTCGACTGAGTAATCGTTGAGCCCCATCAAAATCATGAGACTTCAGCAAATGACGAATGCGCGACGATGAAATCCGAGACCCCTCAATGCGATGTGTGGCTGATTGCTCAATGGAAAAGCCAAGTTGCGCACCCTGCTGGATCAAATAGGAAAAATCCCCTTGTCGATCGCAGCCAAAGCGAAAATCGTCACCGACGACCATTTGTGCGACCTGTTTATTGACGACCAAATCGCGAACGAAAGATTCCGCGGTCATTGGACGCACGTCAGAAAATTTGAGGCACCAAATTACATCGACACCCAAAGCCTTCAGGGCATCAACCTTGGTCCGCAAGCTCATCAATCGTGCGGGCGCTTCTGATCCATTGTTCTCTGCAAAAAATTCTTTCGGTTGTGGCTCAAACAGCAGGACTGTTAAGGGTAAGCCTAACCGTTTCGCAAGGTCTTGCGCTTGGGAAATGACACGTTGATGCCCCACATGAACACCATCAAAATTACCGATGGTCAAAACATGCGGTGATCGAAACTGAACATGTCGACCGAAGAGAAACTGCATTACTTTATCGAGCGGATGGCGGAACAAGCAAAGAAGTATAGCGGATCCCGGTCAGCCTTAACGTGATCAAATATAAAAGTCCTGATCCACCCAATAAAACCGCTGTCCAGACAACGCGCTCGACCACCGAATGACTCACTAACGCTGCTGCAGACGGCGCTAGCCAGGCGATTTGTACCATGACAACTAATGCGATGCAGAGCTGTGCCATGGACCGCCATGGCAGGCGGTCGACCCGATACCAGCCTCGCTGATTGAGGCCTCTCAGAAGTAGCGCGGCGTTCAGCCACGCTGATAATGAAGTCGCGAGCGCCAAGCCCACATGATCCAGTGACCACACCAGAATAAGGTTAAACACCATATTTGCTGTCATCGCGATCAAACCAATTTTCACCGGTGTTTTAGTGTCCTGATGCGCAAAATAATGGGGCGCTAAGACTTTAATCATCATAAACGCTGGCAACCCGGCCGCATACGCCATGAGTGACAATGCCGACGCTTCAATATCAGATACCGCCATGGCTCCATACTGAAACAGAGTCGCCAGAATCAATTCGCCGAAGACTGCCAACGCAGCCGCACAAGGCAGCCCAAGCACCATCACCACCCAAATCGCCCAACTCTGCGTCTGCCGCGAAGCCTGTCGATCTTCTTGTGCAAATTCTCGAGACAACTTTGGCAGGATGACTGTCGATACCGCAATTGCGATCACACCCAAGGGCATCTCCATCAATCGATCGGAGTAGTAAAGCCAAGACACCGACCCGGAGACCAAGAGCGAAGCAAGCACCGTGTCGAGCAACAAATTGATTTGACTCACCGACACACCAAAGAGCGCCGGCACCATTAATTTCAGAATTTTTGACACGCCAGGATGATCATCCCGTAAGGATGGTTTCGGTAATAAGCCCGCGGCCATCAATGGTGGGATTTGAATGACCAGTTGCACGAGACCAGCAATAGCAACTCCAATGGCAAGCCCCATCACAGATGGCGAGAGCAGAGGCGCCAGAAACAGTGCACTCCCGATTAATGAAAGATTCAAAAATATCGGTGTAGCCGCGGGGACGGCAAACCGGCCGACACTATTTAAAATCCCGCCTGTAAACGCAACAAAACAAATAAATCCTAAATAGGGGAAGGTCCAGCGCAACAAATCCTCTGTCAGAGCCAGTTTGCCTGGATCATCAGAAAACCCCGGAGCAAACAGCATCGCAATCCAAGGGGCCAATAACACACCCAACACATTGATAACGATGAGAATCAAACCAAAACGCCCGGCCACTTGATTGATCAATCGCTGGACCGAGGCTTCACCTTCTTTTTCACGAGTCTCTGAAAACACCGGAACAAATGCCTGTGCAAACGCCCCCTCTCCAAATAGACGGCGGAGAAAGTTCGGAATCTTAAAGGCAACAAAAAACGCATCCGCCCCAGAGGAGGCGCCGACCGCATTGGCCAATACGATGTCGCGTACAAGGCCAAGAACCCGGGATCCAAGGGTCCATCCACCGACCATGACCCCCGATCGAACCATCTTTTCTGTCGTCACGTTCTACTATCCTTGACCTGAGGTTCCATATTCGGTAAATTCCGCCGCCTTGATTTTCTAGTTATTTCAACTATTTCGAAGTTTAGTGTAAGGGAGCAACCCCGGTGGCAAATAGTCCCCAAGCGCGTAAGCGCGCCAAGCAAGCAGATGTCCGTCGTAATCATAACGCCAGCCTGCGTTCACGGGCTCGTACCTATGTGAAGAAAACACTGGCAGCCATTGCCGCCGGTGAAGCACAAGCTGCAACGGATGCTCTCCGCGCGGCAACACCAATTCTTGATGGGATGGTCACTAAAGGCATCTACAAAAAGAACAAGTGTGCTCGTATCAAGAGTCGTCTGAACGCGAGAATCAAAGCGATCGCGTCCTAATCGACCCATAGGCGCTGGGTCAAACCAGAGCCATATTGTCTCGATGCACCAGAGCATCACCTTCCAATAGCAACTGATGTTCTTTCAGTTGCTTGGTTGGTTTTCCAAACATCTCAAGTGCTTGTTTTGATCCATAATTGACAAGCCCTGTCGCGACGCGCTCGCCATCGACGGTTTCAATTGCAACGATGTCACCGCGCTCAAATGAGCCCTTAACGGCCGTCACCCCAACAGGTAATAGACTCCGTCCATTGGCTTTTAGAGCCACAACTGCTCCCACATCGACCACCAATACTCCACGCGTTTGTTTGTGTGAAGCCAACCACCGTTTTCGTGCCGCCTGTGGTTTGAGATCAGGGTAGAGCAAAGACCCAACAGGTTGTCCTGTTCGGATGCGCTCAAGCACATGCTCCACTCGACCGTTCGCAATCACCGTCATGGCGCCGGATCGTGCGGCCTGTTGCGCAGCGACAATCTTGGTGTACATGCCACCAGTTCCCAGCACACCGCCATTTTTCCCAGCCATTGCCAACAACCCATCATCCAATGCACGGGCTTCCGGGATCAACGCAGCATCGGAATGAAAACGAGGGTCTTGATCAAAAAATCCATCCTGATCCGTCAAGATCACAAGGACATCGGCTTCAAGCAGATTCGTCGCGAGAGCACCTAAGGAATCATTATCACCAAAGCGAATCTCATCGGTGGCGACGGTATCGTTTTCATTCACAACCGGAATGATACCGAAGGAATTGAGAGTTTTGAGGGTATCGCGGGCATTGAGATAACGTTTTCGATCGGCAAGATCTTCGTGCGTAAACAACACCTGAGCAGTTTCATGTCCACATGCGGAGAAGCAGCTCTGCCAGGCTTGGACCAAACCCATTTGACCGATCGCCGCAGCAGCCTGAAGGCGAGGTAACTCATCGGGACGCTGATCAATTTTTAGAATTCTCAAGCCGACAGCAATGGCTCCAGAAGACACCAGACACAACTCCACACCATCCTCGATGAGTGCCGACATTTGCTTGACCCAAGACTGCATTCGTTGCAAGTCCAGTCCCGCGCCATCATTGGTCAGTAGTGCACTGCCGATTTTAACGACCCAACGCTGACTGGTTTTCAGTTTGATCCGCTCAGTCACGAATTACAATGACCTCCATTTCGTGCTCATCGTCATCGTCATCGTCCTCCGGCTCAAGATCGATCCCTTTCCGCTGCGCACGACGGACTTCTCGAAGCTCCGCAATACGCTCATGAGCCTCTTCAGCCATTTGATCAAGCCAAGCACGCTCTGCAGCTTCCACATCTGGATCTTCTCGCCGCTCGATCGCTAACTCGTCGAGTCGCGTCATCAGATTGTATGCCAGTAGTTCGCAGCCATCCCTTGTCACACCTGAAATCACATGTACAGGGTGCGGCCAGTTAAAGGCTTCTTTCAGTGCATCAATGAACGCATCACGCTCATCAGCATTTACTAAATCGACCTTATTTAAAATCAACCATCGTTCTCGTGCCGCCAATGACGGACTGAATTGTTCAAGCTCATCGGCAATGGTCTCAACCACGTCAACCGGATCTTTCTCATCGATCGGAGCCACATCCACTAGATGCAATAAAATTCGAGTGCGTGTCAGATGCTTTAAAAATCGCGTTCCCAGCCCAGCACCCTCGGCGGCGCCAGAAATGAGGCCTGGGATGTCTGCGATGACAAAATTCCGGTGTGGCGCCAATGACACGACACCCAGTTGGGGAACCAGTGTTGTAAATGGATAATCAGCGATCTTAGGCTTCGCGGCTGATAATTGACTGATCAAGGTCGACTTCCCAGCATTGGGTAGGCCAACCAAACCCACGTCAGCCAGCAAACGCAGTTCAAGGCGCAGCTTGTATGCCTCACCAGGAGTACCGGGCGTGGTGCGGCGTGGTGCGCGATTGGTGGAGGATTTGAACCGGGTATTCCCCAAACCGCCACGACCACCCTCGGCAACCGTCATCACATCGCCATCAGCGACCACCTCACCGACTAAGGTATTGGTTTGATCATTGTAGATGGCCGTTCCTACAGGGACTTTTAGCACCAAATCGCTTCCACCGGCACCGGTTTTATTCCGTCCAGCACCAGGCCGTCCATTATCAGCACGATAACGAGGCTGGAATCGATAATCGATCAGCGTATTTAGATTTTCATCCGCCATCAAAATCACCGAGCCGCCATGACCGCCATCGCCGCCATCCGGCCCGCCTTTAGGAATGTATTTTTCACGACGGAAACTGAGGCAACCTGCGCCCCCATTTCCGGCTTCCACTGTGATTAATGCTTCATCTACAAATTTCATCGATCGTCCAAAACGCAAAAGCCCCGCACAAGCGGGGCTTTTCGATCAGTGTGTGTTCTGCTTAAGCAGAAACGACAACACTTACGAAGCGGCGCTTATGCGGCCCCTTCACTTCAAACTTCACTTCGCCGTCAGATTTTGCGAAGAGCGTATAGTCTGTGCCACATCCGACGTTATCGCCCGGGTGAAACTGCGTTCCACGCTGACGTACTAAGATGTTACCAGCGACAACTTGTTGACCGCCAAACTTCTTCACGCCAAGGCGCTTACTTTCCGAATCGCGGCCGTTACGGGTACTACCACCAGCTTTCTTGTGAGCCATTTCCGTCTCCTGCCTTATCCGTTGATCGTTGTGATCTTAATTTCAGTAAACCACTGACGGTGTCCTTGGCGCTTCATGTGATGTTTGCGACGCTTAAACTTAACAATTGTCACTTTATCACCACGGCCGTGCTGAATCACTTCTGCAGACACTTTTGCACCATCTACAACAGGTGTGCCTACTTTGATTGACTCGCCTTCTCCAACCATCAGTACACGATCAAAATCGATGATCGAACCAGTCTCGGCTTCGATTTTCTCGACCTTGATAAGCTCGCCTTCAACAACGCGATGCTGTTTACCGCCTGTTTCAATGACCGCGTACATGTTCTAACTCCGTTTTCCACATTTGGCGACAATGCCACCCGAAAGGCGCGTAATAATAGGGAGTTCCTCTACAGAAGACAAGCCTTATTTTCGCTTTTTCTTAACTGAATAATCGTTAGAATACAGCCTTCACTGATACCGGACGAATACATGCCGACTGATGACCAACTGATCGATCTCATCCGACCTGATTTTGATGCATTAAACGAACTTTTGATCTCACAGCTGGGATCTGAAATCGATTTCATCGAGGAAGTTAGCCAATACCTAATTCAATCTGGCGGTAAACGCGTCCGCCCCTTAGTCACGTTGATGGCGGCCCGAGCCCTGAATACTGATAACCAGCACCACATTCCACTTGCGGCCTCGATTGAATGCCTGCATACGGCCACCCTTTTTCATGACGACGTCGTTGACAGTTCAGAGGCTCGGCGAGGGCAACCAAGTGCCAATGCCGCGTTCGGGAACAGTGCGAGCATCTTGGTGGGTGACTTTGTGTACTCACGGGCATTTCAAATGATGGTCTCAGTCGGCCGACTCGATATTTTGAAATTATTAGCCGACACCACCAACCAAATTTCCGAAGGCGAAGTATGGCAGCTCAAAAATCAGCATCGCGCTGATGTGTCTGAGTACGAATATGATCAAGTCATCACACGTAAGACTGCTGTGCTCTTTGAGGCCGCCGCTGGTTGTGCGGCCTTAGCCACTAACCAAACCGAAGCAGTTGTGAATGCACTGAAAACCTACGGCCTTGAACTTGGTTTCGCTTTCCAACTGATTGATGACTACTTAGATTATGCCGGTGATGCCGACAGTCTTGGAAAACACTTAGGCGATGATTTAGCCGATGGCAAATGCACACTTCCCGTAATTAAGGCACTGACAGAGGCCTCTGAAGCTGAAGTAGCCATGATCACCCAAGCGATAACGTTCGGCGATCGCGATCGATTTTCTGATGTTGCAGAGATTGTAACCAGGACAAGCGGACTTACTTATACCAGAGAGCGAGCGTTTGCTGCTGTCCACAAGGCCAAGCAAGCGATCCAGCAACTCCCTGACTCAGTGCACAAGGAGGGATTGATGGGACTTGCGGATTTGTCGGTGAGCCGAGCCAATTGAGGTGACAACATGGTGAAAGCGTATTTTGCAGCAGGATGCTTCTGGGGTGTTCAGCAACGCTTTTCACGGTTGCCTGGAGTCAGTCAGACAGCTGTTGGGTATATGGGTGGAGTAATGGACTCACCGGACTATCGGTCAGTTTGTACAGGACGAACCGGGCACGCTGAAGTGGTCGAGGTTGTTTATGATCCCGACAAAATCGACTTTACGACCCTCTTATCTTGGTTCTTTGAATGGCACGATCCCACGCAAATGAATCGACAAGGGCCTGATATCGGCACCCAATATCGCTCGGCGATCTTTCCTCAAACTGCGGCACAGCATACCGAGGCCGAAGAGAAAATCAGCCAACTCAACCAATCCGGGCATTACAGCCAACCCATTGCAACGACCCTCGAGACTTCTGATCAATTCTGGATCGCTGAAGATTATCATCAGGATTATTTGGATAAACGGGGCCTCGGCCACTGCGGAGTCTGAGCATGGCGCGGATTCTAGTGACTGGGGGGACGGCCGGGATTGGTGAGGCGGTCGTTGCGCAACTCATTGACGAAGGCCACTCGGTGATCGCTACCTCGCGTCACCAACAAACAGCATCCGCGCAGATTGAATGGGACCAACTCGACCTCAGCTCGCAAGCCAGCGTCCACCAATTTTGCCAAAGCACGCTTTGGGATACTCCGATCGATGGCGTCTTTAATAACGCAGGTTTTGGCCTGATTGCTCCAATCGAATCAGCCTCAGAAGAAGCGATCCGCGAGCAATTTGAAGCGAATTACTTCGCAACCATGACGATCACACAACGAGCCATGGCGCATTTCAGGACGCACCGACAAGGGGTTTTGATGGTCAATACGTCGATCGGGGGACGAATGGCGTTTCCGTACTTTGGCTATTACAACGCGACGAAACATGCGCTCGAAGCCTCGTATGAGGCCCTTTGGTATGAGTGCCTCGATTCGGCTATCCAAATCAAAATCATCGAACCTGGCTTTACCCAGACACAATTTGCGACGCATGGGATGCAAACGTCTGGGGAGGAAAGTCCTTATCATCAAGGCGGACTGTCATGGCTGGCAACGTCCATGAAAGAAGGTCAAACGGCCACACCGCCAAGCGAGGTTGCCAAGGTGGTCGTCAATGCCCTGTTCGATCAGCGAAGACAATTACGCTATCACGCGGGCAAGCACAGTGGATCACTGCTCTTGTTGAGAAAAATTCTGCCAGACAGCTGGTTCCAGACACTGATTGGCAAAGCGGTCCTACGCGGAAAGAAACCGTCTTAATCCGTCCACGGCATGATCGACTGTTTTTTTGAACCCAATAGCTAAGATCGGATCAATCCAATTGTAGGGGAACGCCAAGCGAATCTCTGCAACGTAATCAATCGCAGTTCCCTGATCGGTGGATCTGACCTCAATGGTATCAATGGCAGTAGCTTTGTCCGCAATACCGGTTAAGACTGCGCGGACCCCGGGTTCATAGGCCGTTAACGTATATCGCATCTCAATTGGGTTACCGGCAAACAAGACACGAACTTGATACTGAGACCCCTGTCCGAATACTTCATCCAGTGGCTCAACTGATTCAACCGATGCATCCCAAAATTTTAGATACCGAAAATCTGCAATCAATCGCAGCACTTCAACTGGTGGTCTTGGTGAATCAAACCGTCGTTCAAAACGCATTAGTCTCTCTCCGAAAACGGACGACCCACTGACAAAGTCACGGACTGCCGACCCCCTTCAGTTCGACCGAACGACAGATAGCCCGGCCCAACCGCGGTGTCCGCTCCGATAAACAGTGATCCGCCGGATAATGTATTACCCCAACGAATTTCATCGCGATCTTGAAACACGTTACCTGCTTCTAATGAAAATCCAATAAACAACGGCTGATCAATGGGGAACACTGCGCGTTCATTTAATCGCTGATAGCCCATAAAGGATAAGAGACCCGCGTGACGCCCAGAAATTTCATTCGGACTGTAACCGGATAGACGAGTAAAGCCGCCCAAACTGTACCGCGGTGTGACATCTGTCACAGCAGTCTCGAACAAGTATCCAAAATATCCCTGACCAACCAGAGTTGTCCCTTTGTTGTGATAAAAGGGATACAAAAGATCCAAGGTCACTCCGTCATACTGACGAGTCGCACCCAGTTTGGCGTCATAAATCGAATACTCACCTAGGAGTCGGATTCCTTCCGTTGGAAAGCCGAACGAGTCCAAGGTATCAAATCCGGCGCGTGCAAAATAACGGGAATCATCCACCTTGGTACTTAAGGAGTCAGTACCTAACAATTTGTTATTTTTCGTGTCTGCTTGACGGAAACCGATTCGAAACTCGCCACGTGTATCTAAGGAATAACCGGCATCAAATCCATACTCACGAGTCTCGGTCGAGTAGGTTGAGGTCAAGGTCCCTTCTTCATAAAGCGCACGATCTTCACGAACAAAACCGATGATCGCTGAAGCGAACCAATCCGAGCCATAGTCGATCGGCTGATACAGCTCTGATGTCACGCGGGTCTTATCACCCAAGGTCAATTCGGTTCGCCACTCGCCGCCTAAGGGATTGATGTTGGTTGCACGAATCACCCCATTGAGATTGTATGAAGCACGCCCATCCAAGCTATCCTCGAGCGTGAAGCCAAGATCCAAATAGTCAGGACCCCAATCTTTCTCCTTGGTTTCGAGCGACAAACCAACTTGGCCCTCTTTCTCCAGCACCGAGACTTCGACCTGATCAATGGTTTCCAATGCATAGATTTTTCCGAGATCAGATTTCAGCCGCTCATTATCGAGCGGCTGACCTGGCCGGACCGTTAAACGGTTTGCGATGGTTTTACTGGAAGTACGAGGTGCGTCGCTGATCACCTCTACAAATCCGAGTGTCGGTGGATCGGTGCGTTTCAGTCGCTGCTGATTCCAAGCGAGGTAGGATTCAGGATCAATGGAAAATGGGGCAAACATATCAGGCATGGCTGACAATGACTTTCGTCCGATCGCCAACGCGTCGTCAGCCTTGTTGAAATCAGCCGTCGCGATGCCCTCAGGAAAAATCTCGATCAGAAGATCGCGCTCGGTAAGCGTTTCCAGTTGCGCTTCCGTATTTCGTCGAGTCAATAAATTCGTCAACTGATCAACTACTGTCACAACAGAGGTTAATTCGTTGGTGGAGTAGCGCAGTGATGAAGTGTCGACCACAATGACTCTGTCGGCGCCCATATCACGTGCAACATCGACCGGAAGGTTATTCGCAACACCGCCGTCAACATAAAGACGATCATCGATTTCCACAGGCGAATACACCACAGGGACTGCCATCGATGCTCTCAACGCGGTCGCTAACGATCCTCGATCCAAGACCACGGCATCGCCTGTCGCCAAGTCAGTCGCCATCGCCCGAAAAGGAATCTGGAGTTCATCGAAGTCAGACACCGTGGCGGTTTCCAGTGTCAGTTCATTCAGGGCAAGGGCGAGTTTTTGTCCGCGCAGTGCGGCAAGTGGTAACCGCAGATCCCCAGGTGCCACACCCAAATCCAGACCTAAAAAGTTTCTCCCCTCAAAGCTCTTGTTCCGGAAGCTTCGTTCATTGCGATCGGTAACATCACGAAGGGTTGAGTCCCAGTCCACAGAGAAGAGCTTCTCGCGAACTTGATCTGCGCTTAAGCCAGACGCATACAGAGCACCCACCACGGCACCCATAGATGTTCCAGCAATGTAATCGATTTGCACCTGGTTCGCTTCCAGTGCTTCAAGGACAGCGACATGCGCAAAACCACGTGCACCGCCACCAGATAAAACCAATCCAGTTTTCTCGCGCGCAGACGCAACTTCAGTAATACTGAGTGCAATCAGGACGACAGCAACGACATGGAATGGTCTGAACATGGGGCGTTTATTCACTTCATCACGTAATTAAGACACCATGGTATCGAAAAAAAGCCGTCACCGTGACCCTTTGGTGATCAGGACCCCTGAAGGACTGTATTGCCCAAGGGCGCAAGCACATATCGATCCCTGGCGACCAGTCGATTGTGCGTTAATCACCCATGCTCATGCTGATCACGCGCACGCGGGGTCGAAGGACTATCACTGTGCGCTTGGCGGCGAGGGGTTACTCAAGCAGCGACTCGGTGACCAACAGATCACTCCCCATGCCTACGGCGACTCGTTCACACGTGGGGACGTTCAAATCAGCTTCCATCCCGCCGGCCATGTCCTTGGATCAGCGCAAATCCGTCTTGATGATGGGGATTCGGTGTGGGTCATTACCGGTGACTACAAACGAGACCCTGATCCAACCTGCAAAGCCTTTGAGCCTGTGCCCTGTGACGTTTTAATAACGGAGGCGACCTTTGCATTGCCCATCTATCGCTGGCCGTCCATGGATCAGATCATGGATCAATTATTCGCATGGTGGGATCATCATGTCCGTCATCAGCGTACCCCGGTTCTTCTCTGCTACTCATTAGGCAAAGCCCAACGCATGATGGCGGAAATTCAGCGTCGTTCAGATCGCTCGGTGAAAGTCCATGGGGCAGTCGCCACCTTAAATCGTGTCTATGAGCAGCAAGGGATCGATCTTTGTCCTTGGGAGCGTGCAAGCGAAACCAATCAGGGCGTCTCAAGCGATCTCGTCATCGCCCCACCGCAGGTCGCGGGATCCTCGTTTTTAAAACGATTTCAACCGACAGAGTTGGCAATGGCTTCCGGTTGGATGCAAGTCCGTGGCGTTCGGCGGCGCGCATCAATTCATCAAGGATTCGTGGTCAGCGATCATGCCGATTGGAATGGTCTCATCCAGACAGTTCAGGAGAGCCAAGCCACCCAGGTGTACGCTACACATGGCGAAACTCGAGTGTTAAAACGGTATCTCAACGAATACCTCGATATTTCAGCAGACCGTTTAGAAACCGCATTTGGAATTGAAGAAGGCGTTGATCAATGAATTTTGTCAGCTTGTTTCAAGCACTAGATACCAGTCAGTCGACCAATGCAAAACGGGATGCGTTGATTGAATTTATTCATCATGCCGATGTGCTTGAAAGCGCAATCGCAGTTCAAGCACTCACTAGTCGACTGGAAAAAAAACAACTCAAACCCAGTCTTTTAAAGTACACAGCAAACCAAGCATTTGTTGAGACACCGTGGCTATTTGAAGAATGTTACGCAACCGTCGGTGATCTGTCAGAAACGCTCGCCATCTTGTTTGCCAATCCGCAGGCGAAACCACAAACCAATGCTCCGATTCTCCAGCAATGGATTGAACACCAGACCAAGCTCGCAGGCCTCAAACCAGAAGTTCTTGCCGATGCACTTCTCGCACAACTTCAGGAGTTCTCCAAGGATGAGGCGTTTTTATTTCTCAAACTGTCATCCGGTGGCTTTCGGGTCGGAGTCAGCAAAGGTCTGGTCCATGAGGCAATTGCACGCGCTATCGGCATGGATCGGGCGGTCATCGAAGAGCGATTGATGGGACCATTCGTCGCTGATCGCAATTGGTTACAACGACTGCAAGAACCGGTGACACAAAACGAGCTGGATGCCAAACCGCTGCCATTTTTGCTCGCCAATCCGATCACAGACGAGGAAATCGCCGCACTCAATCCGCAAGACACACTGGTTGAATACAAATGGGATGGTATTCGGGCTCAATTGATTAAAACCGATCAGACCATCCGTCTGTGGTCTCGAGGTGATCAGGACATCACTGAGCAATTCCCTGACATCGTTGACAGTGCAGTCACCCTGCCGTCGCCCATTATCCTCGATGGCGAAATTCTGGCTGGAACCCCTGGCCAATTACAGAGCTTTCATCAACTGCAGACCCGTTTGAACCGTAAACGCATCACACAAACACTGCTCAACACACACCCTGCTTTTTTTAAAGCCTATGATCTTTTGCGCTTTCAGGGCGAAGACATGCGCGATCAGCCGCTGGCTGCACGCAAAGTGGTGCTGGAAACCATCACGATCCAGCAAAGTCCTGTACTGTATCCGCAACGCGTTGCGGAGATTGCCGGGATGAGAGAGGCAGCACGTGACCTTGGTGCCGAAGGGGTCATGATTAAAGATCGACAGAGCACCTATGGAGCCGGACGGAAAGCTGGATATTGGTGGAAATGGAAACTGGACCCGATGACTGCCGATTGCGTCTTGATCTATGCGCAGGCGGGCCATGGACGTCGAGCAAACCTGCACAGCGACTACACACTCGCGTGCTGGAATGGCCAGGATGAACTGGTCCCTGTTGCGAAGGCGTATTCGGGGTTGACTGATGTTGAGCTGAAAGCCATGGATCAATGGATCAGAAAACATACCATCCAGAAATTCGGGCCCGTACGGCAAGTCGAACCATTACAGGTCTTTGAAATTGGATTCGAGGGCATTGCCGCCTCCACCCGACATAAAAGTGGAATCGCGCTTCGGTTTCCACGGATTTTACGCTGGCGGCATGATGTGGGACCCAAGGACGCAGATGGATTGGCGCATTTTCACGCACTGATGACGAATCACCATGCCCTTTGATCGTCTCCATGCTTACTTTCGCAGCAAAGGATTTGAACCCTTTGCCTTTCAGTTACTGGCATGGGAACGAACATCCAACCGAGTCCATCAGTTGATCCAATGCCCAACAGGGTCTGGAAAAACACTTGCCGCAACCGGCGCCATGATCGAAAAACTCCTGGCGAACCCTCAGGTAGAGGGAGTCCGACTTTTGTACGTCACTCCGCTCCGAGCGATGACGAAAGATCTTGAACTAGCGCTGAAAGATCCATTGGTCGAAAGCAAGGTGCGGGTACTTTCACGAAACGGAGATACATCAGCCAAAGATAGAGCGAGTCTGTTTCGACAACCTCCACAGATTTTGATGACGACCCCCGAATCACTGTCGGTTATTTTATCGTCACCTAAATCTCAGGCGCTTTTTGCCTCTTTGGAATCGGTCGTCGTCGATGAATGGCACGATCTCATGGCATCCAAGCGCGGCGTTCAAATGAGCTTATGTTTGCAACGCCTCCTGCGCTTCAGTGCTGATGTCACCATCACTGGCGTCTCCGCGACCCTAAAAGACCCGAAAGCAGCCCTTGAGGTGCTCTTGCCAATGGGAGTCGACGGTGAACTGACTCAAGCCGATATCAATCGCGTGGTCACTCTCAGTATTGCTGAATCTGGCGAAGATGCTCGACTGCCCTGGGCTGGGCATCTCGGATTAAGTCTCCTAAAGCCGGTCAGTCAACGCCTATTGAAAGGCCAAACGACCCTATTATTTACCAACACGCGTAACCAAGCTGAGCAATGGTTTCAGGCGCTCAGCATTGTTCGCATGGATCTGTCCATCGCATTGCATCACGGATCGCTCGCTTCAGAGTCCAGACAACTGGTCGAAGCACAGCTCAAAACCGGCGAAATTGATTGTGTGGTCGCCACCAGTGCGTTGGATCTTGGTGTCGACTTCCAAGCTGTCGAACGCATCATCCAGGTCGGCTCACCCCGTTCGGTCAGTCGACTCATCCAGCGCGCTGGCCGCGCAAGTCATCGACCAGGAGCAGGCACGGATGTCTTGCTGGTACCAACCAACAGGCTGCATCTTAACGAATACGCCGCCCTTGCCGATGCCCTAGATCATCAGTCCTTAGAACCGATTCGACCACCGGAACACTGTCTTGATGTGCTGATCCAGCATCTGGCCACCATGGCCTTACAAGCACCATGGCACCCCGACGCGATGTTCTCTGAGATTCACGCATCCTGGGCTTATCGAGATCTCTCAGAGGATACCTTTAATCGATTACTCACAGTGCTTGTCAAAGGCTCTGAATCACTTAAAGAATATTCCGAGTATCGGCGTCTTGAACAACGCGACGATGGCTGTTTTTTAATGGTGTCCCAGCAAACAGCCCGACGCCATCGAATGAGTATCGGAACCATTGTCTCGCATGCCCATGTCCGCGTAAAAATGCGTCGCGGCGGTTATCTTGGAGAAGTGGAAGAGTCTTTTGCTGGTCGACTGCGGTCTGGTGATATTTTCCGCTTCTCGGGCAAACGGCTGGAAATGCTTCGATTGGCTGATGGTGAACTCATCGTCAAACCAGCCGGACGCGGAAAAGTCAGCGAAATCCCGCGATGGACCGGTGGACGATTACCTTTATCAGAAACCTTGGCCACCCGAGTCTCCACTGATTTCCAACGACAACGCCCCTTATCTCAACGGATTCTGAATCGTCAGTGGTTGAAACAAGCGCTTGAAGAGACCTCAACCATCCAGTCGCACATCAGTCATTGCCCACGGCTTGAGGCCACGATGGCAGAGCAGTTTAAAACCCGAGATGGATTCCATCTGTGCTTTTATCCCTTCGCTGGTTGGTTGGTTCATCAAGCACTGGGACCATTAATTGCGGCACGAGTTGCCGAGAGGATCCCAGCGACGCTGACAGTCACTGTGAATGACTACGGCATTGAAGTGCTGAGCCCAGAGCCTGAACCACTCGATCACTGCCAAGCCCATTGGTCCTCGATCGTCTCCCCTGAGTATCTCACAAACGATCTCGAAAAAGCGCTGAACAAGTCAGAATTGGTTCGACGACAGTTCCGAGCCACCGCTCGCATCTCTGGTCTGATTTTCGAAGGCTATCCTGGCCGTCAAAAATCACTTCGCATGCTGCAATCCTCGGCAGGACTATTGTATGACGTACTCCATCAGTACGATCCCGAGCATGTGTTGCTCAATCAAGCCAAACAGGACGTCCTTCGCGACGAATTTGATATTGATCGACTGCATCAAACACTTGACGAGTTATCCCGAAAACCACTCTCGATCAAACTCATCGCGCAACCCTCACCACTTGCGCTTCCACTGGTGATTGACCGCTTAAGCGCGCGCTTATCCACTGAAAGTGTTGCCAAACGGATGGCCCGTTTTACGAGGGGCTTCCATGCAAATAATTGAGTTTGGAGCACAGCGATTTTCAGCTCGCGCAGATCGGACGCTATGGCACCAAGACAGCAGCACCTTGTTGTTAAGCGATCTCCATCTGGGCAAAAGTGCACATTTTCGGCAATCCGGCATTCCTGTTCCCGATGGTGGTGAGACAGATGATCTCAAACGGTTGTCAAACGCCATTACCGAAACCAATGCATCCTCAGTATGGATTCTTGGTGATTTGTTTCATCACCCGCCATCCATCACTGAAGCTCAAATGGATCGGTGGACAAATCAATTGAGCGGACTGAAGGTGCAATTTCATGTGATTCTTGGAAACCATGATCGCAACGCGCACTCGTTTGCGACCGCGCTTGGCTTTCACATCCATCCCGAACCAACACTCTGGCGGGGCATCGAGCTTTCGCATCATCCAGATCACGGATCCCAAGCACGGATTGCTGGACATGTTCATCCACAAATTGAATTCAAGACTGCGGCAGATCATTTAGTCTGCGCCTGCTTTGCGGTGACCGATCAACGGTTATTGTTGTTGCCTGCATTTACGGCGTTCTCGGGTGGACCTCGCTTTCAACCCAGAGAAGCCTCCTGTTATGCAATCGTCGGCAATGAGGTATTGCCTCCATATATTTAACCCCCATGTCGTAAAAAAGCCTCGGAGGTCGATCATGCGTTGGTTAGTATTTCTTACCCTTGGTATGTCATCGTTGAGTTGGAGTTTTGACAAAACACCCTCACCCGATTTTTCACCCAGTGACGTCGTTGAAATCGTCTTAGGAAGTATGGCGAAGAATGATACTCCAATTCCCGATGCTGGCCTTCAACAAGCATTTGTTTTTGCAAGTCCTGCAAACAAACGATCGATAGGACCTTTTTGGCACTTTAAAGCAATCGTGAAACAGCCGACCTATGAGCCATTAATTAATCACACCAGCAGAACGTTAGGCGAGCCTGAATATGCAGGGACGCATAGTGCCTCCATTCCACTGATCGTGATCAGCTCCAATGGAGAGGCAGCCGGTTTTCTCTGGTCGTTATCCAAACAAACCAGTGGTGATCACGCAGAGAGCTGGATGACCGATTCGGTGACTCGAATTCCGCTTGGTCCAAAATTGAACGCGCTTTGATGTACACCATCATCACTGAACCGGAAAATACCGCTCGTCACGCGCGCGAATATCAGGTGTTACTTTCTTGGTTTCAAAGACGCCAGCACGAGCTCGGAATCGATCAGATGACCGATGGTGATCCGATGGATCCGCATCATCCCTACAATCAAGCATTTGACGCACTGTGCAAGGAAGCCGAGCATTATTGGCGTCGTGAACGCAATTATTGGCCATCCCCCTTGCAACTTTCCCACGCCTTCTTTCAAATGGAAGACCCGATACGGCCGGATAACCTCACAGCATGACTGACCCAATATTAATCACAGGTGGCGCGACCCGCTTAGGTTTTGCGCTCGCGATGCATTATTTGAACAATGATCAACCAGTGGTGCTCACCTACCGCACAGAACGGCCTGAAGTCGGCCAGCTCACGGCGGCTGGCGCGGTCTGTATTCGCGCTGATTTTTCAACGGATGACGGGATCTACCAGGCATCTGAACTGCTGCAAGAACGATGTCAGCGGCTTCAATCGATCGTCCACAACGCATCCAGCTGGTTCGCAGATCCAGGTGGCCATCATGATCTCGAGAATTTGGCCCTCATGATGCGGATTCATGTTGGTGCGCCGATGGTTTTCAGTGATGCCCTTCACCAGGCGCTGCTCCAAGCAAATAACCCCTCGATTGTGAATGTGTCAGATCATGTCGCGAATCGAGGGAGTGACAAACATATGGCGTATGCGGCGTCGAAGAGTGCACTGCTGAATCTGACGAAAAGCCAAGCCAAAAAATACGCGCCTGATATCCGTGTGAATGCGTTATGTCCCGCGCTATTGGAGTTCCGTGATGATGACGATGCGCTTTACCGTGAACAAGCGATTGCAAAAAGTGCACTGAAGCGAGTTCCTGGATTTGAAGTCGCAATTGAAGCGATTTGTTATCTGCAATCCAATCATTACACCACAGGCACCGTATTGCCTTTAGATGGTGGCCGGTCGTTGGGTATGCCCTGATGCATTTAATCCCAAGAACCCTACGTGCCGATGTCAGCCGAGCTTTGCAAGAAGACATTCGATCCGGTGATGTCACCGCTAATCTCATCTCCGAAACGCAGACTGGCCGTGCTTTACTAATGACCCGCGAGGCCATGATTGTTGCTGGCCTGCCTTATGCCACAGAAACCTTTGCTCAAGTCGATCCAGGAGTCGTGATTACATGGCTTGTGAACGAAGGTGATGCAATCAACGCCGGTAGCCAACTGGCCATCTTCGAAGGCCCCGCGAGAGCCTTATTAACGGCGGAGCGAACGGCTTTGAACTTCATTCAATTGCTGTCTGCTGTAGCGACTCGAACTCATCAACTCGCGCAATTGCTGGACGGCACATCGGCCAAACTGTTTGATACACGAAAGACCCTTCCTGGGCTTCGCGATGCACAAAAATATGCAGTGAAAGTCGGTGGTGGTGAAAACCATCGCATTGGTCTCTTTGATCAAATCTTAATTAAGGAGAATCATATCGCAGCCTCTGGAAGCATCACTCAAGCCATCCAAGCGGCTCGACGATTGCATCCAAATGTGAAAGTGCAAGTTGAAGTAGAAACCTTTGAAGAGCTTGATGAGGCACTGGCGGCACAGCCCGATATCATCATGCTGGATAACTTCGACACTCAGGTATTGCGACAGGCGTTAAGCCGTCGATCGGCGACCCAGTGCGACCATATCGAATTCGAAGCATCCGGGGGCATCACCGAAGAGAACTTGAGAGAAATCGGGCTTTCCGGAGTCGATCGAATCTCGCTCGGCACCCTGACCAAAGATATTCGTGCAATCGATCTTTCGATGAGGGTTGAATTGTCATAAAAACCATGTAGCTTTTCCGGCAAGGAGAATCGATGCACGAGCGTATCTTGCGTTTAAACATCGCCGGTTCCCCGGTTGAATGGCTGAACTGGGAAGATGCGGTGACCCTACAGGCACGAGGAATGGTGGCCTGGACGCTTGGCTCTCCCTGCATGACGGTCCGCGGTGGACGATCGAGACAAACCGGCGAGCAGTCGAGGCTGGTTTTGCACTCGATCATGGCTTGCGAAGGTCGTGTCTTTGACCTTGCAAGCCGAATCCCGAACCTCACCAACACCTCTCTTTTTCGTCGCGACCAACATCTCTGTCTCTATTGTGGAAAATCATTCGAAGAACGGCATTTGACCCGTGATCATGTGATTCCTCTGTCTAAGGGCGGTAAAGATAACTGGATGAATGTGGTCTCTGCATGCCGTCGCTGCAATCAGTTCAAGGGAAATAAACTGCTTGATGACACCCATTTAGAACTGTTGGCGCTGCCTTATACGCCCAATCACGCGGAATACTTGGCGCTGATTAATTCGCACAGAATCCGATCCGATCAGATGGAATTTTTACGACCAAGCTTTAGCCGGCAAAGTCGCTTGCGTTGACCTCAGTCTTCGGCAAGTCTAAACGCTCACTTCACTATTGGACATGACATGAATCCTTGGATTGTTGAAATCACACGCGGAGATTGCGTAGAAAGCACATCGATAGGCCATGGTGTTGTCCTCTCAGCGGATGGACAACCCTTGTTAACCTTTGGGGATTTACACCGGGAGACTTTTGCACGATCGGCTGCTAAATGGATCCAAGGACTCGAACTAGTATTAAGCGGAGCTGCCGATGCGTTTGGCCTGGATGATGCGCATTTGGCGGTCGCCTGCGCGTCTCACAATGGCGAGCATGAGCATGTCACTCTGGTGGAACAGTGGCTGACCCAATTAGAATTGGACACCGACGATCTTGAGTGCGGGGTCACACTGCCCTTTACCGAACCGGTTCGCCTGCAATTAAGTCATGATCATCTAACGGCAACGCAACTGCATCACTGCTGTTCGGGTAAACATGCCGGGATGCTTGCTGTCTGTGCGCACCTCGGATGGCCCACGGATGGCTATACCGACTATCACCATCCGCTGCAGGTGAGAATCCGCGAACATATGACGACGATCTTTGGAGTTGATGCCAACACACTGCCCTACGCATCGGATGGTTGTTCTGTTCCAACCTATGCATTACCTCTGGATGTGATGGCCTTAGGATTTGCCAAACTGGGAGCCGGGTATTTCTCCGATGCGATCAATCAAGCAGCAACTCGCCTCAGGATCGCACAAGCCAATGCGCCCTTTATGGTCGCAGGTTCAGAACGACTCGACACCATGTTGCTAGCAGCGGGCCTGGGTCGATTACAGGTCAAAATGGGTGCTGAGGGTGTGTATCTTGGAGCCATTGCTGACCGAGAGATCGGTTTTGCTCTGAAATGCGAAGATGGATCATTGCGTGGACAAGAGGCATTGGTAGTCGAACTGCTTCGCGCCATTGGTGAAGATGCTATCGTTGATCGATTACCTGATGAGGTCAGGCATCCACAGATCCGAACCGCTCGCGGAGAGTTGGTTGGCCAGATTTCAGTGCGGCGTCGTAGCTAAATCCAAAGCAGTCGCTGATGCATTTGATGGTCGCGCGTCACTAACAACCCACTCAAGCATGGCCTCGACATTGGCCTGTGCTTCTCGAGCGATCACAGCCGGCGCGACAGTGGTTTCAATCGGTGTTCCGACGGCCACGCGACCGCGGATAAACGGTGCCTGACAAAGGCGTGTCATGTGCGACACAAAATCGTCGTCGCCCGCATAGGAGGCGAAATCTTTTCCGGGTCCGTGATAACTCAAAGCCAGCGGAACCACTGGGACACCAGCGCGTCGAGCGGCTTCAATCAGTCGACTTCTAAATTTGATCGGCATCGGCCCACGCGTGGATGTTCCTTCAGGAAAGACGACGACCTGATCCCCCTGCCTGAGGGCAGCCTCTATATCACTCAGTGCGATTTCAGCAGACTTCCGGTCACCCCGGTTGACATATAAGGTCCCAGCACCGGTGGCGAGTTTGCCGACAATTGGCCAGCTTGCTACTTCGGCTTTCGACAGAAAGCGCACATTGATTACCGATCCGATCAACAAGATATCAATCCACGATAAATGGTTCGACACGATCAAACAGGGACCCTTTAGAAGATCACCGACCAATATGCGCTCAAAACCAAACAAATGTAGCGCCTTTCGGTGCCACAATTGTACTTGACGACGCGTCAGTCGAGGGTCGTTTCGCTTGGCCAAACGCTTCAGCGTCCATAAGCCTCGCACCATGTGAAGTATGATCTGCACCAGTTTCATGCGGTAATTGCCACCTCTTGCGGTTTGCCAACCTGATCCGCAGCCTTCGACTCGCGCCCAAGGAAATGTTTGAAATAGCGGTGATTTAATTCACGCATATCCAACAATACCATCAAATCCGCCACACCAAATTCTTCATCTAAGCTCGGCTCGCCGCACACCCACGCACCCAAGCGTAAATAGGCTTTTAACAGCGGCGGCATGATGGCACCATCGACCTCAGATCCTGACCATGGGTTCACTGGAACGCGCGGCTTTGCCCGCAACGATTGTGGACTCATATGCTTGGCGCGCAGTCCGTTCATCAGGGTCTGCACCAACTGACCGTCGTCACGACAAGGCACACTGGCACATCCCAGCAAATAATCGATGTCCCAACGCTTCATCAACTGTGCGATCCCACTCCACAGCAACATGATCCCGCCGCCTGAGCGAAAATCAATGTGCACGCAGGTACGGCCCAGTTCAACCACTTCGCCATTGAGGTCGGAAATAAAACCTGCTGAAAATTCAGATTCCGAATAGAACCGGCCAATGGTTTGCGCGGCATCTTTGCGTAGCAAGCGTGTCGAGGCCACAACGCGTCCAGTACTCAACTCTTCGACCAACAAGTGTTCACAATGAACATCGAAATCATCTGTCTCGACACCTAGCTTGCTGGTATGCACTTGAGCGCCCATTTCACGGGCGAAGACCTCGTAACGAAGACGTTGCGTCTTTTCAATTTCTTCCTGGTTGGTTGCAAGACGAACCGAAAATCCCTGACTCCGGTTAAGTTCTGCCATCGACATGCGTAGCTCCCTTAGCTGTTTTCCGCAGTGTAAGAACCGCGAACGACGGTTCGATGAACAAATGATGACAGTTTAATGACACCGACTCGAGCGACTTCCCTTGGGCAAAAGACTAGACGTTAACCGTCACACAAATGAAACAAAAGCGTCATATAACATACAAAACAACGAGGCTCGATATGATAACTCTTCACACGATCGCGATCGTAACAGACGCTTGGTTTCCGCAGGTAAATGGAGTCGTCAGAACGCTCTCCCGAACCAAAGAGGAACTTGAAAGCCGGGGGTATCGTGTCGAAGTGATCAGCCCTGAGGGGTATCGATCCATCCCTTGTCCGACCTATCCAGAAATTCGTTTAGCGTTATTCGCGGTTCGATCAGTGAAAAAGAGGCTTGCCCATCTCAAACCGGATGCGGTGCATATCGCAACAGAAGGACCTCTTGGGCTTGCTGCTAGGCGCTGGTGTCGACGGAATCACTTGCCCTTTACGACCAGCTACCACACCCGATTTCCGGAATACGTCAGACTTCGTGTACCGATTCCTCTGACATGGTCTTATGCATTTCTCAAATGGTTTCATGGACCAGCACATCGGATGTTGGTGGCCACTCAATCGATGGAAACAGAATTGGTTGAACGCGGATTCCGAAACATCGGCCGATGGTCTCGGGGTGTCGATTTGGAACTCTTCACACCAGATGTTCAACGGATGGCTCCGAAAGTCCCTGTGCTTTTATATGTTGGGCGTGTCGCGCCTGAAAAAAATATCGGTGCGTTTTTGGATACTGATTGCGAGGGAATTAAGCGCGTCGTCGGCGGCGGTCCTGAATTGAATGACTTAAAAGCCAAGTATCCTGATGTGGAATTTGTGGGCTACAAACACGGTGAAGATTTGGCTGCGTGCATGCGTGATGCCGATTGCTTTGTGTTCCCATCGTTGACCGACACCTTCGGGTTGGTAATTTTAGAATCTCTCGCCTCAGGTGTGCCTGTCGCTGCTTACCCAGCTCCTGGGCCGATTGACTTAATTGAGAATGGCCACAATGGCTGGATCTCGGAAGATCTCGGTGATTCAATTCGGCGGGCGTTACAAGTCGATCGCGTCGCTTGTCGTGAATTTGCTGAGACCTTTTCCTGGCAACATTGCACGGATCAATTTGCCTCACAGCTCAAGCCAGCACCCCAAGAATTACTCGAACAAGCAGTGTCATAAAAAGTTCATGAAAACGACGCAAAGGCGTCACCTGAGCTTCATATCATGTCGGTTGGAGTGATCAGGGAAACCTCATGCAGACATCAGGGTGGGCTCAACTCTTTCATCACCTCGATCGGGTCGAAAGACCATTGTGTGCTCTTGCCAACACATTGGCGGAGATCCCCTCGATTCATCCTATTTTCGAATTCTTCTCAAAACTCGGCGACGGTCCGGCTTGGGTGGTTTTATTCGTGATTATTGGTCTAACCACACCGGATGCAGGTAATCTGCCTGCTGTATTAATCGGCGCTTGTGCGTTCAATCTTGGACTTTATAAGTTGATTAAAGGGCAGACGCTCCGCAATCGACCCTGCACCACCTGGGACGCGATCAATCCAAAAACTCCACCGCTTGATCACTACAGCTTTCCAAGTGGACATACACTCCACGCAGTCACCATCACGCTGATCATTTTTCCGGTGCTTCCACTGCTCGGTTTACTCTTGGCCCCGATCACCTTAATGATTATGGTATCGCGCATCATTCTCGGACTTCACTACCCAAGTGACGTTCTGATCGCAACTGCGATCGGATGGTTGGTTGCGTCAGCGGCAAGCACTCTCGTCGCAATGTAAGCGACGCTTATCCCACCAAAATAAGACAGGCGCCAACACTCGGTTATAGACCAGAGTTGCCATGTGATAGACGCCCGGAAGACGAACGAGACGGCCAAGGACCCGATAACCCGGCATTTCTGCCCAAAGCGCTAAAAACGCATCCACGCCAATTTTGAGCTCACCCTCTTTGGTTCGGACATGGAGCCGTCGCTTGGCATCAGTCGGTGACAAAGCAGATGCTTTGAGCATCGGGCCTTCTGCTGAGATTTTCTCAAAGCCCAAATCAATGCCACGTTTCGAACACAATGCCCGGTAGTGATCGATTTCAAAAGAACACACCGGGCATTGATCATTATAGAGAACAGTCAATCGACTCATCTCCTATCATTGGGGGATCATCGACTACTTTGCAAGTTAGAGAGTCACGCGACAATCGGCTGGGACTGGCTCATGAATCGACTCCCCGTCATCTCACAATTGTGCCAAGAACTGTTCTCGCACCGCCTGATCAGCAATCTAGAACTCTTAGTCAACTCTGGAGTGGTTCTCCCAGATGCTCTAAGAGCAAGCGCAGAAGTGATTCCATCGCCGTCCTATCAGCGAGCGCTGATCGAGGCGTCACGCAGTATTCGACAAGGTCAACGATCCGACCTGGCACTAAATCAATCCCTGCTGTCGCCGTTAATGCGTCAGCTTTGGTCTTTAGGTGTTCGCTCAGGACGATTAACTGAATTCCTGAGAATTGGTCGAGAAGTGTTAGGTATGCGTCTTCATAACCGACTCTCAATCCTGACAAGCTTCCTGGAACCCACCCTGATGGCGGTCCTCGGTCTTCTTACGGGACGTGTGATGTTGGCGCTCTACCAACCGATTTTTTCACTGGGAGATGCACTCTGATGCTCTGGCTTCTCATTCCGCTGTTGCTCGAACTCATGTTGATCTCGATCACCCAACTGCCTCGAGCAATCGTTCTGTCTGCAATCATCGAATACCGTTATTTCAAGCGCCAACCGTCCTACGCCAAACAACTCTCCAAGTCATTAAAAACCATTCTCATCGTAACTTGGCTGGTGCTGGCCACCATCTCTCTTAGTGTCGAGCAACATCCCCTCTGGGCAGTTTTTACCTTGGTGCTCACGGCATCGCTCTTAGTCGGCGCCGTGATTGATCACACCACCGGACTCTTGCCGTTTCGGCTCGCATTGATCATTGCCATTGGACCCCTCTTTCGCACCTCGACCATCTCTCCCGAGGATACAGTGATTACAGTGTTGGCCGCAGTCGTCGGAAGTTCGGCGTTGATGTTGATGAATTGGCTCAGTTGGAGATGGAGGCGCCTGACACTCTTGGGAGGGGGTGATATTGCGCTTCTGGCGGCATTAAGTTTGTGCCTTTCCGGTACCGAAATTGCTCTTATCATTTGGGCTGCATCACTGACCGGACTGATCGAATCGCGATGGCGACGCCGATCAATGATCCTCTTCGGTCCACATTTGGCAATTGCTGCCTTGTGTTGTTGGTATCTAAAAGTCATCCTTTAACAAAGGAGAACGGCTTGAGAACACCTGTGTACGGACTGACCGGCGGCATTGCCAGTGGCAAATCGACGGTGCTTAAATTATTTGATCAACTGGGGATTGAGACTCGCGATACCGATCAATTGGCACGACAAGTGGTTGATTCTGGATCACCCGGTGCTCATGCACTCGAGCAGGCGATTGGTTCACAATACTTCGTGGATGGCAC
The DNA here is from genome assembly GCA_902528165.1 of uncultured Litorivicinus sp. Lineage (GTDB taxonomy): Bacteria > Pseudomonadota > Gammaproteobacteria > Pseudomonadales > Litorivicinaceae > HIMB30. Next base: position 37,285 of record CABZRL010000015.1, read on the forward strand.
TCTCAATCGGCGTCTTTTACGCCAGCACATGTATCAGTCAGCCAGCCTCAAACAGCAGGTTGAGTCGGTGGTTCACCCATTAGTCCGAGCGGCTGTCACTGCCTGGATCGCTAGCGACACCAATTCCCCTTATCGCATTTTGTGTTCACCACTTCTTATTGAAGCCGAGCAACATCAGACACTCGACGGAGTCATCGTGGTCGACGCGCCAGAAACTTGTCAACTGACTCGTGGCGCTCAACGCGACAATGATTCCACAGCACGCGTTCAACAAATCATCGATTCTCAACTGCCAAGGCTCACTCGCCTCGAACATGCCACCTATGTGATCGACAACTCGAATGACTTAACCTCACTCACCAATCAAGTGAATGCACTACACGAGACACTGACGCATGACTAACGAACAAGGCCATATCGTGACTTGCCCAACCTGCAAGAAAGAAGCGCGCTATCACTCAGACAATCCGCATCGTCCCTTCTGTTCCGAGCGCTGTCGCTTGATTGATCTCGGGGAGTGGGCTGATGAGGGGCATCGAATTCCAGGGCAACCTATCCCTCCGGACTATCACGATCCAGAATCAGAGGCTCACTGAAATCCCCGGATCCCAGCGACGCCGTAACCGAAGTGGTTGGTGACTTCAGTCAAATCATCAGGGCACAGTCCCCCCAGGGCATACGCCGGCACGGCAAGCATCGCGGCCAGTTCCGAAAAACGGGCCCAGCCGATTGGTTTCATGCCCACATGACTGGGTGTCTCTCGAACAGGAGAGACGAAGACAGCATCACTTGGCCACGATCGTTGCCGTTCAATGTCAGACTCATCACGAACTCCTGATGTTACAGGCCAAGGGTCGTTCAGGTCGTTGAGGCGCGCAAGAGCGTCTGTTAAGTGATCCGTCTTCCTCAAGTGCACACCACACCCTGGCTGGTAACAGCTCAACTGATCGATCGTTAAAATGATGCGATGCCCATGCTCAAGGCCTGCTTTAATGGCGATTTCCAGTTCACGGCCGGGTGTCAGACCGCGAAAATACAACAGGCTTTGATGCTTGGGTTGGGTCGCCCAGACCGCAGGATCCAGAACGAGGGAAGGATCATAGATTCTTCCCACACGAGGTAACCCAACTGCTCTCACAATGGCTTCATTGGCCTTGGGGAACGCAAGACTCTTTAAGGCATCTGGATGAAACCACTGGATCCGCTGACCTTCGAGACCTTGAGGTTCACCGACAAAGGCTTCGATTTCATACACCCATAAGCGAATGGCTTGATCCCCATAATCCCACGGGATCTGAAACATAAACCGAGCAGTGTCTACTGTGATTCCCAGCTCTTCTTCAAGTTCTCGCTGTAAACAATGGATTGGGTTTTCGTTGGCTTCGAATTTGCCGCCAGGAAATTCCCACAGGCCACCTTGGTGTGCTGCGACATGACGTTTGGAGAGCACAATTTGCCCATTGCGCCAGATCAGCGCACAGGCGACTTGAATTTCAGGTCCGATACTCGGCATTGATCCGAACGTATTCCTTCGTGAGGTCGCATGTCATGACTCGGCAATATCCAGAACCTGCACCCATTGCAATCCGAATGTCGATCTCTGGAGGATTCATGGCAGCTTGCCCTGCTTCCTCGGTATGTTGCGGGTGACGACCCCCGTTTTGAACGATCTGAACATCATTAATCCAAACATTCACCCGTTCAATCGCAATCTCAGATACCGGCGCACGACCGACCGCAGCCACAATCCGACCCCAATTGGGATCAGAGGCCGCAAGAGCAGTCTTCACTAATGGCGATAAGGCAACGGTGTTCGCGATCGTATGGGCGTCTGAGTCACTCACTGCTTCTTCACAGATCACGCGAACAAACTTGGTTGCGCCCTCGCCGTCTCGAGCAAGCATCTCGGAAAGATCGTCACAAAGATCAGACAATGCACTGGCAAACTGTTGCGCATCAGGACTTTTGGGATCATCAATCAGGCGATGACCTGCTGTTTGAGTTGCAACCAAAGCGCACGCATCATTGGTTGAGGTGTCACCGTCCACGGTGACGCAATTGAAACTATGGCGCACTGACCCGGCCAATATCGATTGTAGGCACTCAGCACTCATCACCACATCCGAAGCGATCAGGCCGAACATGGTCGCCATATTGGGATGGATCATGCCCGAGCCTTTAGCCATCCCGGTCAAGGTCACCGTTTTCCCCTGAATGTCACATTGAATGTGTCGTAACTTCGGATGCGTGTCGGTGGTCATCACTGCCCGCGAAGCACGCTCCCAGTGATCCACAGAGCCGTTCAGCGCATCGATAGCTCTTGGTAGTGCATGACAGATTGATTCAACAGGCAGAGGCTCACCAATGACCCCGGTTGAAAAGGGCCAAATCGAGTCCTTTGCAACCCCTGCGTTCGCAGCCAACTCGGCGACCGTCTGATCACACGCCTCCATTCCGGCCTCACCGGTCCCAGCGTTGGCATTACCGGCATTCAATAACCAAAAACGAACGTGAGGGGTTGAGGCGAGATGGGCTCTGAGCACATGCACTGGAGCCGCACAAAACTGATTGGTGGTTGTCACAGCCGCACCCACAGTTCCCTCATCGAAGGCCATCAGCAACAAATCATCACGGTCTTTATTCCGATACACAGGGGCCTTGACTGCGCCGAGCCGAACACCTTGGATTGGTAGACCGCCAACTGATGATTTCATGAGGTTCTCATCGCACTAAACCACCAATGCTGGTGCATTAACCAATACGGCCATGACATTGCTTGTATTTTTTGCCACTTCCACAAGGACAGGGCTCGTTGCGGCCGACTTTGTGGCTGACAGCCGGCATCGGACGGTCTGACATTTCCTGATCTGAAGAATCAGCGACTGCGATGGTCTCATCATGAGTCGCCTGTGCTTTCGCCAGTTGCTCAACAGCCTGCTGACGGCGCACTTCTTCTTGCGCTTCGATCTCTTCTTTTGACGGCACTTGAACTGCAGTCAACACACGAACAGACTCCCGTTTGATTTGATCAAGCATACTGGTAAAGAGCTCAAATGCTTCACGCTTGTATTCCTGCTTCGGATTCTTTTGTGCATAGCCACGTAAATGAATCCCTTGCCGCAAATAATCCATCGCAGCCAAGTGCTCTTTCCATTGATGATCGAGCACCTGCAATAAGACCTGCTTCTCAAACCGGCGCATCGTCCCTTCACCGACGACACCGACTTTTTCATCATGGCGGCGCGTAGCCTCTCCAATGATTTTTTCTAACAGCGTCTCTTCGTACAGCGATTCGTCCTCGTCAAGCCAGGCTTGAATCGGCATCTCAAGACCAAATTGACTCGCGAATTCCTCGGTCAACCCAGGAATATCCCACTGCTCAATCAAGCTCTGCGGAGGGATATAACTCGCCACAACCGATGTGAGGACATCACGACGAACGGCATCCACGAGATCAGAGAGATCCTCGGCATCCATCAGTTCGTTACGCTGTGCATAGACCTGCGTTCGCTGGTCGTTTGCGACGTCATCGTAATCCAGCAGCTGCTTCCGCATATCGAAGTTTCGGCCTTCGACTTTTTTCTGCGCTTTCTCAATCGCGTTGGTGACCATCTTGTGTTCAATGGCTTCACCGCGTTGCATACCGAGTCCCTGCATGATGGAGCGCATCCGAGGTGAAGCGAAAATCCGCATCAGATCGTCTTCGAGTGACAAGAAAAATCGCGACGAACCAGGATCGCCCTGACGGCCAGATCGTCCGCGCAACTGGTTATCAATGCGCCGAGATTCGTGACGCTCAGAACCGATGATGTGCAGTCCACCGGCACCTAACACAGCATCATGACGCGCTTGCCAATCCGTTTTAATTGATTCGATCTGTGTGTCTGTCGGTGCGTCAAGTTCAGCGACTTCAGCTTGCCAGTTACCACCGAGCATAATATCCGTGCCTCGGCCTGCCATATTTGTGGCGATGGTGATTGCGCCAGGACGGCCAGCTTCAGCAATGATGGGGGCTTCCCGCTCATGCTGCTTCGCGTTTAATACGTTATGTTGAATCCCTTCCTTTTCGAGGAATTGTGAGAGGACTTCAGACGCCTCCACTGAGGCTGTACCGACCAACACTGGACGACCACGATCACGCTCGGCGATGACATCAGCCACAATCGCCTCAAATTTCTCTTCCATCGTCATGTAAACCAAATCGTTATGATCGATTCGCTTCACAGGCACATTGGTTGGGATCACCACCACATCCAACCCGTAAATTTGCCGGAATTCGTAAGCCTCAGTATCGGCGGTGCCAGTCATACCCGACAGGCGATCGTACAATCGGAAGTAGTTCTGGAAGGTAGTCGATGCCAGAGTCTGACTTTCCGGTTGGATCTCAAGGCCTTCTTTCGCCTCAACCGCTTGATGTAATCCTTCTGACCAACGACGACCTGGCATGGTGCGTCCGGTATGCTCATCAACAATGACGATCTGCCCATCTTGAATGATGTAATGCACATTCCGCTGGAATAGCGTGTAGGCACGAAGTCCGGCGTTCACATGGTGGAAAAGCGCAAGGTTGGCTGGGTTATACAAGCTATCCCCAACGTCCAATAACTCCATATCAGCCAATTCAGCTTCGATGAATTCATGGCCGAGCTCTGTGAGTTCGACTGAACGATTTTTTTCATCAAGAAGATAATGTCCTTCGACCTCAAAGGATTCGCCGTCTTCAGCCATCTTGGCTTCAGTTAATTTCGGGATAATGCTGTTAATCGCTTTATAGCGCTCAGAATGGTCATCTGCCGGACCTGAAATGATCAAGGGTGTTCGTGCTTCATCGATCAGAATCGAATCCACCTCATCCACAATGGCGAATGACAAGCCACGTTGCACTCGACCCTCAGGGGAGAATGCCATGTTGTCTCGTAAGTAATCGAAGCCAAACTCGTTATTGGTTCCGTAGGTGATATCAGCTGCATAGGCTGCGCGTTTATCTTCCGGGCTCTGTCCGGAGGCAATCACCCCGACAGTTAACCCCAGACCCTCATACAGGGGGCGCATCCAGTTCGCATCACGACTGGCCAAATATTCGTTCACTGTCACCACATGAACGCCTTTGCCTTCGATCGCGTTCAAATAGGCCGGTAAAGTGGCGACCAATGTTTTCCCTTCACCGGTTCGCATCTCAGAAATTCGACCTTCATGGAGGGTCATCCCGCCGACCATCTGAACATCGAAATGGCGCAATTCGAGCGTCCGTTTACTGACTTCGCGGCAGACCGCAAACGCATCGGGAAGTACTTGATTCAGAGTCTCACCAGAGGCAATGCGCTCGCGGAACTCATCGCGCTTGGCCGCTAGAGCCTCGTCGCTTAATGATTCAAGACTGGATTCTTGCCGATTGATGGCATCGACTGCCTTCAGCATCCGTTTGACTTCCCGGTCGTTTTTGGAGCCGAAGATCTTCCGGACAAATGTCCCTAACATGCGTATCCTATGGTATCTGTATTAATAAAAACGGCATTGTAGCGAATTGCGTGACCCCGGACAGCTAAAAAGCCTGAGAACTTTGATCAACCGATCAGGAAGTCATCTCGAAACATTACAACTAGAAGCCTCGATTCAGGCACGACGCGCCCAAATCATCCGATCGCTGTTACCGACTGATCTTCAACATGAGGTCGCAACCGGAGATCTCAATTCAGGGCTTCTCACGTTATATGTTCCTCAGGCCGCGCTCGCAGCGCGACTTCGATTTGAGGAGTATAGCCTGATTGACGCATTACAGAGTGATCCATTGTTTCGTGGCATCCGCCGGATTCAATGCCGTGTCAGACCACGAAAAGCTGAGCCACCACCCTCCTCAGTCAAACCCACCCGATCAAACCCGAAAGCGGCTGAAACGATTCAGCAATACTCAGAGACATTGAACGATGAGGAGCTTAAACGTCAGTTTCAGCAATTGGCTGCACGGGTATCGGGCAATCCTCCACCCGATCGAAGGTAACGACTTCATAGTTGGTGGGATCAAGAAATAGTTGTCTCAACAGCTTATTATTCAGTGCGTGACCACTACGATTGCCCAAATAGTGGCCAATGATTGGACGACCAGCGAGATACAGATCACCCAGTGCATCCAAGACTTTATGTTTCACAAATTCGTCGTTTTGGCGCAGACCATCGTCATTTAAGATGCGATCCTCGCCCACCACAATGGCGTTGGCCATGGAACCGCCACGGGCTAAATTGTTCGCTTTCAGATAATCAAGGTCACGCATAAAACCAAAGGTTCGCGCGCGGCTCACCTCGCGGACAAAGGATGCCTCATCGATATCGACGACGGTTTTACACTCGCCCTGATCCACCACGGGATGATCAAAATCGATTGAAAACGAAATGCGGAACCCATTGAATGGCTCCAAACGCGCCACCTTCCCTTCATGCTCTACTTCGACAATATGCGTGATTCGAATGTATTCGCGCGGTGCAGTTTGCTCGCGCACACCCGCTGATTGAATTAAGAACACAAAAGGTGATGCACTGCCGTCCATGATCGGAAGTTCAGGGGCATTGCACTCAACTAGCGCGTTATCAATTCCCATTCCGGACAATGCAGATAATAAATGCTCGACGGTCGAAACTTGCACACCGTTGGGCGAAGATAAACAGGTTGAGAGGGTTGTCTGAGAGACACTGTCTGTATTCGCCCGAATCAGTACAGGCGGATCCAAATCCACGCGCTTGAATTGAATGCCATGATTTTCAGGCGCAGGCCTCAATGTCAGATAGACCGTATCACCTGAGTGCAATCCCACTCCTGTGGCTCGCACGACATTTTTCAGCGTTCGCTGTGCAATCAATTCAACATTCCTCCGTTGAGCCCGCTAGTTTAACAGGCTTTTCTCCGCTGCATCCTGCAAATCGGAGCCGAGGCGTGGAGTTTGCGCCATTAATCAGCCTGGCGACGAAGGAATGCAGGGATGTTCAGAATCCGCTCCATCTCCTGACCAGAATTTGCCTCATCAACCACTTCCTGAGCCAAGGCTGTGTTGCCCACCGCCTGGGTTCTGAGCACCTGAGGCGCTGCCGAACTGGTCGGATGATAAGCTTCTCTGGGTGCGCGCTCGAGTTGACCATTATCAACGA
>CABZRL010000016.1:0-42631 GCA_902528165.1 uncultured Litorivicinus sp.
TTGGTGGCTTCGTCATGCCTGCGCGAATCTCGTTGAGAATTGCTTGAGGCGGCTCTGACCGAGGGTTGTCTGAAGTGAGCACAACACAGTCAGAGAGCTCAGAAGCAATGCTACCCATCAATGGGCGCTTTCCTGTGTCCCGATCGCCACCGCAACCAAAAACTGACCAAAGCTGACCCTGGCAATGCTTGCGACAGGTGACCAATGCCCGCGCCAGGGCATCTGGTGTGTGCGCATAATCAACAACCACAGTGGCTGATCCCGGAGATTGAAAACATTCCATGCGTCCCGGTGCTGTCTGAAGGCCAGACACCGCGGACAACACTTGCTCAGCCTTCTCGGGCTCGATCGCGGTCATTGCCGCCACAGCCGCGAGGGTATTCTCAACATTGAAGTCACCGAGCAATGGGAGCTTCAGTTGACGCAACGCACCGTGAACTGACACATCGATCAATGATCCGTCGCTGGTCGCCTCAACCGCCTTGATACTGAAATCAGCCGACGATGATGTTCCGTAAGTAACAAGATGTGAGCTGACTAGTCGTTTCATCAAGCCCTGGCAGAACGCATCATCTGCATTGAGGACCGACGCTTCAAGATCAAAATCTTCAAACAATCTGGCCTTGGCCCGACCGTAGGATTCCATGTCCTCGTGATAATCCAGATGATCTCTGGATAGATTGGTCATGACGGCAACATCAAACGGAATTCCATCGACACGATGCTGATCCAGCGCATGGGACGAGACTTCCATGGCAACTAAATCGACTTCACGATCCCGTAATTCGGAAAAAATCTTCGCCAAGGTGATCGCGTCTGGCGTGGTGCGATCGGAATCTACCAACTTATCCGGCCCGATCGAGATGCCAAGCGTCCCAATCCGAGCCGCTTTCAATCCCAATATGTCAGCCAATTGTGCAATCAGATGAACCGTTGTGGTTTTGCCATTGGTGCCTGTGACGCCAATCACTCGCATCGCTCGGCATGGATGGCCGTAAAACGCATGCACCAAAGGCCCGATCTGCGCCTGAAGACCAGTGACATGTAGCGCAGGCACGTGCCTTGGAACATCTCCACCCCAGGCGTCATAAAGGATAGCAGCAGCGCCATTGGCAATCGCTTGATCGACAAAGGTCATGCCATGCGAACCCGATCCCTGAATAGCGATAAACAATGAGCCTTCGGTGACTTGCCTTGAGTCGAGTGTTAGGTCGCGAATATCGACACCCGAGGCACGATCAAAATAAAATCCGATTTGCGAAAGCAGCTGATCCAAGCGCATCAATTCGCCCTCCCAGCCAGCATCGAACTGTCAAGTTTGTCTGGTGGGATGTCATAGATTCGCATGACATCATCCATGACATCCGCAAACACTGGTGCCGCAACCTGCCCACCGTAATATTGTTGTGAACGCGGATCATCCACCGAAATCGCCATGACAAACCGCGGATTCGCCATCGGAGCAAGGCCCACAAAACTGGATATATACTGCCGACTGGCATAGGACCCGTCGGCGTATTTCATCGTGGTCCCGGTTTTACCGCCCACGTGATACATCGGAATTTGCGCACGACGCGCAGTACCGCCCTCTTCCGTCACCGCTTGTAACATCGGCAATACCTGACGAACCGTATTTTCAGAGAAAATCTGGACTGGCTTCGGCGTCACACCCTCGGCGAGCAAGGTCAGTGGCTGTAACACGCCATGATTTGCAAACACGCTATATGCTTGAGCTAATTGAATAGTCGTAATGTTGAGGTTATAGCCATACGACAGTGCAGCCCGATCAAGATCCCGCCAGGTGGCATAACTTGGCAAAAAGCCCTCTTCTTCGCCCGGGAATCCGGTGGCTGTCGGCTGACCAAGACCCAAAAGAGCCAACCGATCACGAAGCGCAGACGGCTTCATCATCATCGCAATTTTAGTGGTGCCGACATTCGATGACTTTGCGATCACTGTAGAGACATCAATTTCCCCATAGTTACTGACATCGCTAATCACATGCCCCTGAACTCGCATCCGACCGGGCGAGGTCTCGATCAGGGTATTAGGCTCAACCAATCCGAGATCAATCGCTGTGGCGATGGTGAACGGCTTGATGGGTGACCCCGGTTCCATCAAGTCGGTGACTGGGCGATTCCGCACACGTTCAGGGGTCCGAGAAGACATGTCATTGGGATTAAATGCCGGCTGCGCTGCCAGCGCCAAGACCTCACCTGTCCACGCATCGACTAAGACCGCGCTACCGCCAGCGGCTCGAGCTCGAGCCACTGCTTCTTTCAGCGCGCGATAGGTCAGATATTGCAGTCTTAAATCAATCGACAAGCGAAGGTCCCGACCTTGCTGCACTTCCTGGCCAGCACTGACGTATCGAACCACATTGGCTCGACGATTTCGCAAGACGTGACGTAATCCATCTTGACCCGACAACCAGTCATCATAGGACAGTTCAAGGCCTTCTTGGCCTGCGTCTTCAATGTTGGTGAACCCAACTAAGTGAGCGGTAACTTCTCCGGCTGGATAAAACCGCCGAAATTGCCGAACAACTTCCACGCCTTCCAAATTTAACGCTTCGATTTGATTAGCACGCTCAGGGGTCACATAGCGCGACAAATACAGAAACGGTGACGGACTGCGCGCGACTCGGTCTCTCAATTTATCAGCATTTGAATCCATCAGTGGCGCGAGCTTTTCCGGCCAAGATGAATCAGATAGTTTTTTTGGACGCACAGCAATCGCTGCCACGGGTGTCGAAATCGCCAAGGGTTGCGCAAAACGATCGGTAATCATACCGCGGTAAGCAGGAATTTTTTGATAGCGAATCGTGATTTCATCGCCAATATCTTTCAAATGCTGAGTCTCGAAGACATGTAGCCACACCAAGCGACCGCAGACTGTGATCACTAGCATTCCTAGGACTGACCCGACGAACCAAAGCCTCCAGCGGCTTGATGCCTGACGTTTCTTTGCGCTCATTGCGGCCGCTCCAGAAGCATGACGTCATCCATCGGAGGTGCACTCAACGACAGACTCGACCGCGCCATGGCGTCAATCCGCATATCAGCAGACACCGCACCGCGCTCGAGCATCAACCGACCCCATTCAATCGTCAACCGATCGCGTTCAGCGCGCAGATCTTGGAGTGCTGAATACAGCTGTCGTGTCTGGTACGCAGTTTCAATCATGGTGATTGACGTGACTAAAATTCCGCCAGCGAGAAGAATCGAGAGCCACAGATCAGATCGATGAAACCACTGCATCAAGCCGCCTCCGTTCGCTCAGCAATCCGAAGCACGGCGCTTCGCGCTCTCGGATTTTTCGATAGCTCATCCGAGCTTGCCTTGATGGCTTTACCGATCAGCTTTAATTTTGGTCGAGCAACAGTCTCAGGCAACGGCATCCTCGGATCACCCTGAGGTGGTCGAGATGCATCACGTAACGCCCGTTTCACTAATCGATCTTCCAGTGAATGGAAGGAGATCACCGCCAAACGACCGCCGACTTCCAAACGATTGATCGCGGCGCTCAGACCCTGTTCAACCTCAGACAACTCACCATTGATAAATAGACGAATCGCCTGAAATGCCCGAGTGGCAGGATGCTTATTTGGATCTCTTTTCGGCTGTGCATTAGCAATGATGCGACTCAGTTGAGAAGTGGTCACAATCGGTTCCAAAAGGCGCGCGTCGACGATGGCTCGCGCAATCCGCCGAGAAAACCGTTCTTCTCCAAAAACCCATAACACGTTAGCAATCTCTTCAGCTTCTGCACGTGCGATCCACGCGGCCGCGGATTCACCATGCGTCGGATCCATCCGCATATCCAACGGGCCGTCAGCCTGAAAACTAAAGCCGCGCTCAGCGTCATCCAACTGCGGAGAAGACACACCCAAATCCATCAAAATCCCAAGAACCTGCCCGATGCCTAATTGATCCAACGCAGATTCGAGCGCGGAGAAAGCGGTGTGCACGATTTGGAAGCGAGGATCAGCAGCACCCAACTCTTCACCAACAGCGACTGCCGATGGGTCACGGTCCAGCCCTATCACGCGACCAGACTGACCAAGTTCTGCCAACATCGCTTTGGAGTGACCGCCACGACCAAATGTACAATCCAAATAGATCCCATCACCCTGGATACAGAGGGCTGTCAGCGCTTCAGGAAGTAGCACTGGTATGTGACTCATCGTACCCTCCCTCTACAGTGACAAATTGGTCAATTCAACAGAGGCATCTGCGTCAACCGGCTCGTTGAGATAGGCCTCGGTCATCGATGTCCAGCGCGCCTCATTCCAGACCTCAAACTTTTGCCCCTGACCCACAAGAATCAAACGCTTATCCAGTTCTGCGTGATCGCGATGCATCGCAGGGAGGAGGAGACGATTTGCTGCATCAAGATCGAGCTCAGTGGCATAGCCCACCATGAGGTGCTGAAGGCGACGAGCCTGACGACTCGTTGAGTTAGGGAGCGCATTGACCTGGGCTTCGATGACTTCCCAGTCAGTCAATGGATAGAGAAGCAAACAGCGGTCGAACGGATGCACCGTGAGGACCATATGACCATCACAACGGTCAGTCACGCGATCCCGGTATTTCGCCGGTAATGCGACACGCCCTTTGGCATCTAAGTTGATCGGGTTGATCCCGCGAAACACTGTCATCTCCTCGGTTGAGCCCGTAGGAAAACGACCGTTTCACCCACAACTCACCACTCTCTCCCACATAGGAACTCTATTTACCCACCGAGAGACAGTCAAATGACAATCTAGCCAGATCCCTTCGACTCTGAAATCGATTCTTCAAACTAATGACTAAATTATTGAAATAATGAATAAAACTAATTTGATCAATGCCTGAAAAAGCCACTGGGATGTCAAGAAAAAGTGGTGTGGGCGAAAGTGGGGAAAATCGAAAAAAATTGAGTCAGCCGATAAGCCGGGTTCTGTCGTGGACAATCATTCATCTAGGCATAACGTCACCGTTATGCTCAAGCGACCCACCCGAATCCAACGCGAGGCACGCCGAACGGATTCCTATTTGGTCTTGCTCCAGGTGGGGTTTACCTTGCCGTCTCGTGTTACCACTGACGCGGTGCGCTCTTACCGCACCCTTTCACCCTTACCGACATTGCCGGCGGTCTGCTCTCTGCTGCACTTTCCGTAGGCTCACGCCCCCCAGGGGTTACCTGGCACCTTGCCTCGAGGAGCCCGGACTTTCCTCTCCTGTGAAACAGCAGCGATTGCCTGGCTAACTCGCGCGCAGTGTCTACGCTTCGGGGTCATTCGTCAATTGACGATACAGCTCTCGCTTCGTAACCCCGGTGAGTTCTGCGGTTAATGCTGCTGCTTTTGACGGCGGTAACTCACGAGCGAGAACACGAAGGATGTGGTCTGCATCCACGCTCGAAGTCGCACGTTCAGTGCTCACACCTCCCACCAAGACGACAAATTCACCGCGAATTCGATCCGGATTCGCCTCAAACCAAGCCTCACACTCCCCCGCCACGACACGAATTAATTGTTCATGGGTTTTTGTCAGCTCGCGCGCAAACACAACCTGTCGACCGCTCGCTTGCTGATCGAGTCGCCTTGCTAAGTCAATGATGCGATGCGGGGCTTCATAAAAGATCAGGGTGCCAGCGTGACCGAGTGCTTGCTCCAACTCTTTGTCTCGCGCACTGGACTTGGTGGAGAGGAATCCAAAAAAATGCGATGGCGCTGCCGAGAACCCACTGACAGACAATGCGGCAACCAACGCAGATGCACCCGGCACGGGGATCACTCGATATCCCTCGCTCGCCACGCGCTCAATCAACAAACGACCTGGATCGCTGATTCCAGGGGTTCCAGCATCAGAAATCAGCGCCAGCGACTGCCCAGCCTCTAACGACTCAAGCACTTTTCCCGACTTTCCCGCTTCCGAGTGCGCATTGAATGAAACCATTCGAGTCGAGACGCCAACAGCTTTAAGAATCTGACCGCTGACCCGAGTATCTTCCGCTAAGATTACCTCAACGCGCCCCAAAACATCAATTGCGCGCGTTGAAAGATCTGTCCACTGACCAATCGGCATTGCGACAACGTAAAGCGCAGATGGTAGAGTGTTGGATGATTGATCTTGTGACACTGTGAGCACCAATTTGTTGTTACGCGCAAAGCCTGCACGAAAAACGATGATGAGAACAAGCGCTTTAATGAGCCTAGTGTTAATTGTCGGCTGTCAGCAGCAAATCAAGCCACCCGTGACCGAAATTCCTCGGGCAGAAACGACTTCCCGAGCTGCTGAAACTGTGGTTGAGACCCCAACGGACACTCTGGCCAGTGCGATCAATACCGATCCGGAGTTGCCTGAGCAAATCGACTGGAACCGTCGCTCTCGAGAAATCGCCCGGACTGAGTTATCGCCCATTCTTCGCAAACTGCCGCCAACCTCTTCAGAGAGCGGACGGTTAATCGAACTCGATCCGGCCGCACCATTCGTGTCAGAGTCAGAACCAACTGAAGGCATCGCCTTACAAACGCCGGTGATTGTCCGGCCGATTGATGAAACACCGGAAATGGAAACGGCGCCGGTGATTCCTGAAAATCCCATTGAATCGTCAGCGCTTCAGTTATCACAAAATCGTCCTGAATCAGCCATCATCACGCTGAATGCCATCGATCCGAGATCACTGTCTGAAACCCAGCGAGCTGACGTCTTGCGCATCAAAGCCTCTGCCTACCGCCAACTCGGGATGACCATCGCTGCTTTGCGCTTTGATGCAGAACGATTGAGATATCTGGAAGCCGACCAGTTAAATGCAGAAACTCGACGCATTCTGGGTGAACTAGAACAATTGCCCGACCGGATTCTTCTTGATCTTAGTATTGGAACCGATCTTTTGGCGGGCCTCGCTCACGCGCTACAACTCAAAACAACGTCGACCACCGATGAGGACGCAATTTCCCAATGGTTACGCAAATACCGAGCGCACCCTCTGCTAAACGCCCGCCTGACAGATTATGAATTTTTGACCAAAGCAGCTCTGCCTGATGATTTTAAGGTGACAGTGTTGCTTCCACTATCAGGTGACTGGGCCAATGCCGGGCGAGCGATTCGTGACGGTATTTTGTTCGAATATCAACAGCGACAAACCACTGTTGGAGTGGCTCTGACGGTCATCGATTCGGAATCTTTAACGCCTGAGCAGTTGATTGCGACCGGGCAGTCGACCGATACGGAATTCGTGATTGGACCCTTACAAAAAGACAAGATCGCCATCTTGCTTGAGTCCAGACCGCGCATGCCGTTGTTACTCTTAAATCGCGTCCAAACCAACGCCTTACTCCTGAAGGCTCCGACATACAGCCTGAGTCTGGCGGTTGAAGATGACGCCGAATCGACAATCAATCAAATTGCTCGGGAGGTGGATCAGGCCCGGGTGGTGGTTTTTCATTCCGACTCCCCACTAGGAGTTCGGTCCGCTCAAGCCATTCGACAACAATTGACAGTTGTCGGTGGATCTCATGCTGGCCAATTTATCCTCGATGATAAAAAGCCCGAAACAGCCATCACTCAAGCCTTTGGTGTGACAGATAGTGAGAATCGTCGGCGAGAGTTATCAAAAACGCTCGCGCTACGACTGGAGCATACCCCACGGATCCGCCAGGACATGTCTGCGGTTGTGGTGCATACCGACCCGAAAAAAGCGCAACGTATTCGGCCACTGTTGGATTTCTATTATCTGGACCAGACACCCGTCTATCTCATCGGCGCCTACCGAGATGACTTGCCCGACATCGTTGAAGATCTGAAAAATACACGCGTGATGGTGACTCCTTGGGATTTAGGCACACCAGCAAAGCAAGCGCTGGCATCCAGGCCACTCGCACAAGGCGTGTTCGGATCTCTCGTTGGCGTCGGTATTGATGCAATGAGTATGGCGGTACAACTTGGCTTTGGCGGATCGACCTCAATTCAAGGTGAAACGGGCTTTCTCACATTAAGTGCTGATTCGATGATTCACCGTCAACTGTCCACCATCCATATTTCAAGCACCGAGGCCATCACTCGCCATCTTTGGGAGCCGCTACCCTCGCTGCTGCAATCGGATCTTTTCTATGCCGACTAACGAGTTTCTTGAAGAACGTATCGCCATGCGAATCGCCAAGGCGACCGATGCGTTGCAAAAAAGTTTTGAGCTAGCGCCACGCTTGGTCAGTGCTGCGGAGCAATTGTCCAATTGCATTCTGAACGATGGGAAGATCCTGGTGATTGGGGCCGGTTCATCTGCTGCGATCGGACAAATTTTTGTTGCCCATCTTATGCATCGTGTCGAACGAGACCGCCCCGGACTCCCGGCCATCGCTTTGAACGCCGATGCCATTACCATCAGCTTATTGAGCGATGAGTCGCGCTCTGAGAAATACTCTCGGCAGGTTAAGGCGTTGGGGAAATCTGGTGACACTTTATTGGTGGTTTCAGCAACGGGGAAGCTTAGGAGTCTTGTGCAGGCTGTAGTCGCCGCACACGAGCTGGAATTGCCCGTTGTTGCGCTCACAGGCAGCGATGGTGGAGACATTTCCCAATTACTGAATTACGGAGATACCGAGATTCGGGTAGAATCTGAACACCCCACAACAGTCCGAGAGCAGCATTTGATGTTAATCCACTGTCTCAGTGAGCTCATTGATGTTCAGATTTTCGGCTAACCAGAGGAGTTCGTCATGCGTTTTTCTATGATCCTGATCACTGTCCTGATGGGCCTTCTTAGCGGATGTGCGACCGTCATTGATTCCACGACATCTGAACCGATTTCAGACAATCGAGGGAGTCGAACCGCTGGGCAATTTATTGATGATGAAACCGCAGAGGTCACGATTGCGGTCAATCTCAAAAAAGCATCACCTGAGCTGAAAGTCAGTAACATTAACGTCAAGGTCTATAACGGCGTGGTGTTAATTGCTGGACAAGTGCCTTCTGAAGATGCGCGAGAAACTGCCGGCAAGGTCGCCACGCAGCATCGTGGTGTCACTCGCGTCATCAACCAACTCGAGATCGCCGGCAAAGCGACTGTCATCTCAGAAATCAACGATCTCACCATCTCAACGCAAGTGAAAGCGTTGGTCCTCAAGGATCTTGGACGCACTGTGTACCAGCGAACACTGATCACCACTGAAAATAGCATTGTGTACGTGATGGGGTTTGTCACCAAAACCGAAGCAGCCGCACTCGAGAACGTCGTGAGTTCAGTGCGTGGTGTCAAGCGAATCGTCAGAGTCTTTGAATATATCGATTAGTCGTCAGATTTGACGATTCGAAGAGCAGGTCGCTCACGCTTGGGCGGCTCTGCGTTCTCCTGAGCGTCTTCGGGCGAAGGCTCGACGGCGGTTGTCTGCGTTTCGCCAGAAGGCAACTCAGGAACGCCACCAGGCTCTTGCCCAAAAGCCATACCCAATCCAGACCCTCTCCCGTAAATCGCCGTGATCGCACCGTAAGGAAGAATAATTTCCGTCGGAATCCCCCCAAACCGCGTTTGGAACATGACGCCAAAGTGGGCCATATTCCAGCCGCTGAGTGCACGAGGGGCGAGATTCAAGACAATCTGACCATCTTTGATGTGCGTTTCAGGAACCTCTACGCCTGGATAAAAACAATCGACGACAACGTAAGGATCCTCATCACCATCGACGATCCAATCGTAGAGGGCTCGTATTAAGTAGGGACGTGAAGATCCTAACGCCATTTAACTGCGGGGCATTTCTCGTTCTGCTTCAGACAAACTCGCCTGGAATGCATCACGATTGAACATCCGATATTGATAGTCCTGAAGACCCCGCGTCTGCTTTGGCGGCAACTCAACACCCAAATATGGAAGTCGCCACAAGATCGGAGCAACGGTGCAATCGACCAGTGAAAATTCTTCGCTCATAAAGTAGGGCATTTCTTCGAAAATCGGTGCGACAGCAACCAACTGCTCTTTCAACTCTTTGGCCGCCGATGGCGAACGCTTGTTGTTTCGTTTGGCAGTCTCGATGGTCCGGATCAATGGTGTCCATTCATTCTCAATTCGATGCAAGAACATCCGGGCATTGGCGCGCGCCACTGGATACACTGGAAGCAGTGGCGGATGGGGAAATCTCTCATCCAAATATTCCATCATGATATTGGGCTCATACAACACCAAATCGCGATCAAGTAACGTCGGGAGATTGTTGTAAGGATTAATTTCCGACACTTCTTCTGGAATATCGTCAGGATCACAATCAACGATGTCGACTGTCACTCCTTTTTCGGCCAACACGATGCGGACACGGTGTGACATATGATCCGTAGAATCTGAGAAAAAGGTCATAGTTGAGCGTTTCGTCACAAGTGACATAAGTATTTCAATCTCCGTAAAACAGACAAAACAGCCGGCAAAAGCCGGCTGTTTTTAGAACTTCAGGCCCGGTTGTGCTTAGTGCACATCCTTCCAATATTCGCGCTTTAATAAATACGCAAACACAAAGAAGATCATCAGGAATAGCAGGACGTAGATACCTAAATCATGCGACTTCGCTTTTGATGGCTCACCAACATACTCGAGAAAGTTTACCAGATCATAGATCAACTGGTCGTATTCAGCTGGTGTTAACTGTCCAGTACCATCCACCACTTCCAAAATCCCACACTGATTCTCTGTCAGCGGCTGCCCTGAAATCGAATCTGTTTGCACAGAGCCATTCACGCGGATCGGCGCTTCTTTACAGACCGTGCGCTGTACACCCTGCAATGGCTCAAGGACGTGCGGCATCCCCACTTTCGGGAAGACTTTGTTGTTCACACCCAAAGGACGTGATGGATCCACATAAAAGGTCTTCAGGTAAGTGTAAACCCAGTCCGGTGAACGCTTCCGCGCCACCAACGTCAAATCGGGCGGTGGAGCACCAAACCATTCCGCCGCGCCTTTAGACGGCATCGCGATACTTCCAAGATCGCCAATTTTCTTATCTGTGGGCACGATGAATCGAACCATGATATCAGTATCAATTCCCAAATCCATCGCGGTCCGTTCATAACGCTGATACTCAAGCGAGTGACACCCCATGCAGTAATGACTATAGGTCGCCAAGCCCCGCTGCAACGACGCTTTGTCATCATAATCGGGTTGGATCGACTCCAGCGGGTATGCAGGACCGCCGGCTGCAATTGCCACGGTCGACATCCATGAAAACACTAGGGCCAATACGACTTTCATTTCGTCACCCTCGCTGGAACAGGTTTCGTCGACTCCCATCGGGTGTACCAAGGCATGGCAAGGAAGAATAAGAAGTAAATCGCTGTGCCTGCTTGCGCCAGCGCCGTCCGAACAGGCGTCGACGGTAAAGCACCAAGCACACCCAAAACCACAAAGGCAATGGCGAACAACACGAGCATGATTTTCGACAAATTCCCTTTGTAGCGGATCGAGCGCACTGGGCTTCGATCAAGCCAAGGCAAGACGAACAGGATAGCAATGGCTGCTCCCATGACGACCACACCCCAGAACTTGGCATCTAATCCAAACATCGGGAAGGTAATCGCACGTAACATCGCGTAAAACGGCGTGAAGTACCAGACCGGAGCAATGTGTTCAGGGGTCTTCAAAGGGTTCGCAGGCTCAAAGTTCGCGTGCTCAATGAAGTATCCACCCATTTCTGGGAAGAAGAAAATCACGATACTGAAGACAAAAAGGAATACAGCAACACCGGCGATGTCTTTCACGGTGTAGTACGGATGGAACGCAATGCCGTCGAGTGGCTTACCGTTTTCATCTTTATTGTCTTTTATGTCGATACCGTCTGGGTTGTTCGATCCGACTTCATGCAAAGCCAAAATATGCAACACAACCAGACCAGCAATCACCAAGGGTAACGCAATGACGTGAAGTGCAAAGAATCGATTTAAGGTAATCCCACTGATGAGATAATCGCCACGAACCCATTGCGCAAGATCAGCACCGATGACCGGAATCGCAGAGAACAAAGAGACAATCACCTGCGCACCCCAGTAAGACATCTGTCCCCATGGAAGGAGATAGCCCATGAAGGCTTCAGCCATCAACAGCAGATAAATTGTCATCCCAAAGATCCAAATCAGCTCACGTGGCTTCTGATAAGAGCCATACATGATGCCTCGCAGCATGTGCAAGTAGACCACCACAAAAAACGCCGAGGCTCCGGTGGAATGCATATATCGGATCAGCCATCCCATCTCCACATCACGCATGATGTATTCAACAGATGCAAATGCCCCTTCGGCGCTTGGCTCATAGCTCATAGTCAGCCAGATGCCGGTTAAGATCTGATTCACCAACACCAATAAGGCGAGCGACCCAAAAAAGTACCAAACGTTAAAGTTTTTCGGCGCCCAATATTGCGCAATGTGTGTATTCCACGCATCCATAATCGATAAACGCTGGTCAACCCATCCGACCAACCCTGTCGCTTCAGTTTTACGCAAACCCATTACGCATTCTCCTCATCAACACCAATGATCAGCACGTTGTTACTCTCATAAGTGTGCGGTGGCACCAACAGGTTCGTCGGCGCAGGAACGGCTTTGTAAACACGGCCAGCCAAATCAAATTTCGACCCATGACACGGGCAGAAGTAACCACCCTGCCAATCATCACCAAGATCCGCCGCACCCACCTCTGGTCGAAACTGCGGAGAGCATCCGAGGTGCGTGCAAATTCCAACCAACACCGCAATGTCTGGGTTAATTGAGCGCGCCTCATTGGTCGCATAAGTCGGTTGTTGTGGCTCCTCACTGTTGGGGTCTGCCACCACACCATTCGTTGCCTTGATCGCTTTTAACATCTCAGGCGTGCGACGCAATACAAAGACAGGCTTGCCCCGCCACTCTGCACGAATTTGCTCACCCGGAAGAATTTTCGAGATATCGACCTTCACCGGAGCCCCAGCCGCTTTCGCTTTTGCACTCGGATTCCAGGAAGACACAAAAGGTGTCGCGACACCAACGGCGCCGACCGCACTTAGTGCCGCTGTAACACCAGCTAAAAATTTACGACGCGAAGTGTCAGCTGACTGAGCCACTTCCGGTATGACTGCATCAGGCATAATCCATCCTTTAGATCATTTTTTTGAAAACAATGTTTAAAGTAATATTTTAGGGATTAGGCGATGCTGAGGCAAGCGCCTTATACCTTTTTGATCTAAAAATTTCTGTCGTTATTGCATAAAAAAACCCGCGTGAGCGGGTTTTCCGATCATCCAGCCAATTAACGCTTAGAGAACTGTGGACGCTTCCGCGCTTTTCGAAGACCAACCTTCTTCCGCTCGACTTCACGCGCATCACGGGTGACATACCCGGCGCGGCGTAAATCGCCTTTCAGGTTTTCGTCGTACTCGACCAAGGCGCGCGTAATTCCGTGACGAATCGCACCGGCTTGACCTGATGCACCACCACCTTCAACGGTGATCACAATGTCAAACTTCTCAGCCATCTCAACCAATTGAAGCGGTTGACGAACAACCATCCGAGAGGTCTGGCGGCCAAAATACTCATCCAATGCTTTACCGTTAATGGTGATTTGACCAGAGCCTGGACGCAAAAACACGCGAGCTGTCGATGTCTTTCTGCGGCCTGTTCCGTAATTCTGTGTAGTCGCCATATCGTGTCCTATGACAGAGTCAAAGTTTCAGGTTGCTGTGCATCATGTGGGTGTTCTTGCCCCGCATAGACTTTCAGCTTCCGGTACATTGCACGTCCCAGTGAATTGCGTGGCAGCATGCCTTTGACAGCGAGCTCAATCACTTTCTCTGGTGAACGTTCGATCATTTGCGTGAAGTTGGCTTCCCTCAAACCACCAGGATGCCCTGTGTGACGGTAATACATCTTGTCGGATGCCTTCCGACCAGTCACCTTCACTTTGCCCGCGTTGACAACGACAATGTAGTCGCCTGTGTCGACGTGCGGTGTGTATTCAGTCTTGTGCTTACCACGCAGGCGGCGAGCAACTTCGGTTGCAAGACGGCCGAGAGTCTGTCCTTCGGCGTCGATCACATACCAGCTACGCTGTACGGTTTCTTCTTTAGCGCTAATCGTCTTCATGTTTGTCTTCTGCCTTCAGCGGCGTTCAAATTCAAAGAGGCGCGGATTATAGAGATGGACGCAGGTTTTCGCAACACCCTTTTATCAATCAGGACGATGCGGGCGCTCTAAATATTCGACCGACTGCATCTCAAGCAGGCGCGAGCGACAGCGATCCATCTCAAACGCTAAGCGTCCCTTCGTATACAGATCATCTGACCTGGCATCAGCGCCCAGAATTAAATTCACCGACCGGTCGTAAAGTTCATCAATCAAATGCAAGAATCGACGCGTCACGTCGTCTCCCGCCATGGATAATTGAGGAACACCCGTCATCACCACGGTATGGTAAATTTTTGCGATCTCAATATAGTCCGGTGCCGCTCGGCCTTGGCCGCAAATGACATCGAAATCGAACCACACCACATCTTCTGCGACAAAACGAACAGCCACCTGACGACGGTTAATCTCAACAAAAGCACTCTCGCTCTGCCGAGCCTCCGGCGCTAACGCCAAAACCGATTGCCAGATCGCATCGATCGCACGTGAGTCACACGGGGAATAATATAACTGCGCATGTTCTAACGTCCGCAACCGATAATCAGTTCCTGAATCCAAATGGAAAACTTCACAATGCGTCTGGATCAAGGCAATCGCAGGCAGAAATCGATCACGCTGCAATCCATCTTTGTAGAGATTGTCGGGCTCGATATTACTGGTTGTCACCAACGACACGCCGCGACGAAAAAGCGCATCAAACAAAGTACCCAGGACCATGGCATCGGTGATGTCTGAGACAAAACACTCGTCAAAACATAATACCTTCGCTCGACGCGCGAACTCATCAGCAATCGCTTCCAGGGGATTCTCTGTGCCTTGCAGCGCGGTCAATCGTCCGTGGACTTGGTTCATAAACCGGTGAAAATGGAGCCGAACCGCGACTCCATCCGGAAGCGAATCCACAAACAAATCCATCAAAAAGGTTTTCCCGCGACCAACCCCACCCCAGAGGTAAAGCCCTTGTTCTGGACGCGTCCATGATTGACGTCGAAACAAGCCTTTGCGACCGCCACTCCACCCACGGCGTTCGATTAATCGTGCTGCCAACTGATCAAGTCGCTCAATGGCCATCCGCTGACGCTTATCTGGGCTCAGCTCACCAACCTCAACTAAGCCATCATAGATATGCGAGGCAGGTGTACGACTCATAAAACGCCTCGCGACTCATAATGCGAAGCGAGAGTGCTCTTCAGCCGCGTTAATTCCCCGTGGAAAAAATGCCCTCCGAATTCCGAACGAAACACGGTCGCGCCGACACTGTGCGCATAGGCTGCAATCGCCTCAGGGCTCACGACTTCATCATCTTCGTTAAAGATCACCGCTCGCGGCACATCGTGTAGCGAACCAGCATCGATCGGAAAGTTCTCAACCGCAGGTGCCACTTGCACCAAATCCAAAAGCTCGACCGTCGGATACGCCGTCTTCAATTGTGGAATCAGATGCGCAGCGATTGATCCGCCAAATGAAAAGCCTGCCAAGCACAAGGTTTGCACGCCCTGATCAATTATCCGCGATGCCACAGCCAACGCATCCAGCAATTCCCCCTGGCCATGATCCCAAACTCCAGCGCTTCGGCCTGCACCTCTGAAATTAAAAGCCACAGCAGGCAACCCCCCATCGCGCGCCACACGAGCGATGGTGGTGACGACCTTATTTCCCATGGTTCCACCATGCAACGGGTGCGGATGCAAAAGCAAAAGTGACTGTGCTGGCATCGGTTGAGCAAGATCACATAACAGCGAGGCGGTTTCGATTTGACCCACAGGTCCATCAACGAATTGGATAACTGGCGCGTTCATGTGTCTCCTTTCAGAAAGCGAAGTCTAACGACTCGCCCAAACAACGCAAACTCCGTACACTACAGAAAAATGGAGATGAAACTGTGGAATTAAATGCGCTGACCTTAGGTTCGATGTTAATGGTCTTCTTCGCCGGTGGGCTCGTCGGTTGGTTGTTACGCCAACCCAAAACGATCACAGTCTCGCCTCCAGACCTCGAACGCGAAAAAACACTCGCTGAAGCAAAACACCAAGCACTGATGGATGACATCGAGCAGCACTTAGCCTCAACGCAAAAAGCACTCTTTGACTTAGCCGACCGGCAAGCAAAACTTGCAGCGGAGATGAACAGCGAGGCGAGAACCGAGATCACAACAGACACCGAAAGCACCGAGACCGATACGGTGTTACCTCCTCGCGATTACGCGGAATCGCGAGGGCAGTTGCAGTAATTACGCGGGATTGTGGTCATCAAAAAAGGCCACATCCACATCCAACGTTGACGCTAGCTTTTGGCCGAGCGCCTGGATTCCATAGCGCTCAGTCGCATGATGTCCTGCAGCAATATAATGAACGCCAAGTTCACGAGCCTCGTGGGTGGTTCGCTCTGAAATTTCACCCGACAAATACACATCCGCGCCGTAATACAGCGCTTTCGTTAAATAATCTTGAGCGCTTCCGGTGCAGACCACCAAACGACTCAAGGTCTCAGATCCCCGCGAGGACTCAATCACCATCGGCGCCCGGCCGAGTGCAGATTGCACCTGCAACGCCAGCTGATCGATCGTCATCGCGTTTGGCAGAGGAACCGACCAGAGCAACCCATTTTCCTCAGAAATCGGTTGTCCTCCAACCAAGCCCAACTGATCAAGCAGGGCCTTGTTGTTGCCGAATTCTGCGTGACAGTCCAAGGGCAAATGATAGGCGATTAACGACATCTGATGGTTCATCAGCGCACGGATCCGTTGTCCTTTCATGCCAGTTAACACAAGGGGCTCATTCCGCCAAAAATAACCATGATGCACCAACAGTGCATCAGCACCCCAAGCAACTGCCTGCTGAATCACATCAGCTGACGCGGTCACACCCAGTGCCAATCGAGAAATCGTGTCACATCCCTCCACTTGCAATCCGTTCGGTGCATAATCTTTCAATAATTCAGGTTTCATCCAATCGTCGAGCGTTTGGATCAGTGCGTGTAAACTAGTCATACAGCCTCTCTTTCAGGACGACTCATGCTACAACAAATTACTCGAATTCTCTGGCCTGTGATCACGGGGATTTTGATTGCGCTTCTTGTGATCCGCGAGTTTCCTGAGTTAACGGGGCGCACTGGAGGCGTTGAGTTAAATATTGTTGATTCACAACCCGTCTCAACTCAGATCCCAGCAGAGGGACCGGTGAGTTATGCCAGCGCTGTCGAACGTGCAGCTCCTGCAGTGGTCAACATCTACACAACAACCATTGTCGAGACCAGAGCGCATCCGCTGGCAAGAGATCCATTTTTCCGGAATTTTTTCAATCTTCCGAGTGAGCCTCGACGGAAGCGCATGGAATCTAGTCTTGGCTCAGGCGTGATCGTCTCAGGAAATGGCTATATTTTAACCAACCACCATGTCATTGCTGGCGCTGATGACATTGTCATCGAGCTTAAAGATGGTCGCGTATCACAGGCGTCTGTTGTTGGAACCGATCCGGATACAGACATCGCTGTTTTAAAGGTCGAGGTCAACAGTCTACCGAAATTAATCCTCACCACGTCTCCTGGCCGCGTGGGGGATTTGGTTTTCGCGATCGGGAATCCCTTCGGTGTCGGTCAAACAGTGACGATGGGCATTTTGAG
The DNA here is from genome assembly GCA_902528165.1 of uncultured Litorivicinus sp. Taxonomy (GTDB): domain Bacteria; phylum Pseudomonadota; class Gammaproteobacteria; order Pseudomonadales; family Litorivicinaceae; genus HIMB30. The sequence continues at coordinate 17,736 of CABZRL010000016.1, forward strand.
TGCAACTAGCCGAAACCAAGTTGGTGTGACGAACTATGAAAACTTTATTCAAACCGATGCCGCCATCAACCCTGGGAATTCCGGTGGAGCGTTGATCAACGTCCGTGGTGAATTGATTGGGATTAATACTGCTATCTTCACGCGGAGCGGCGGCTCGAACGGGATTGGATTTGCCATTCCCGCATCCATCGCCACCGACATCATGCAAGAACTGATCGACCATGGTCAGGTCATTCGTGGCTGGATTGGGGTGGAGACGCAGCCACTCACCGAGGATCTCGCGCGCTCATTTGGTGTCGGCAAAGATGCCGGCGTCCTCATTTCCGGCGTGTATCGACGAGGGCCAGCGGCTAACGCAGACATTCTTCCCGGCGATATTTTGACGCATATGAATGACCAAAAAATTACCGACGGACGGGCAGCCATGAACCAAGTCGCGGATATCGAGCCAGGCACTGACTTACCAGTCAAACTTCTCAGGGATGGTCAGTCCATCGAACGCACGATCCGTGTTGGTCAACGTCCGAACTCAGCCGCCAAGTGATCAAGCGCTGCCAATAACGCATCGGTTTCCTCTGGAGCACCAACGGTGACGCGCAGAGTGTCTTTCAGTCTTCGATGCGATCCATCCAAGCATTTCACCAAGATCCGATGTCCCTTAAGCGCATCAAATAAGGGGCGTGCCTGATTTGCCCTACACCCCATGACCACAAAATTGGCCTCCGATGGCCAGACCTCGAATCCACGCTCACTCAATCCGAGCGTTAACCGCGATCGTTCTTGACGGATGCGTTGACTCTGCTCGTTGAGGATCGATGCATGTTCAAGTGCGAACTGCACCGCAGTCTGCGACAAGCTATTGATGTTGTAAGGCAGCCGTGTTTTCTCAAATTCAGAAATCCAGTCCGGATGGCCAATCAACATCCCAAAACGACTTCCGGCCAACCCGACTTTCGACAGCGTACGCATGACAACAACATTCGGGTAAGTCACCGCCCAGCCGAGATAATCTGCATCGGTAAACGCGGTGTAGGCTTCATCGATCACAACCAGAGCCTGAGTCGACTCCACAATCTCTGTCAGTCGATCTTTCGAAAACAAATTGCCGGTCGGGTTATTGGGTTGAGGAATAAAAATCAGAGCTGGGTCAGCATCAACCAAACCGTCCATCCAACCCGTCAGATCAATATCCAAGGAAGCATCTAAGGGCAGTGCTCGAAAAGGAACCGAATACTGATTCGCAAGCACTTGAAACATGACAAAACTGGGATCCGGAGCACAGACGCTTCGTCCCGATCCAATCAAATTCGCAATCAGCAGTGCAATGATTTCGTCAGAGCCATTGCCAAACAACATTTCGAGCTCATCAGGGATATTCATAAATTCCCGAAGAGGGCCCCTGACGCCATTCGCCTGCGGATCTGGATATCGATTGAAAGCAATGTGTGCAAGCCGTTCAGCCAAGTCCGCACGCAGACTTTCAGGCCATTGATAGGGATTTTCCATCGCATCAAGCTTGATCATTCCCGTCGCATCCGGGACTTGATAAGCACCGCCCTGTCGCACGCGTTCAGGGATCAGCGATTGAATCAAATCTTCACGCGTCACGACGATACTCGGCAGAGCGTGCATGCGCGGTTAGGCTTTCTGAGTGCGCAAGCGTCGAGGCCACACCAGCGATTCGCTTGGCACCATCGGGACTGCAATGGATCACTGATGATCGCTTGATGAAATCATAGACGCCAAGCGGCGACGCAAAGCGCGCAGTGCCGGATGTCGGCAAGACGTGATTCGGACCGGCGCAATAATCACCCAAAGCTTCAGGGGTATGACGACCCATAAAAATCGCACCCGCATGACGGATCTCAGGCAGCATCGCCTCTGGATCATCAACACATAATTCCAAGTGCTCCGGCGCCACCCGGTTAATCACATCTATCGCATCATGGCGATCTTTGGCTTCGATAAACAAGCACCGACGATTAATGGACTGTTCGATAATGTCGGCACGCTCGAGTGTCGGGAGCAAACGCGTCATGGAATCAAGAACCTGTTCAGAAAACGCTGGATCGCAGTGCAGTAAGATCGGTTGCGCATCCTCATCATGTTCAGCCTGACTAAAGAGATCCATAGCGACCCAATCAGGGTCCATTGGCGGCTCAACATAGACTAAGATTTCCGATGGACCGGCAATCATGTCGATACCCACTTTTCCAAAAACCTGGCGTTTCGCGGTCGCAACCCAAGCATTCCCTGGGCCCACAATCTTATCGACCGGTAAAACACTTTCGGTTCCGTAGGCGAGTGCAGCAATCGCTTGCGCACCACCAATCGTCACCACGCGATCGACTTTCGCAAGATGAGCGGCGGCCAAGACCACAGAATTGATGTCACCGCCCGGCGCCGGAACGACCATTTGGACCAGAGGAACACCAGCCACCTTCGCAGGTATCGCATTCATCAGCACTGATGACGGATAGGTCGCTTTCCCGCCAGGAACATAAAGTCCGACACGACTCATGGGTCTGACTTCCTGACCCAAAACGATTCCATCACCCTGATCAGGCAGTCGCCAACTCGATTCTTTCTGGGCTTCATGAAACGCCCAGACGCGATCACGCGCCGTCGTCAACGCGCGCTTTAATTCGTCTGACAACCCGTTAAAGGCTGCTTCTAACGCTTGTGCATCCAACACCAAATCAGACGCATGACTCACAGGGTGGTGATCGAGTTCGCGGGTCAATCGAACGAGCGCCATATCACCTTCGTGACAGATCGCTTGAATAATCTCAGCTACCCGTATTTGTCGGCTGAGATCACTCACCGACTCCCAAGCGGTCAGCTCAGTGAGCCGATCCTCGAAATCGGAATCTGCAGTGGTTAACGAAGCCGGTTTAAGTTGCATGCGCTCTCTTCGTCCATTCATTCAGTCGCTCAATGATTGGAGCTATATGTTGATGACGCGTCTTCATTGCAACCCTAGACACCACTAGTCGTGTGCTGGAATGTGCGATCAGATCGCGCGCTTCAAGGCCATTCGCCTTCAATGTATTACCCGTATCCACCACATCGACAATGACATCGGCCAGCCCGACAATCGGCGCCAGCTCCATCGCTCCATACAGTTTGATTGGATCGATCTGGCGGCCTTGCGATGCGAAATACTGACGCGCGACATTTACGTATTTGGTTGCCACACGGATCCGACCAGTCGCCGGGAGCTCGACACCTCGTTTGGTGGCTGTCATCAACCGACACTTTGAGAGCTGAAGATCCACTGGCTCACAAAGCATGTCAGAGCCATACTCCAGCAAGGTATCTTTACCAGCGATCCCCAAATGTGCGCCGCCACGTTCAACATACGGTGGCACATCCGTGGCCCGAAGCACCAACAACCTTACTTCAGGGCGATTGGTGTCGAACATCAGCTTGCGACTTCCAGTGAGCGATTCGGTAGGCTCAATACCGAGCTCTGCAAGTAACGGGAGGGTCTCTTCGAGTAGTCGCCCTTTGGCAAGCGCAAATGTTAATGGCTGAGTCATACACGAACTCGCTCGATATCTGCACCCAGCCGACGCAGCTTTTCTTCAATGTGCTCGTAACCACGATCAATGTGATAGACGCGATCCACAACCGTTTCACCCTCAGCGACCAGCCCGGCGATCACCAGCGAGGCTGATGCGCGCAAATCGGTACTCATCACAGGCGCACCCTTGAGCTTGTCCACTCCAGTCGTGCTTGCGGTCGCTCCATGCAAATCAATCTTCGCGCCCATGCGTTGCATTTCAGGGATGTGCATCATGCGATTTTCAAAGATCGTTTCGGTCACACGACCCGATCCATCAGCGACTGCATTCAACGCCACAAATTGCGCCTGCATATCTGTGGCAAAACCAGGATATTCGACTGTGGTGATATCAACGGCTTTTGCACGCTGACCCTTCATATCAAGAGTAATGGTGGACTCAGTCCGCTCAATCTGTGCCCCGGCCTCTTCGAGTTTCAGAAGGGTTGCATCCATATGTTCGGGCTCGCAATCGGTTACGGTGCAAGACCCACCCGTTGCAGCGGTCGCGACCAGAAAGGTTCCTGCTTCGATGCGATCGGGAATAATGCGATGCGTCCTACCATGCAGCGCTTCAACACCTTGAATACGCAGCGTATCCGTCCCAATTCCTTCGATTTTCGCGCCCAGCGCCACAAGACAATCGGCAAGATCACTCACTTCAGGCTCACGAGCGGCGTTTTCGATGATCGTTTCGCCCTTCGCTAGAACCGCAGCCATCAGCACGTTTTCGGTGCCGGTCACCGTGATTTTTTCAAACAAGACCTTACCGCCAACCAATCCACCGGGAGCACGGCCTTTGATGTATCCATCAGTCACTTCAAATTCCACGCCCAAATACTCCAGCGCCTTGACATGGAGATTGACTGGGCGAGCACCGATGGCGCAACCGCCAGGTAACGAGACTTCGGCCTCATGTGCCCGAGCCAATAGTGGACCTAACACTACGATACTCGCTCGCATCGTCCTGACAAGATCATATGGAGCAACGACGGAATTCAGTGTGGATGCATCCAACTCAACAGAACCGGTATCATCCAGCAGGACCTCAACACCCATCCGCCCCAACAACTGGAGCATGGTGGTCACGTCGTTCAAATGCGGCAAATTCTCAAACCGTACCTTTCCCGGAACCATCAGCGCGGCGGCGAGAATCGGTAAGGCTGCGTTTTTTGCGCCACTGATTCTCACATCGCCACTCAAACGACGTCCGCCGCGAATTAAAAAACGATCCATACTTAAATACCCAATCCCTGTCGCTGATCTTTTTCGCGAGGCGTCAGCGCGGTGATGGTGATCGCATGCAGAGTTCCTTCGGCGATTTCGTCGGCAATCAATCGATATACGGCTTGCTGCCGTTTCACCCGACTCATGGCCTCAAAGTCATCACTGACCGCTTCGATCTGAAAGTTGCGGCCCTCACCTTGCACCGAGAACGTCCATCCGGTGTCTTTGGTTTCCAATAAGGTTTTGACTTCAGTGGCCAGCATCAGGTTCTCCTGTTTCAATGCAAGTCACGCCGCCGAGTTCGGCAAGCGTTTTAAATGTGGGGTTCATTCCGGTCACCGTGACTGAACAGTCGATCGTTTTGGCTGACTGCCACCAATACACCATGACCGCTAAATGCGCGCTCGACGCCTCCGTCCATGCGCTAACATCAATGACCAACTCACCCTGGCGAATGGCATCAAGCCCGAGCGCTTTGAGTTCCGCCCAAGGCTTGGAATAGGATTCAGAATCAACCGAAAACACGACTATTTGGCACTCACTGATTCAAATGACCAAGAATCAATGGCTCCTGTCACACTGCCCGTCGATTGGACCAGATCTGCAAACTGATTTCTTAATGTGAGGCCAAGATTGATGCCTGCGATCACAACATTCTCAACCATCCAGCCCTTACCGTCTTCAAAACCCAATGCAAATTGGACTGGCAAAGCTTCACGACCCGGGCTTTCAAGCCGTGCCTCAACGACTGCGCGTCCAGGCTTTAAGATGACGCCTTCCTCAGGCAAGATCAGCTGTTCACCACCATAGGCTGCCAACCCGCGAGCGTAAGCATCCACCAAACTGGATTCTAAGCGGTCTGTAAAACGGTCGCGTTCTGCTTGTGTGGCTTGTCGAGCAAATTTACCCATCACGCGAAGGGCGACAGTCCGGTCGTTAATCAGTGGCGCAAATTGCTCTGAAATCCGGATCACCAATTCTTCTTCAGTTAACTGTCCGGCCTGAAATTTAGAGACATCCTGATAAAACGTATCGCGTACGATCTTCAATGGTTCAACGGCAGCTTTAGGGTCTTCTTGAGCCCAGGCACCAATTGATAACAGACACGCTAAGGCTGTGGCTAACCAGACCTTCATTTTTCGCTACTCATATTTAACAAAAACCTCCCAATCAGTTCCTCAAGAACGATCGCTGATTGCGTATCATAAATCATATCGCCGTCAGCTAAATTATTCGGATCACCCCCGGTCGATAATCCGATGTATTTTTCGCCCAGAAGACCTGCCGTCAAAATCGATGCTGAGGTGTCTTCTGAAAACTCAGCAAAATCTTGACTGATCTCCATATCAACGATGGCAGCCGCAGTTACTTTGTCATAGCGAATGCCGACAACGCGTCCGACCGTGACTCCGGCGGCACTCACTTTTGCTCGCGTTGTCAGACCTGCGACGTTATCGAAGCGAGCACTTAATCGGTAGGTTCCATTGTCACCGGTCGACGCCAGACCACTGACTTCCAAAGCCAAAAATGCAAGACAGAGCGCACCGAGCAATACGAACGCACCCACACTCAATTCTAAACGCCGCGAATACACTTAAATCTCCCCAAACATCACTGCGGTCAGGAAAAAGTCCAGACCAAGCACCGCCAGCGATGCGTACACCACTGTTTTTGTTGTCGCCCTCGCGATCCCTTCCGATGTTGGCATCAAGTCATACCCTTGGTAAACCGCAATCCAAGTCACCACAATCGCAAAGACCCCCGATTTGATCATGCCATTGAACACGTCATCAAAGAAATCAACGGATGCCTGCATGTTCGCCCAGAAAGAGCCGGAATCGACACCTAACCAACTCACACCAACCAAGGCGCCACCCAAACAACCGACGCTCACGAAAATCAAGGACAAAATCGGCAAACTAATCACACCTGCCCAAAACCGTGGCGCAACCACTCGGCGCAAAGGATCAACGCCAATCATCTCCAGACTTGCCAACTGCTCAGTGGCTTTCATTAAACCAATCTCAGCGGTCAAAGCAGACCCTGCGCGACCAGCAAATAAGAGTGCCGTCACCACAGGACCGAGCTCCCGTGTTAGCGATAGCGCCACCATTTGACCCAGCGCCTGCTCACTGCCGTAATCAGTCAGAATCGTGTATCCCTGCAGGCCCAAGACCATCCCGATGAATAAGCCGCTGACAATTATGATACTGAGTGACAACGCACCGACCACATAGATTTGGTCAACGGTCAGGCGCCCATACACACCAACATTGGAGCGACCAAAAATTGCCTGCATCAACATTAAGCTGGCACGACCAAGATCGGATACCTGTGACAAGGTTGATCGACCGATGCCGGCAATCCAATCGATCATGACAAGGCATCCTCAAGCGCTGGCGCAGGGAAATGGAAACGAACGGGACCGTCTGGGCTTCCGTGCAAGAATTGCTGAACGAGGGGATCGTTAGAGCTTTGCATGACTGCCGGCGATCCCTCAAAAGCAACCCGATTATTTGCAATCATAACGACGTGATCAGCAATCGATAAGGTTTCCTGGAGATCATGAGAGACCACCAGTGAGGTCAACCCAAGGGCCTGATTTAATTGTTTCACTAAAGACAACAAGACACCTAAACCAATCGGATCTTGTCCAGCAAAGGGCTCGTCATACATGATCATTTCGGGGTCTAACGCAATCGCCCGCGCAAGCGCCACGCGCCGCTGCATCCCTCCGGAAAGCTCAGAGGGCACCAAATCCACAGCCCCGCGCAGACCGACGGCTTCAAGTTTCATCAATACAATCAAGCGAATTAATTCGTCGTCGAGATCGGTGTGCACCCGCAGTGGAAACGCAACATTCTCGAAAACACTGAGTTCAGCAAACAACGCACCTGATTGGAACAACATGCCCATGCGCTTGCGCAACTGAAATAACTCTGCTCGCTTGAGCGATTGGACCGACACACCATCAACACGCACATCACCAGATTCGGGTTTGAGCTGCCCACCAATCAAGCGCAGCAAGGTTGTTTTTCCGGTACCAGATGGACCAACAATGGCTGTGATTTTCCCACGGGGAACAGTCGCATTCAGTCCGTCGTAGATCACGCGCCGATCACGACGAAAACCAACGTCTTCAATCTCAACAAAGGCTGATGCAGTCACAATCGATTCGGTTCACTTCATTCAATTAATCTCGTTGCGAGTGTAGCAGAGCTTAGCCGCAACATGTTTAATGTCGCCTCAGGTTTGGGAGTCTTTTCATGTTTTGGGCCACTGCTGCCATTATCGTTGGAATTGCACTGACTGTTGTCAGTGCCGACAAGTTTGTCGAAGGCGCAGCCAGTCTCGCTTCACGACTAGGAATGAGTCATTTTTTTATTGGATTAACGATCGTCTCTGTCGGCACTTCAGCACCAGAACTTTTGGTCTCAGCAGTCGCCGCCTATGAGGAAAGCCCAGGCCTGGCTCTCGGAAACGCCCTTGGTTCTAACATCACCAACATTGCATTGGTGCTCGGTGCGACCGCCTGTGTCTTTCCGTTATTGATTCCAAGACCTCTGGTCAGGCGAGAACTTCCTCTACTACTGTTGGTCTGTCTCGGCGTTTGTGGGCTGGCTTATCGCGGGATCTTTGATCTCTGGGCGGGGATCGCCTTAGTGGCTGCCTTACCCATTGTGTTACTCCAACTCATGAAAGATGAGGCTGCCTCGGGGGAAGAAGCAGACATTCCAGACCTCTCATTGCCTTTATCGGTAATTCTGACCATCGGTGGACTCCTAGTCTTGTTAGCAAGTTCAAAAGCCTTGGTTTGGGGAGCGACCGAAGTCGCCCGGCATTTCGGGGTGTCTGAACTCGTCATTGGACTGACCATTGTGGCCATCGGGACCTCGCTTCCAGAACTCGCAGCTTCAATGGCTTCAGCGTTGAAAAACAAAACCGACATGGCGCTTGGTACAGTGATTGGCTCTAATTTCTTCAATTTCCTCGGAGTCATCGGCATTGCAGCGATCATTTCACCGTTCGCCATCGAAGCCGATGTTTACACGCGCGATCTCCCATGGACACTCGGTTTGACGGTCTTTTTGTTACTCATCGCCCGCTTTGGTGCGTACGGAACCTTGAATCGTTCGTACGGAATCCTTTTGCTTCTCCTGTACGTAAGCTATCTTTGGCACATCTCTGCAACGATCGTGCCGAATTAATGAGTTTTATAGAGTCAGCCAAACGCACTATCCAACTTGAATCGAAAGCCATCGCGGAACTGAATCAGCAACTCAGCGAGGATTTCAACCGCGCCTGTCAATTGTGTCTCGACTGCAAAGGCCGAATTGTGGTCACCGGCATGGGGAAATCCGGTCATATCGGAACCAAGATCGCAGCAACACTCGCATCAACCGGAACACCGGCGTTTTTTATGCATCCAGCAGAGGCATCGCATGGTGATTTAGGGATGCTGACATCAAAAGATGTGGTGCTTGCCCTATCCAACAGCGGTACCTCCTCAGAAATCGTCTTGTTACTCCCACTGATTCAGCGTCTCGGCACACCACTAATCAGTATGACGGGAGATTCAGATTCAACCCTAGGTCGAGCTTCCGATGCGCATCTTTTAGTCTCAGTCGCCGAAGAGGCCTGCCCCCTCAACTTGGCACCAACATCCAGCACAACCGCCGCTCTCGTGATGGGCGATGCCTTAGCGATCGCTCTACTGGAAACCAAAGGGTTCTCACACGAGGATTTTGCGTTTAGTCATCCCGGTGGCGCCTTGGGCCGTAAGTTACTCTTGAAAGTTGACGACATTATGCATACTGACGACGCACTCCCTGCGGTGTCTGAAGATGCATCGCTTCCCGAGGCACTACTCGAAATGACCGCCAAACGCCTCGGATTTACAACCGTTTTAAACCAACATCATGAACTCATTGGAGTCTTTTCCGATGGAGACTTGCGTCGCGCAATCGAAGCCGGCCACGATCTCAGAGATCGTCGAATTCAAGACATTATGACCCCAAGGGGAGCTACGATCGAACAAGGTTCTTTAGCTGCGATGGCTGTTCGAGTTATGCAAGAAAAGCGCATCAACGCCCTGGTGATTGTGCATGACGGGCTTCCGGTGGGTGTACTCAATATGCATGACCTCCTGCAGGCGGGTGTCGTATGAGCGCACAAACCGTCCGACTCATGGCATTTGATGTTGATGGAATCTTCACCGACGGAACTCTCTATTACGGACTCAACGGCGATTCGCTGAAGGCCTTCAACGTTTTGGATGGTCTTGGTTTAAAACTGTTACAGAAGGCGGGTATCCAAACCGCGATCATCACTGGTCGACAATCGCCAATGGTTGACCGGCGATTTTCTGAGCTTGGTGTCGATTTTGTGATTCAGGGCCGCGAAGACAAAGGCCAGTCGCTTCAACATTTAGCCGCGCAACTCGCCCTTGAGAAAAATGATCTCGGTTATATGGGCGATGACTTCCCCGATTTAACGACACTTGATGTCAGCGGATTCTTCGCCAGCGTGCCGAACGCACCGGCTCAAGTACAGGCCGCAGCAGCCTATGTGACTGACCATGCTGGTGGCCAGGGTGCGGTCCGTGAACTCTGCGAGTTCTTATTGGTCGCGCAAGGATTTGATCCGTTAGCGATCTATCAGGAGGATCGGGTGTGAATGGTTGGAGCCGACTGATCTTCATCGCGCTTGGAGCCGTTGCTTTGGTGTTCGGACTCACCGAACCAACCACCAAAAGCACACTGGATCCCGCCTTAAAAGAAATTGCTGACCTTCGTCCAGATGCCTTTATGGAAGGGGTCTATCAGCGTCAATTTGACGCGGCCGGGCAATTGGAGACGACGCTCGTCTCGACCAGCTTGTTGGATTTTGGAGACCGCGCCAATGCGGAATTGGTAGACCCGAAGCTGTGGCTCGAGAGACCACCGGCGACCTGGTATATCGAAGGCGAGCGGGGAGAACTGACCGCCGATCGAAATCAAGTCTTTCTCTCCCAGAACGTCATTGCCAATCGACTCGAAAACGGGAAGGACCCATGGCATTTAAGTGGTCAGACGTTAAATTGGGATCAAACCACGGATCTGGTGACTTCGAAGACGACGACTCGACTGGTGCAGGGATCTGCAGAAAGCGTTGGCGACGCGCTGGTTATGGATCTCAATACCAATGAATACACCCTTGGAGAAAAAGTGAGGACGCAATGGCGAAGCGCTACTTCTTCGGATTGATGCTGGCAATCGCACCTGCGATTTTTGCATTACCTGAAGACCGTGATCAACCGATTGAGATCACCGCCGACAGTGCCGTGATTAATGAAAAACAAAGCCAAGCTGAATACACAGGTGCCGTCGTTGTTACTCAAGGAACACTCAAACTTGAGGGTGATGTGGTGAACCTCAAAACAAACGAAGATGGTGAGGTGGAGACCTTTGTTGCCGAGGGCCAACCGGCGCGTTTTGAAAATCTCAGACGAAAAACCGATCAAGAGCCTGTCAAAGGTCGCGCGCGGGTGATCGACTATTCGTACGACACGGATCGAGTGGTCCTGACCGGAGATGCCATGATTACCTCTGAGGACTCAGAGTTTTCAGGACCTGAAATCACCTATGACCTCAAGTCGGGAGAAGTCACGGCCGCCGGTAGTCGTTCAAGTCGTGTGAACATGACCATGCAACCGAAGACAAAATGACCCAACTCGTCGCTCGCCATTTGAAAAAATCCTATAAAGGACGCGAAGTCGTCTCGGATCTGTCGATGACGGTGAGCCCTGGTGAAATTGTTGGATTGCTAGGTCCAAACGGTGCTGGGAAAACCACCAGTTTTTACATGATCGTCGGCCTGGTAAGGCAGGATGCAGGTGAGATCAAAATTGGCGAGCAGGCCATCACTCGAACACCGATGCATGGTCGGGCCAAAGCAGGGCTCGGCTATCTCCCTCAAGAAGCGTCTGTTTTTCGAAAATTGACGGTCTCAGACAACCTAATGGCGATCCTTGAATTGCGATCCGATCTCTCAAATAATGATCGGCAACGCGAGCGCGAACGCCTGCTCGATGAATTCCACTTGCGCCATTTATCAGCAACCAAAGGAATGGCACTCTCTGGAGGAGAGCGAAGGCGAGTCGAAATTGCCCGGGCGCTTTGCTCCAACCCGAAATTTATGTTGCTCGATGAGCCCTTCGCTGGAGTTGATCCCATTTCTGTCGCCGATATCCAGAACATCATTCGGCACCTAGCCGACCGAGGGATTGGGGTCTTGATTACCGATCACAATGTCAGAGAAACCCTCGGCATTTGTCATCGAGGCTATATCGTGAATGCAGGCCGAGTGCTCGCAGAAGGACCACCGGCCAGCCTGCTCGCCAATCAAGATGTGCGCCAAGTCTATCTTGGAGAACAATTCACCATGACGCTTCCCGAATGAAACAGGCACTGCAACTCAAGATCGGGCAAAGTCTGACCATGACTCCGCAATTGCAGCAGGCAATTAAACTGCTGCAAATGTCGACGCTTGACCTGCAACAAGAAATCAGTCGAGCTTTGGAAGAGAATCCATTGCTTGAGCGTGAAGATGAAATTGAACAGTACGCTGAGTCCAGTGACTCAGATGTCCGTGAGCAAGAGACACCCATCGAATCGGTCGAGGTCGCCGTCGAGACTGACTGGTCAGATACCAATCATTTTGATCTCAACCGGCCAATGACGCGCAGTGCCTCAGATGATGAGTACGACAGCTTTGAGAGTCGAACATCGGAAGCGTTCACACTCTCCGATCATTTGTTGTGGCAACTGAATCTCATGCCTTTAACCGAACGCGACATGTTGATTGCTCGAGTGTTGGTAGATTCTATCGATGGGGATGGCTTTTTAGATGCAGATCTCGATGAGATTACAGAGGCACTCGGGCAAGAACTTGATGATCTTGAGCTGGATGAAGTCGAATGCGTATTGCATCAAATTCAGCGCCTAGATCCCCTGGGGGTGGGGGCGCGAGGCGTGGCTGAATCGCTTGCGATTCAGTTAGCAGCAATTGGCTTGCTCGGTGGTGATGTCCGGCTACCTCTCAATTTAGTTCAAAACCATCTCGACCTCCTCACCAAGAAAGATCGCTCAGGCTTGAAACGCGCGATGAAATGCTCTGATGAGGAGCTTGATCTGGCCTTGACCCTGATTCGGTCCCTCGATCCTAAGCCGGGAAGCCATATTGGCGGGAGTGAACCCGAATATGTCACTCCTGACCTGATCGTTCGGCGCAGCAAAGACGGCTGGATTGTGGAGCTCAATCCAGACGCCTTACCGCGCGTCGGAATCAATCATACCTACCAGAATTTCATCAAATCGGGCGATAAAAGCGAAACCAACGACTATTTGAAGAATCAACTGCAGGAAGCACGCTGGTTTGTCAAAAGCCTGAAATCTCGCGCAGAGACCCTGCTGAAGGTGGGATCCTGCATTGTCGAGGAGCAGATTGCGTTTTTTGAAAAAGGACCGGTCGCCATGAAGCCGATGGTACTCGCTGATATCGCCGAGCAGGTTGATATGCACGAATCGACAATTTCGCGAGTCACTACGCAAAAATATATGCACACGCCACGCGGCACATTAGAGCTGAAATACTTCTTCTCAAGCCATGTCGGGACCGATGCGGGTGGTGAAGCATCCTCAACGGCGATTAAAGAGCACCTAAAAGAATTAATCGGCGACGAAAATGCTAAGAAACCCTTATCGGATAATAAGCTGAGCGAGCTGTTGGCCGAACGGGGGTTTAAAGTCGCTAGACGAACCGTCGCCAAATACCGTGAGATGCTTGGTATCGGCGGCTCGAGCGAACGTAAACAAGTGTTTTAGGCTTTTCGTCAGTAACGAAAAAGCGCATAGTGGAAATGAGGTGATTAGACGCCTCAACGCACCAAAAGAAGGAGAAAGGTATGCAAATCAGCATCAGTGGACATCAACTCGACGTCACAGACGCACTTAAATCCTATGTGACAGAAAAACTGGATCGAATTGAGCGTCATGCGGAACATATCACCAAAGTGGAAATTACACTGACTGTTGAAAAGCAGCGTCAAAAAGCCGAAGGTAATGTGCATGTTGCAGGTGCTGATGTCCATGCGTCTGCTGAGCACGGTGACATGTATGCTGCGATTGATGCGATGGCTGATAAGCTCGACCGGCAACTCGTCAAACATCGCGAAAAAACCATTAGCCGGATGCACGGACACTAAAAGCGTCATACAATTGTGCAGGGCGACAAAAGGTCGCCTTTTTCAGCAGCGATAGATATCGGAATCATGCAACTCTCTGACATTATTACCCCCAGCCGGGTCGTTTCAAGCCTTGAAGGCACGAGCAAAAAACGTGTTTTAGAACTCACCGCGGAATTCATTGCCGACGAGAGTCAAATGGACTCCGAGGATGTGTATCAAGGTCTGATTGATCGAGAGCGACTCGGCTCCACCGGAATCGGGTATGGGGTTGCCATCCCTCACTGCCGATTGTCTTGTCTAAATGATGACGAGACCCGAGGCTATTTAATTCAGTTGAATCAGGGAATTGATTTCGACGCGATTGATGGCCAACCTGTTGAATTATTGTTCGTCCTACTGGTTCCTGAATCAACCAACCAAGTGCATCTGAATTTACTCGCACAGCTTGCCGACTGCTTTTCTAACGATCAATTTCGACACGATCTGCAAATGGCCACCGATGCCGGCGAACTTTACGCCATTGCTTGCCAAGCGTTTAAGACGGCTGCTGCCTAATGCATCTGCTGATCGTTTCAGGTCGATCTGGAGCGGGAAAGTCATCCGCGCTAGGCGCCTTGGAAGATCTGAATTTCTATTGCATTGATAACCAGCCCGTCGCCTTAATTCAACAGACAGTCAGTACCCTACTCACTGTTTCTCCAGGCCGAAATCTCGCTGTTTCCATTGATATTCGGACACTTGGACAACCTGCGGATGTTCCTGCGTTAGTGCAATCATTGAAGAGTGAAGTCAGCCGACTCGATGTGGTCTTTATTGATGCAACTGACGAGTCTTTGGCACGGCGTTTTAGCGAAACACGACGACTGCATCCATTATCCACAGGTATCGATCGCACGCATCTGTCTGATGCCTTGCGACGCGAAAGCCAGCAGCTCGAGCCGATACAAGCCATTGCGACCTATAAAATCGATAGTTCAGGACTGTCGATTCATACGCTACGCAGTCAAATCCGAGAGTTAGTTGCTGGTGAAACAGCGACGCAACTCATCTTGAAACTGCAATCCTTTGGCTTTAAGCGTGGGGTGCCGATGGATTCTGACACTGTGTTTGATGCCAGATCACTTCCGAATCCACACTGGGAAGCAGAACTTCGACCCTTGACGGGACGCGACCAACCCATTAAAGACTATCTGAACCAGTTCCCTGAAACGACTGAGCTTCTCGATGAAGTCGAAGCGCACGTGAGACGCTGGGTACCTCGTCATGCCGAATCTGGCCGCCAATATTTTACGCTCTCAATCGGTTGCACCGGCGGTCAACACCGAAGCGTCTATCTGACCGAAGCCCTAAATCAACGGTTAAGTGATCTCGAACTTGATAGGCAGGTTGTGCATCGCGAGCTATCATCGAACCAATAAAGGATATCTCCACGATGATTACCACGCCGGTCACAGTCAGAAACTTGTTGGGCTTACATGCTCGAGCAGCCAATGTTCTCGCTCAAGAGGCCTCTCTGTTTTCGTCAGTTGTGGAACTCGAAGATCCAAGCAGTCAACGGAAAGTCGATGCCAAAAGCATTATGCAGCTATTAATGATGGCGGCAGGACAAGGTAGCGAGCTGATATTACATATCTCCGGAGATGACCAAGACCAAGCGAATGCCGCACTGAAGGCTCTGTTTGATGACGGCTTCGGGGAACCCTGCGGATGAGTGTTGCAATCACCGAAATCGCCGTTGAGTCCAACCAAGCCAATCTTGAGCGGATTAACCTTGCGCTATCTCAAGGCGCGATTGCACGTGCCAGACAACTCATCAATGAAGATCTCGCAGCGCCTGATATCGCGCATCTTTTATCCTCGGTCCCTCCCAAGCAACGGACCATTCTCTGGAACTTAGTTGGAGCCGAAGAATTGGCAGCTGACGTACTTGCCTACTTAGGCGAAGAAGAACGTTCAGAAATTGTTGCCCGATTAGAACCTGAAGAACTCGCCAACCTGATCGAAAGTTTTGAGTTCGATGACAAGGTTGACCTCCTCCAAGAGCTGCCTGAGTCAGTCATTGAAGAAGTCTTGTTATCAATGGATTCTCAAGACCGGCAGCGCGTCGAAGATGTGTTGTCCTATGACGAAGATTCCGCCGGCGGCTTGATGAATACCGACGTCGTAACCGTGCGTCCGGACATCACCGTCGACGTCGTTCTTCGATATATCCGACGGTATCGTGAACTCCCTCCGATGACCGACAACCTTTGGGTCGTGAATCGTCGTGATGAATTCATCGGGCAGGTCCCCATTTCGAAGATTTTGATTTCTGATCACAACACCACGATTCGAGAAATCATGCAGACCGAAGTCGAACCCCTGATTGTCTCCACGCATGAAGATGAAGTGGCTCAGCGTTTTGAACGATTAGACTTGGTGAGTGCGCCTGTGGTGAACGAATCTGGTAAATTGCTCGGCCGGATTACCATCGATGACGTGGTCGATGTTATTCGGGCATCGGCAGATCACAGCTTGATGAGTCAAGCGGGTCTTGATGAAGATGAAGATATCTTTGCGCCCTTGGTCAGAACGGTCAAACGGCGTTCGGTGTGGCTTGGCATCAATCTACTGACCGCATTTTTAGCCTCAGGAGTGATAGGGATGTTTGAAGCCACACTACAGCAGGTGGTCGCGCTTGCGATTCTCATGCCGGTGGTTGCATCGATGGGCGGAATCGCTGGTACTCAGGCACTGACCATCGTGATTCGAGGCATGGCGCTTGGTCGCGTGGGGTCAGCCAATATTCGAGCACTGGTCAGTCGTGAAGTGTTGATCGGCACGGCCAATGGTTTGTTCTGGTCATTGGTTGTGGGTTTCGCTGCCTTCCTCTGGTTTGGTGACTTCACTCTGGGTTATGTGATTGCGCTGGCAATTATTGTGAATTTGATCGTCGCAGCGGTCGTTGGAACCCTATTACCAGGTTATTTGAAATCGTTGCAAATCGACCCCGCACTCGCCGGCGGTGTGATCTTAACAACAGTCACAGACGTCGTGGGTTTCTTCTGCTTCCTCGGCATCGCGACCCTCGTCTATGCCTAATTAGCTGCCGGCAACCATCATTTTCTCAAAGAGCATGGAGCCTGTTGCGATTGAGCGACGCAGATCAAGATCAGACCCCACCGCGATCAAATCGTCTCTCAACATCCGGTCAAGATTCGACGCCACGGTGACTTCATGAACCGGATAGGCGATCTCACCATTTTCTACCCAAAATCCCGAGGCACCGCGCGAGTAATCGCCGTTAACCAGGTTCACCCCCTGGCCCATCAACTCAGTCACGATCAAACCGCGGCCCATCTGGGCGATCAACGCGTTGAAGTCTTGTTGACCTTGGAAGAAGAGGTTTCGCACACCTCCAGCATTATGCGTCGTTTGAAGACCAAGTCGGTTGGCAGAGTACAAGGACAAGACATAGCTCGATAAGATTCCATCAGTCACAAACGCCTGAGACCGAGTTACCAAACCATCACCATCATAGGCCGAAGAACCCATGGCTCCGGGGATGTGTGGAGTTTCTTCAAGCGTAACCCATTGAGGGAATACCTGCGTGCCTAAGCGATCCAGCAAATAGCTCGATTGCCGATACAACGATCCTCCGCTAATCGCACTGACAAAACTCGAGATCAAGCCGGCGGCTGTTTCCGGGACAAATAGGACTGGTACCTCGGCAGTTTGGCATTTCCGGGGATTCAAGCGAGCAACTGTTTTATCGGCGGCTTCTTCGCCAACCGCTTCTGGAGACAACAACTGATCTGGGCGCCTAGCCTGTGTGTAAGCATAGGAGCGCTCGCGACTTTCACCATCTTCAGCCAATAAAACGCAGCTCAAACCGTGGACACTGGTCGGCTGGCTGACCAACAGACCTTCTGTGGTCCCATGAATGGAGAGCCCACGTGTCGATGACACCGAACCCCCTTCGGAATTTGTGATCCGAGGGTCTGCTTGTCGTCCGCAAGCTTCCACTTCGATAGCCAACGCCAAGGCATCCTTCGCACTGATGTCCCAAGGATGATCTAACTCCAGATTGGGGACATCACGAATAATTTGATCCTTCGAGGCAAGCATAGCCGCGGGATCAGGCGCCGTGACGCGAGCGATGGCAAGTGCTGCTTGAAGCGTACTTTCAAGTGCTGCATCCGAGAGATCTGTGGTGGTGGCTGATCCTCGCGACTCGCCGACAAATACCGTGACTGACAAGGACTGATCTCGCGTCATTTCAAGCTTTTCTGGTGCCCCAAGTCGCGCTTGAACGTCAAGGCCAACTGATGCACTTGCACCCACCTCACAACCATCGGCGCCGATCCGCTTGGATCGCTCTAAAATCCGAAGCGTTAATTCTTCTAGGCGGTTTTTTTCCTGTTGTGGGTTAAACTTCACGGACATGAATGACAAACGCTCCCTTCAAAATGACGATCTGATCGACGAAGAGCTCTACAGAGAGCCGTCGAAAAGTGCAAAAAAACGTGAAATGCTGGCGCTTCAAGCGCTCGGTCAGGCGTTGGCCGCGCTGTCTGACAAGCAATTTCGAAAGATTGCATTCCCGGAAGACAAGCTGCGTGAGGCGCTTGAAGCTTACCGTGCCATTCCGGATAAAAAACATGAAGCCCGACGTCGACAAATGCAGTTTATCGGTAAAGTCATGCGCGGTGTGGCATCGGAGAGTTTGCAGGCGCAGTTGGATGCGATGGAGCACACCGATAACGCCGAAAAGCGGAAACATCACCAAGCCGAGCAATGGCGTGATCGATTGCTTAAGGAACCCAAAGACGCGACTGCCTTTTTGGATGCGTTTCAAACCGATGCGCAGCGGCTCAACCAATTGATTCGAGCGGCCCGAAAAGCGCGAGAACTGAATAAAGATAAAGGCGAGGCTAGCAGTTTGTATCGCGTGCTTTATGAAGCCATCGCCCATTAAGCTGTTCCACCAACGGTCAGTCGATCAATCTTTAGACTTGGCTGACCCACCCCGACAGGCACGCTTTGCCCATTTTTTCCGCAGATCCCAATGCCTGAATCAAGAGCCAGGTCATCCCCAATCATCGAAATCGCAGACATCACATGTGGACCGTGCCCAATCAGCGTTGCGCCTTTCACCGGGGCAGTCACTTTGCCCTGCTCAATGAGATAGGCTTCGCTTGCTGCAAACACAAACTGCCCGGAAGTGATGTCAACCTGACCGCCGCCGAAATTGACCGCAAAGATGCCGCGCTCCACCGACTCGATCATATCCGCCTGAGTGGCATCACCAGGCTCCATAAACGTGTTCGTCATCCGTGGCATCGGAAGATGGGCGTAGCTCTCACGCCGCCCATTACCTGTCGCCGCAACATCCATTAAGCGTGCATTAAGCTTGTCTTGCATATAGCCAACTAAAGTCCCGTCTTCAATCAGAACGTTGCGTTGGCTCGCGTGACCCTCGTCATCGATGTTCAAGGATCCACGACGATCAAGCAGCGTGCCATCATCAACCACAGTGACCCCCTTGGATGCCACCTGCTGACCAATCTTTCCAGAGTAAAAACTCGATCCTTTCCGATTAAAGTCGCCTTCCAAGCCGTGACCAACGGCTTCATGCAGAAGCACACCCGGCCAACCAGAGGCTAAAACAACCGGCATTTCACCGGCAGGACAATCGACGGCATCTAAGTTCACCACAGCCTGATCGACAGCCTCAGCCACCAACTGATCAGCATGAGCATCTGTCAGTAATCGCTGCAAATCATAACGTCCACCGAGACCCGAACTTCCCCGCTCACGTCGGCCATTTTTTTCAGCAAGCACCGAAACAGACAGGCGAACGAGAGGCCGAATATCCGCACCTAAGGTACCATCGGTTGCCGCAATCAGGATCTCTCGATAAGAAATCGACAAGGTGGCCTGGACCTGTGAGACAGACGCACTTCGCGCGCGGGCTTTGGCATCAATTTCAAGTAAAAGTGCGATTTTGTCAGTCGCCACCTTCTCGGGAATTGGATTTTTGGCAATGTAAAACTTTGGTGTCGACACCTGATCCAGGTTCACGCCACCACGCGGTCCGCGACCCTCCTGAATGGCGATTGCGACATCACGCGCTTCGCGAATTCTTGCAGCAGTGATTTCGGAGCTGTAGGCGAATCCCTGTTTATCTCCTGCGCAAGCTCTCACGCCTACGCCAGCGTCACGATGGTAGCTCGCATCCTTCACCTCGCCATCTTCGAGCGAATAGGTCTCGGCCTCAGCACGCTCAAAGAACAAATCCGCAAAATCCACATCGCCGACCGACAACTCGCCAACCAAGGGTTCAAGATCATCAATGGATAGTCCGCCTGGCGCTAAGATCGACTCACTGACTGTTTGCAGGAGAGTTGGCATTCAGTTAATCCTTTTTTTTTGAGAATGGAGGTATCAATGAGACTTGGGGTTCGGTAAAGGATCCTTCAATCCTGTAGTCGGTTTTACCGACTTTAATAATTTTGGTCCCCAGGGCTTTTTCAACCAAATAAATGGCTCCGCCCACCTGAGGTGCACCAAGCAAGACGGACGCGAGTGGCAAGTTGTTGGTCAGCGGAATATCAACTTCGAGACGTTGCTTGAGTTTCTCATTGATCAGATCAGCCTCCCCGGTCAAGCGAAAACTGGCCGAGGGGCCGCTCATGGTCAACTCAGGATCAAACACCAACTGACCATCGGCAATACGTGCTTTGGCGTCAACGCTGTCGAAAGCGACCCCGGGTTCGACCAAATCTAGAAAATCCAAGCGGAGTCGGCGTGTCACCGTTTCAATATTTAAAATGCCGAATAACCGAAGGACTTCGGCAGTATTTCCCAGATCTAAAAACCGTCCGTCTTTCAGGGACAATTCGACCGCACCACGACTTGTGAGCAGAGAAAATCCGAGTGGCGAGCCATCCCAACTCAAATTAGAGATAAAGCGTCCAGATTCAGCCTCCAATAAAGGCTCATCTTCGTTGACTCGTAAAATATTGCCGAGCTCATCACCTTGTGCTCTGAGTAATAACGCAGTCTGCGCCTGACCGATTTGATAGGCCCAAGCAAGCTCTCCTTGGAAACGCTGGCCATCCCGGTCAAACACAAGTGTTGTCGCATCAAGACGCGATTCACTCGACACCAGAACTAAATCCATGTCCTGATAGCGAGTTTCACCACGAAGTAGCGTACTGATCCGAACTTTCATCGAGGGTAGTTCGCCTGGATTATAATCAAACAAGGGGTCGTCACCTGGCGGATCCAATAAATCACCGCCCTCTGGGAGCACCATTCGCTCCAAATCGATCAATAGTGGACCTTCACCAACACGGCTGACGCGTCCGGCAAGTTCCGATCCATCAAACGAGACATTGAATTCTTGCGGACGTAAGACAATCGCTGTCTTATCAACCGCCAATGGTGTCTCTCCGAGTAATAGCCGTTCCGTGCGAAGAAGAATCGATAGATTCGATCGGTCGCCATCACCACTTGGTAAGGTCGCCCACCCGATCAGATCTGCCTCAGGGGTCATCACTTCAAGGGTCAAAGGCTTCGAATCCAGGGCTCCCCGAATGTCCGTCACATCAAAAACTCGGACCGAAAACGTCCGACCATCGGGCTCGTCGGTCAGATTGACGGCGACCCGGCCGATCGAGGACTCATCCTTTGCCAACGGATAAGGAAGACGACTTCCCAATCCCCGACCATCCGTTTCCAGTGAGACGATGAACGACTGATCGTCACCACGGCCGACGATTGACCAATCGGCTGAACCAAACAACTGATCTTCGCCCAATCCCAATTGCGCGAGGCGCGCGACATTTGATGTCTTCAACCGTCCTTGGCCAATGATCTTTGTCTGTCCGTCACTGATGGTGACCCGTGCTTCCACTGGATCACCCATCAATTGGCCTGCCAGTCGATCGGTGTATAACCCATCATTTAATCGATATTCGGCACGGCCTGTCACCTGCATCAATGGTTCGGCCAGTTGTGCTAATTCGACGGTCAGATCCTCGGACGCAATGACCACGGTTCCACTTGGATCACCCCCTATCGGGGCTGCTAATGCGACCTCTCCTGAGAGGTGGCCGTCAAGCTTCACCGCTGAGCCCAGAGCATCAGGTTTCACGCCTGCCTGTTCAAGGACAGCCAGCGCATCAAAAGCCTCTCCCACCAGATGACCATCAATATCAATTCGCCCAGCATCTTCAGCCGCCTGCGTGGCCACAACACGAGTGACTAAAAGACCACCAAAGTCAGACTGATTGAATTCGATCCGCGCGCGCTTGCTGACAAAATCAACAACTCCCTGCGTACCTCTAAATGCAGGCCAATTCGTCAAGGGCTTGAAGCGATAGGAGGTTAACGGAAAGCGCATGCTGAGCTCACGGCGCGTCCGATCCACCTCAGATCCCAAAGGTCCGGAATAGGAAATTCGGCCGCGATCGACAACCACTTGCTCCACCGAACGGCTCAAGAAATCCACTACTTCGTCGTCAAGGTCCAACGGTAATAGCCCTGGCAAGGCACCCGTCGACGCCTGGACCGTTAGTTCGAGCTGCATCTGTTGTTCATGGTCACGCGGTAAATCGAGCAATAATGCGCCTTGCACATCCTGCTCAGCACTCTTCACCCTTAGGTCCTGACCACGAAGCTTGAGCCCCTTATCGGTTCGGTCAAAAGCGAGAGTCCCCGAGAGTGATTGCTCAGTCCAAGGCGTCGGGAAAATCTCTGGCAGCGAGAACGTGGCTGATCTTGCAGCAAAGTCAAACCAACCTCTGGATCCATCCAAATACATTTGCCCACTGACCGGACCGATTTCAGGGATCGATCGCGCCGCTTGAATTTCAAATACATCAATGGCTGCCGTGACTTGTGGGCTGGTCTCAAAGATCCAATCCAGCTGAACCTGTTTGGCAGACAGTCTTGGTTGATTCATGGACAACAGCCGGTACAACTGAGGTTCTAGATCAGAGTCACGGATGAACTCACCCATCAGTCCGCCATCGAAATCGATCGCCGGGATCGACGCAGTCAGGCGCTTGCCATCATAGGTGAGACTACCGCCAGATCCAGCAATCCGGAGACCCGGGGCACGGAATTGAAGTGATTCAAATGATGCCTGAATCTTTGATAGGCTAGGTAATTCAAATTGTGCACTCAAATCACCTGCCAGTCCTTGATCCTGATCCGCCAAGCCAGTCACGCGGACAGTGCCATCGACTGGAACCCCTGGGCGGATATTGAGCCACGCTGTCGCGTCAACAGTTGCCGTGAATTCATCCAAACCGAGCATCGGAATCAGTACTTGACGCAAACGCGTCTGCACTCGAACATCATGCGCGTCGGTGATGGCCTGTGGATAACGCCAGTCAATGTCGATCGGAACTGAGATCTCCTCGGTGACGACCCGAGCTTGGGCCAGAACACCAACATCTGGCGTGATTTCAATCGATAACCGTTTGAGCGAAAACTCACCGAATAACACATCAAAGTTATGGATTTGAAACGCACCGATCGGTTGCATGACGTTGCGGATTTGGTCTAGTAAACCAGCCCACTCAGTTGGATCAGAAATCCCTGATCCGTCAGAGCCGCGCTGGATGAGCTCACCTCCATCCAGAATCAACTGTCCAATCACCGGCTGCATGGACGCGATTGTGTTGGGAAGATCCAACAACATTTGCACCCGGCGCACCTCCAGTGACCCGGCATCCTTCTGGATGACAAGATCGAGCGCCTCGAGGTAAGGTCCCGTCCAAGATGCTCGCGCACCAATCTCGGAGATCGTGACTGTGGCACCCAGCCGGTCAGACAACAGTGCCTCGATGTCCGTCCGCCAATAGTTCACCATCGGCAACGCAGCCAAGAACAGGCCTTGCATAGCTGCAAGGACGACCAAAATAATGGCGTTTGTTGTCAGTACATGGCGAATCATGACACCACAACCTCATAACGATCTGGAGAAAAATTGCCATCGACCTGCAATCGAATCGGCCGATGAATAAAGGCTTCAAGATCAGCTAAGGCTTCAGACTCTTCATCGATTAACCGATCAATCACGGTCGGTGCTGCAATCACAGTCGTCATTTCTGCTGAGTAGGCGCGATATTCGCGCATCACCGCCCGGAAAATTTCATAACAGACCGTCTCGGCAGTTTTCATCTGGCCGATCCCATGGCAGTAAGGACAGGGCTCTTGCAGCAAATCAGACAAACTCTCGCGAGACCGCTTCCGCGTCAAGACCATCAATCCTAAATCGTTAAACCCGATGACTCGGGTTTTCACCGGGTCCTCATCGAGTGACCGCTCAAGCGTTCTTAATACCTGTCGCCGATGCTCGTCGTCGTCCATATCGATGAAGTCAATGACGACCATACCCCCCAGATTACGGAGACGTAATTGGCGACCAATGGCAACCGCAGCCTCGAGATTGGTTCGAAAGACGGTTTGCTCGAGAGTATGAGTTCCCACGAACCGACCGGTGTTGACATCGATGGTGGTCATGGCTTCTGTCTGATCAACCACCAGATAAGCACCAGATTTGAGCTCAACCTGTCGAGACAGGGCTTTTTCGATTTCATCTTCGATTTGGTACAAATCAAAAATTGGACGATCCCCTTGGTAGTGTTGAATCAAGTGTGAGAGCTCTGGCATAAATTTCGATGCGAATTGCGAGAGTTCGGTATAGGTCTCGAGCGAATCAATGAATACGCGGTCTGTTTCGCGACGGATCTGATCCCGAATCATTCGATGAGTTAATGGCAACTCTTCGAACAACAGTGCTGGCGCCTTGGCCGTCTGTTGCTCCTTTAGGATGTTGTCCCACACTCGCTTGAGATACACCAAATCCTCTTCGAGGTCATC
>CABZRL010000017.1:0-39195 GCA_902528165.1 uncultured Litorivicinus sp.
ATGTAGTCTACGCCGGAGCCGATGGATTTGAATTCTTGTACGGTTTCCCCTGGTCAGTTGGTTTTTGATGAAATTAATTACGAATTTATGGATGAAAACTCGACGCAGGTTGCTTAGACTCTGGATCCCGAAATTCGTTGAAACAACTCACCAAGGAGCGTAGTCATGTACTCAAGCACATCAACAATCCGTGTGTACGATCCAGATCTCGCCGTAGCCACGGAGGCTGAGACAAAACGCCAAGAGGATCACATCGAGTTGATCGCTTCTGAAAATTACGCTAGTCCTCGCGTGCTAGAAGCCCAAGGTTCGGACTTGACAAATAAATACGCCGAGGGCTACCCAGGAAAGCGCTATTACGGCGGATGTGAGTTTGTCGATGTTGTCGAACAGTTGGCAATCGATCGTGCAAAGGCGCTGTTTGGTGCTTGCTATGCAAACGTGCAGCCACATGCCGGATCGCAGGCAAATGCGGCGGCCTACCTGGCGCTGTTAAATGCCGGCGATACAATTCTCGGGATGTCCTTAGCCGACGGCGGTCACCTGACACACGGTGCGTCTGTGAATTTCTCAGGGAAGATGTATCACGCGATTCAGTATGGCATTGACGCTGACGGTTACATGGACTACAACCAAATTTCCGATCTTGCAGAGGCGCATCGACCGAAACTGATCTTGGGTGGTTTCTCAGCCTATTCGCGCGTCGTCGATTGGGCCAAGATGCGTGAAATCGCAGATAATGTTGGCGCTTACTTCCTTGTCGATATGGCGCACATCGCAGGGCTTGTCGCAGCCGGTGTGTATCCGTCGCCGATTCCGCATGCGCATGTGGTGACCACCACCACGCATAAAACATTACGCGGTCCTCGTTCGGGTTTGATTCTTTCGGGTCAAGACGATGAAACGTTACACAAGAAATTGAACTCTGCTGTGTTTCCTGGAATGCAGGGTGGACCGTTAATGCATGCAATCGCCGGTAAAGCCGTCGCCTTTAAGGAGGCGATGGAACCCGAATTCAAGACCTATCAAGAGCAAGTTGTGAAAAATGCGCAGGTGATGGCATCAGTCTTTATTGATCGTGGCTACAAAATTGTCTCAGGCGGTACCGACAACCATCTCATGTTGGTTGATCTGGTCGCTCAGGGAATTACTGGTAAAGCCGCTGATGCAGCACTTGGCGAGTCACATATCACCGTCAACAAGAATGCGGTCCCAAATGACCCGCAATCACCCTTTGTCACGTCCGGTATTCGGATCGGCACACCTGCCGTGACCACCCGAGGCTTTGTTGAAAGTGATTGTCGCGATCTGGGCAATCTCATTTGCGATGTCCTCGATCACCTTGATGATGAAGGGGTCAAAGGTCGCGTCCGCGAGCAGGTCAAGGCGATCTGTGATCGTCTTCCGGTGTACCGTTAAGCATCCGTTCAAGACGGGCGTCTTTTTGCGCCCAGATTGAATTCATCCATCCCCGGAATGCCTTGAGTTCAGCCAAGGTCTCTGGGGTTTTCTCATTCCCCTCTGGCAGATCGATCGTTTCGACGTGAATCATGACTTTGGGGACCTGGCCTGAAAGAAGATGCCACACACTGAGAGTCGCGCCTGGATAAGCAAGGGTGATGTCGACGATTCCGTCAAGGCGATTTTGGAGGCAATCGAGCGCTAACTGTGGACCACCAACTTTGGGTTTGAGTAAGTGTTGATAGGGCGATCGGTTTTTGCGATGTTTTTCGGGCGTGAATCGGGTCCCTTCAGCGTAGTTCACCACCACACAAGCCTGATCAGGATTTCTGGACAGAACATCGTGGGCGTAGTCAAAATCTCGATTCTTGAGTTCAGGTCGACCCTTGATGTCTTCTTGGGTGTAACGTCGCATGATTGGAAAATCCAATGCCCAGGCACAGATGTTGATCACTGGCATGTAGACCAAGTCCCACTTCATAAAAAAACGGGGAAGTGTTGTTCCTTTCCCAAGGACGACCATCACCATCATGATGTCGATCCAGCTCTGATGGTTGGCTAAGACCAGATAAGTCCCCTTTGGATTCAGTTTCTCTCCGGTAATGACCCATTGGATTGGGAGGGTGGTTAGGAGCCAACGCATGAAGTCGGCCCAAACGCCTGCAATCCCTGCGGCTGACCGATAACCCAAATGTTGAGTTTTCGAGAAAAGCTTCAACGGTGCGACCAAGGTTATAAGCAATCCGCCCAAAAATGTTGCGACTGCGAGAAACAAAAGACGTAAAATCGATACCATGCGTTTAGCCAAAGTGTCATTGCGCGCTTAGATTAGCGCGATTAGGCTTCGCATTCCTTAATACATTGGAAGTTTCATGTTTGACGCAGTCGTCGTAGAACCAGCACAACCGGCTGATAGTGCCGTGATTTGGCTTCATGGCTTAGGTGCTAGTGGCCATGATTTTGAGCCTGCCTTGCCGCTTTTGGGTCTTGAGAGTCAAACCACGCGATTTATTTTTCCGCACGCGCCAAATATTCCGGTGACGGTCAACGGTGGAATGGTAATGCCAGCTTGGTATGACATTCAGCACATGGATATTGATCGCACGATTGATGTGCCCGGGATTTCCCAATCAGCCGATCGAATTGACGCCATGATCCAACAGCAGATGGATGCAGGTGTTGATTCCCGTCGAATTCTGTTGGTTGGATTTAGCCAAGGTGGAGCTGTGGCGCTCTATGCTGGGATTCGGTCGCGATTACCACTCGCTGGTATTTTGGCGCTTTCGACCTATTGGGTCGGTGATCAAGACCCTGGGTTATCGCCAGGCCGTGACCCTTCAGAACTACCGATCGAGATTCATCACGGGACATTGGATCCCGTGGTTCCTTATGTACTGGGAGAGCAAGCGCGTGACTCACTGTTAGCGCTTGGTTATCCGGTTACCTTTCAGGGCTTTGCCATGCCGCATAGCGTGATGCCTGAACAACTTCGGGCCATCGGACCATGGATGGCATTACGTTTGAACTCCGATTCCCCAACAAGGAGCAAGGAATGAAACAACCTGTACGCGTTGCTGTCACTGGTGCTGCCGGTGCAATTAGCTACACCATTTTATTTAAAATTGCAGCAGGAGAGCTGCTGGGTAAAGATCAGCCGGTGATTTTGCAATTGGTGGAGATTCCACCAGCAATGACTGCACTGAATGGTGTTGTCATGGAATTGATCGATTGTGCTTTTCCGTTGGTGGCTGGGATTTCAACGCATGATAACCCCGAGGCAGGTTTTCAAGATGCGGATGTCGTTTTCCTAATTGGAGCACGTCCACGTGGCCCAGGCATGGAGCGTGCCGACCTTTTGAAAGAGAATGCGAAAATCTTCTCTGTGCAGGGTAAGGCTCTGAATGATCGTGCATCCAAGGACGTGCGGGTGTTAGTGGTTGGTAACCCAGCCAACACCAACGCACTGATTGCCAGTCGAAATGCCCCGAATTTGGATCCTCGTCAGTTCACTGCGATGACGCGATTGGACCACAATCGTGCAGTTGGCATTTTGGCCAATCACTTATCGGTGCAGCCGACGGATGTCGATCATGCCTACATTTGGGGGAATCACTCGCCAACCCAGTACCCGGATCTGCATCAAGCAATGGTGAAAGGCCAGCCGGCGTTGGATCAGATTGATCGTGCTTGGTATGAAAACAACTATATTCCGACGGTAGCGAAGCGTGGTGCGGCGATTATTGAAGCCCGTGGGGCGTCCTCAGCGGCGTCTGCAGCACAAGCGGCGATTGACCATATGCACGATTGGATTCTTGGCTCGGATGGTCAAGTGGTCTCGATGGCGGTTCCGGCAGACGGCTCTTATGGCATTGCACCCGGTGTGATTTACTCCTATCCAGTGATCTGTGAAGGCGGCGACTATCTAGTGGTGCAGGGGATTGATGTCAGTGAATTTTCGCGCGGTAAAATGGACGCAACCAATGATGAATTGGTTGGTGAGCGTGACGCCATTGCGGATCTGCTCCCAAAGGAAACCGAGCCGAAACTCAACTCAGTCTCGCATCCTGTTGCATAATCGGTAACTATAAACGAAAGGGGGGTCGCCCCCGGCCGTTTGGAGTTACTTATGAATACCCAGCGCGTCTGGTTTGCGTTTTTTATCGTTCTCGCTCTGACACTGAACTTCGGCTTCTTTGTGGGTGAGATCGATAATCCTTACCATCACAATCCTTACGAGTTTTTCTTCGCGTTGGTCGTGTCGTTAATCGCGACCGTCCTCAAAGTTGGTGATCGATCTCACCTGGGCGCAGTCCTTCTGGCGACTAGTTTGGTTGCTGATTTCCAACTGATTGCGGCTGCGGTGATTTGGGGGTATGCCTCCCAAGTGACAGGTGAAGTCTCAGTGGCTGTAATGGCGAGTGTTGTGTCATTCGCCGGTGGCGCGATGCTTGCGAATCTGACCAGCGTGATTCTGTTAATTGCCGAGACAATCCAATTAAAACGCTGATGCCGTCTAATCATCGTGGTCGAACGCGGATCCGTGGTGCAGCTATGTGGCTGTTGCTTCTGGAGTTACGGACGCCGCTGATCACATTAATTATCACCTATTCGATCAGCGTTCTGGGGCTCGTCTTAATCCCTGGGATGACCTCAGAAGGGACCGCTTATCATCTGTCCTTTCTCGATGCGTTCTACGTGGTGAGTTATACCGCAACGACCATTGGCTTTGGTGAAACTCCGCACCCATTCACTAGTGAGCAGAAGCTTTGGATGCTGGTCGTGATGTATTCGACCGTGATTTCTTGGCTCTATGCCATCGGTTCGGTGTTGTCGGTGATTTCAGATCCGGCATTTCGGCGATTACGTGCGCACCAGCGAGTGGTGAATCGGATTGCCTCACAGAAACTCCCGTTTTGGATCGTCTGTGGGTTTGGTGGAGCTGGCAGTCAGTTAATCCGTTTCCTTGATCAGTCAAATATCCGTTGTGTGATGATTGATTCCAATCAAGCGCGGGCTGATGTGGCTAAACTTTCTGATTTAACCTATGAGTTAGATATTTTGGTCGGTGATGTAGCTGAGCCACAAACCTTGGTCGATGCCGGGGTGCAGAGTGCACTCTGTCGCGGTGTTCTTGCGTTAACCGATCAGGATCAAGTCAATCTGACGGCCGCTACGAATACTCGAATCTTGGCCCCTCGGGTGCCGGTGTATGCGCGCTCTGGTACGGATGCCAACACGCGGAATTTACGCAGTTTTGATACTGAAGTTGTGATTGATCCGTTTCGTGTGGCCGCGCGGAGTGTGACGCAATTGATTCGTAAGCCTTGTGCGTTTGCGTTGTATCACGAGTTGGTGGATCCCGATCTAAATCACATTGACGTTGTCGAGATGCCGGCTGAGGGACATTGGGTGATTTGTGCTGATGGCCGGTTGGCAGACACAGTTGTGGAAGCCTTTCAACTTGACGAGATCTCATTTTGTTTGGTCAGCAATCAAGCCCCAAAAGACAAGAGTTCAGTGACTTGGGTTCAAGGCCTCGGTACAGAGGCGAGAACGCTACGCGCGGCGGATATCGCTCATGCGGCTGGCATTTTGGCAGGCACCAATGACGATGGAGATAACCTATCGATCCTCTTGACGGCCAAAGCGCAAAACACACAATTGATCACGATTGCTCGGCGGAATAAGCCAACCAGTGAGCCGGTCTTTGGGCATGGACAGTTTACCTATGTGTTGCGTGAGGGTCGGATGATAGCACAAGAAATGTACGCAAGAATTACGACCCCTGTGCTGCATCAGTTTCTCGGGCAGTTAGAATTGATGCCGGAAGCTTTGGTTCAAGGAATTATTCAAAAGCTACACGCGCGATTGGGTGATCAGCGACCTGAGTTATCCCATTTTGACTTGGTGCTTGACTCATATAATGCTCCAGGTGTGTTGCCGTTCTTTCACACGGCGAGGACGCCAAAGCTTGGGGATTTATTGATAGATCCGAGTTTTGGTTATCCCACGATGCCGCTGATTTGTTTGCTATTGGTTCGGCTCAATGGCGATTTGGTTCCATTCCCAGGCGATGGGTTGCTCTTAGCGGAAGGTGATCGGTTGCTCTTTTGGGGTGCGATGGGAATTAATCATCGTCTTCAGTTTTTAGCCCAGCGTGAGGATTTGTTTGAGGCGGTATTAGCGGAAAGACATCGGGTCCATTCGCGGTGAAGGTGTCGCCATTAAAAAGCCCGCTAGCAATGAGCGGGCTTTTGGGTATCAAACACCAGTGTTAGAACTGTTCTTCTTCAGTCGACCCGGTGAGTGCTGTGACACTTGACTGGCCACCCTGGATCACAGTGGTGACGTCGTCGAAGTAGCCTGTCCCCACTTCTTGCTGGTGCGCAACGAAGGTGTATCCGCGCTCAGCTGCAGCAAACTCAGGCTCTTGAACCATTTCAACATAGTGCTTCATGCCTTCGCCGCGCGCGTAGTGGTGCGCGAGTTCGAACATGTTGTGCCACATGTTGTGGATGCCAGCCAGAGTAATGAACTGATACTCGTAACCCATCGCTGAGAGCTCGGCCTGGAACTTTGCAATAGTCGCGTCGTCCAAGTTTTTCTTCCAGTTAAATGATGGCGAGCAGTTATATGCCAACAGCTGATCTGGATATTTCGCGTGGATGGCGTCGGCAAATTTCTTAGCTTCTTCAAGACAAGGAGTCGCCGTTTCACACCAAAGCATATCTGCGTAGGGAGCGTAAGCTAAGCCACGAGCGATCGCTTGATCGATACCAGCTTTCACACGGTAGAAGCCTTCAGCAGTACGTTCGCCTGTACAGAACGGTTGGTCGTAAGGATCGCAATCCGACGTTAGAAGATCTGCAGCGTTGGCGTCTGTCCGCGCCAGAACACCAGTTGGTGTTCCTGCAACGTCCGCTGCTAAGCGTGCAGCGATTAATTTCTGAATGGCTTCCTGAGTCGGTACTAAGACCTTGCCGCCCATGTGACCACACTTCTTCACACAAGCGAGTTGGTCTTCGAAGTGAACGCCCGCAGCGCCTGCTTCGATCATCGACTTCATCAGTTCGTAGGCGTTGAGAACGCCGCCGAAACCGGCTTCCGCATCAGCAACCACAGGTGCGAAGTAATCAACATAGTCTGCATCACCTGGATTTTTTCCAGCTTTCCACTGAATTTGGTCGGCCCGACGGAATGCATTGTTGATGCGTTGAACCACTGTTGGAACAGAGTTCACGGCATACAACGACTGATCTGGGTACATTGATAAACTGGAGTTATTATCGGCTGCGACTTGCCAACCTG
Organism: uncultured Litorivicinus sp.; assembly: GCA_902528165.1. GTDB lineage: Bacteria > Pseudomonadota > Gammaproteobacteria > Pseudomonadales > Litorivicinaceae > HIMB30. The sequence continues at coordinate 7,270 of CABZRL010000017.1, forward strand.
ATAAGTAAATCGCTTCGATACCAGCTTTGACCTGCTGCATTGCCTGACCTGCTGTCAGTGCGCCAAGGCAGTTGACATAGCCTTTTTTTGCCTCGCCGTTGACTAAATCCCACAATTTGCGAGCGCCACGGTCTGCAAGTGTATTTGCTGGCTGAACACTTCCACGTAAGCGGACCACGTCTGCTGCGGAATAGGTTCGTTCAACCCCTTTCCACCGTGGGTTTTCAGCCCAATCTTTCTCGATAGCAGCAATCTGCTGTTCGCGCGTCATTTCCATGAAATCACCCCCTCTGCATCAGGTGAAATGAATGTTTTTCGGTACGCGATGCCAAAGAACCCAAACATATATGCATATGCACATTCCTCTGGGCATCAATCGTCCTGATTGACTTATGCGCCCGATTTTGAGGGTGTGTATACTTTCTCGACAGCGCATCCACTTCTATAATCCGTTAGCCTAAGTTCTTCCCTGAACATGGCTAACGAGCAATGAGTGTGCACTGCAATATAATACCGTTTAAACCAGTTGGTATTATCAGTGACCAAAAATATTTATTTAGTCATAAGGAGTGGCCTTGAACTGGCTTGTTACCGCATCAGGTTTCGGGATTGCGTTGGGCTTGATCGCCGCCATCGGTGCGCAGAATGCGCATGTTCTTCGGCAAGGGATTGCGGGTCGGCAGGTGGCGATCTCGGTCGCTGTTTGCATTCTCTGTGACACTGTCTTAATGGCTTCTGGTATTTATGGAATGGGTGCGATGATTGCGTTCTGGCCGCCTTTAGAATCAGTCACGAGGATTGGCGGTGCACTGTTCCTTTTCGTCTTCGGTGGACTGTGTTTTCGATCGGCGGTTCATCATCAATCACTCGGTGTGGAAGGTCGGGTCTTTGACGCGTTTTGGCCGGCCTTCTGGACCATTTTGGGCGTTACGCTTCTGAATCCTCACGTGTACTTGGATACGCTGATATTCGTAGGAGGGATTGGTGCCCAATACGGGCCAAACGACCAGCTCTCTTTTGCCGTGGGTGCGATCTCTGCCAGTTGGGTTTGGTTCATCGCGCTCGGCTACGGTGCAAGACTTTTAAGGCCCACCTTTGAAAACCCCAAAGCCTGGACTATCCTCGATATTGGAATTGGAGTCTTTATGTGGTCGATTGCGCTGTCGCTGCTTCCGTAGCCTCGAGTTCTCGGTAGGCATTTCTCGAAAACATCATTGCACTGATAAAAATCGTTGCTGCAAGGCATGACTCAACGAGCCCAAATAGCTCACGGCCTTCAGTCATCGCGTTCAACACGCCTGTGATGAAGAATAAACAGGACACGAAACTCAACCAAAGACTCGCTTTGATATCGCGTTGAAGAATCGGCCAGACGAATGCCACTAAGATCAGAGTCAGACCAATCGCCCCCACCACCGTCGCAGGTGGTGTCAGTAACCAAAGACCTGAGATTCGTAGGGCGATCAGGCCAATCAGTGAAAGACGCAAGTATCGGTAGAACAGGTGTTTGCGTTGACGGTATTTGTCGGTTTCAGACATGTTGACTCCATTTGGCGAGGCGCTGCCCTAATCGGTGCGCCATCGCTTCTTCATGCGGTCGAAGTGAGTCGGCGTCAAGGTGTGTTGGACCATAGGGTGTGCCGCCACCTTCCGTCATCGCCAATCCAGGATCCGAATATGGACAGCCCATCACCAGCATCCCGTGATGCAATAAGGGGGTCATCATCGACTGCAAAACCGCTTCATGACCGCCATGCAGCGAAGACGCCGAGGCAAAGACTGCAGCCGGCTTGTCAATCATCGCGCCGGACAACCACAGATCAGATGTGGTTTCTAGAAAGCCTTTTAACGACGCAGCCATGGTGCCAAAGCGTGATGGTGATCCCAATGCTAAGCCGTCGCACTCACGAAGATCGGTTTTCGTGGCGTATAAATAGCCTTGTTCGCTTTCGAACTCATCGCCAGATGCCTCAGAAAATGCAGGACTGAAATTTGGAACGGTGCGTAATTTCGCCTCACCACCGGCGTCTTCAACGCCTTTTGCGATCGCTTCAGCAAGAGACGCAATGTGCCCATTGCGACTATAGAACAGGACTAAGATCTGAGCCATTCAAGCGTCATCACAATGTTTACAATTTCACCCAGAGACACTCGAGAGGCTTCGGCTTCGGTCCGTTGTTTCAGTTCCACTTCTGAATCCTCAAGTGTTTTGGCGCTGACCACGATCCGCACCGGAATACCGATGAGATCCATATCAGCAAATCTTGGTCCTGGGCCCAGATGACGATCATCCAGTAACACATCGAGCCCTCGATCTTGCAGTTCGCTCTGGATGCGCAGGGCTTCTTCATCGACTGCAGGGTTCTTGTTGCCACCAATCGGCACAATACACACATAAAAAGGCGCAAGCGATGGCGGCCAACAGATCCCACGTTCGTCGTGTCGTTGTTCAATAGCAGCCGCGACGATCCGAGTAACCCCTATTCCGTAACAACCCATATAAACCGTCGCCTGCTTGCCGTTTTCGTCTAGCACAGTCGCATGCATTGCTTCAGAATATTTCTGGCCCAGTTGGAAGACATGGCCAACTTCAATTCCTCGGCGGACCCGATAATGCCCCGACCCGTCGGCAGCAACATCACCATCGACTGCATTACGAAGATCTGCTGTTTCTGGTTCCGGGCAGTCACGACCCCAATTGATTCCGAAATAATGCCAGCCATCTTGATTGGCTCCAGCCCCAAAATCAGAACACATTGCTGCCTGGCGGTCTACGATCACTGGAATCGAACACTTCACCGGACCGAGCGATCCCGGGCCTGCACCCATGATTGTCTGAATTTCAGTCTCGGTTGCAAACGTGAGTGGGCTGAGAACCATGGAATGATTTTCAGCTTTGACTTCGTTTAGCGTGTGATCTCCTCGGATGATGAGCGCGACAAAGTCTGCATCACAAACATCAGAGGCTCGAACGATCAGGGTCTTGACCGTCTTCTCAATGGTAAGATCAAAGTCCTGAACCAGAGCCTCGATGGTTTTCTGTGTTGGCGTTTCAACCCGGTGCATCTCAACGTTGGGTTCCGTGCGTGTTCCCGAGGCGACGCATTCTGCTTTTTCAATATTGGCGGCATAGTCAGAGCCATCTGAGAATACAATGTCATCCTCGCCAGAATCTGCTAACACATGGAACTCTTGTGATCCACTTCCACCAATCGCGCCTGAGTCGGCTAATACGGGGCGATAATCCAATCCGAATCGATCAAAAATCCGACAATAGGCGTCATACATTGCATGGTAACTGGCTTGCATTCCCTCTTCGTTGATATCAAACGAATAGGCATCTTTCATGATGAACTCTCGCGAACGCATGACGCCGAATCGTGGACGGACCTCATCTCGGAATTTGGTCTGGATTTGATACAAATTCAGAGGAAGTTGTTTATAGGAATTGACTTCCCGGCGCACGATATCCGTGACCACTTCCTCATGCGTCGGACCCAAACAAAAGTCTCGCTGGTGGCGATCTTGGAGTCTCAAAAGCTCCGGGCCAAATTCGCCCCAGCGACCAGACTCTTGCCAGAGTTCAGCCGGTTGAACTCCTGACATCAGTATCTCTTGAGCGCCAGCCCGATCCATTTCTTCCCGAACAATCCGCTCGACTTTTCTCAAAACGCGCAGACCCAAGGGTAACCATGTATAAAGTCCTGACGCTAACTGCCGGATCAATCCGGCACGCAGCATTAATTTATGACTAATCACGACGGTATCGACCGGATCTTCTTTTAAAGTTGGCAGTAACAGCTGGGAGGTCCGCATAACGCATCCATTTGTAGTAATTTGCAAAGCGTGAAGTATAACGGGCTTCGGCCTTGAGGAGTGGAATGCGTCCAGTAGTTTGTTTGGATCGTGGTTTTTCGAGCGAATTTGAAACGGAATTTGGCTGGTATTCCAAAGGTTCTGTTCTAACAGTCTCGAGTGCTCACGAGGTCTCTGATGGACTTGCACATTTGGCAGCAGAAGCTCGTGCCGGAGCTTGGATTGTCCTTGCGCTGAATTATGAGGCCGGCTTTGCGTTAATGGATCTACCGCATCACGTAGCACAAAGGTCGTCAAGTCAATGTGATCTGAAAGCCTACATCTATCACGAACCCCCACAAGCTCTCAATTTGAACCATTCAGTTGCCACTCGCTTGCCTCATTGGGAAATGCCAGATTTTGAGGCTTATGAGTGTGCTTTTCGGGCTGTCCAAGATGCGATTGTCGACGGGGTATGCTACCAAGTGAATCAAACGTTTCGTTTGCATGGCACTTCGAAAGAAGCACCTTGGGACTTGTATCAGTTGCTGGCCAACAATCAGCCTGCTGACTTTGGTGGGTTTATCGATTTTGGCCATGATCAAGTGTTGTCTCGCTCCCCGGAACTGTTTCTGGAGAGACGTGGGCAGCATTTACGATCAGAGCCCATGAAAGGAACGGCCAGACGCGATCCGAATCCGATAATTGATCAGCAGATACTGGATGACTTGTTGGCGGACGCAAAAATGCAAGCTGAAAATCTGATGATTGTCGATCTGATCCGTAATGATCTCAGTCGTGTTTCCGAACCTCACTCGGTTCGAGTGTCTCGGTTATTCGAGCCGAGAACATTATCCTCGGTGCATCAAGTCTCCTCAGTGATTGAGTCGACATTGAGATCCGATGTCGATCCATGTGCGCTCATCAAAGCACTGTTTCCCTGCGGTTCAGTCGTTGGCGCTCCAAAGGCGAAAGCATTTGAGTTAATTCAGATACTTGAGTCTGATGCTCGCGGGATTTATACCGGAAGTCTCGGGTTAATGGAGCCAAGTGGAGATATGACGTTTTCGGTCGCCATCCGCACCATCGAACAACGCGGGGAACAAGTGGTTCTGGGGTTAGGCAGTGGTTTGGTGGCTGATTCTGAGCTAAAGGACGAGTGGGCTGAATGTTTGCTCAAAGGGCGCTTTGCAGGGGTGGCCTAGAGAGTAATCTCGCCATCCAATGCTTTGAATGGGGTGTGGTCATCGCAGGCTGAAAAATAACGATCAATATGTTGTCGCTCATTGGTGAGAAACTGCGCGATTGCCTGTTCGAATTCTGGATGTTGAATCCAATGAAGGCTCTGGGTTTTTACGGGCCTGAACCCTCTGGCAATTTTATGTTCACCCTGAGCGCCAGGATCGAAACGGTGAATTCCGGTTGCAATTGCATCCTCGATCCACTGATGAAAGCACGTTTCAAAGTGCAAGCAATCGACATCATAGAGTGCGCCCCAGTAGCGGCCGTAGAGGTTCGTTTCATCTTTTAAACAGAATGACATGGCGATGCGTTTGCCTTGATGGAGAGCGAATGCAACTCGGATCGCGTCTGGTATTCGTGCGACCACCAGTTCAAAAAACTCTCGCGTCAGATACCCACGACTTCCCCGAACACGATAGGTCATCTGATAACACTGAAATAGAGTCTCAAGCGCCTCGCGATCAATCGCATGACCGCTTAAGCGCTCAAATTCAATGCCCTGTTCCTGCACGCGCCGTCGCTCACGTCTTGCCTCTTTTCTACGTTTGGAATTAAAGGTGGCAAGATGGTCGTCGAAGGTTTCAAATCCCTGATTAAACCAGTGAAATTGAACGCCATAACGTTTCAGCCAGGAACCCTGAGTTAGCAAGTCACGGCTCGTCTCTTCGTCGGGGAACAAAATATGCCAACTCGAGACTTGGTCGCTCAACTCGCTTTTGAGTGTTTTGATGAGCAGTTCCGTCACAACTCCACGGTCGTAGCCATCTTGAATCAAGAGCCTCGGCCCAGTCGCGGGCGTGAAGGGTATGGCGGTGACGCATTTTGGATAGTAATTCAAACCGTGCCGATGATAAGCATCAGCCCAGGACCAATCGAATACATACTCTCCGTATGAGTCAGATTTGAGGAAGCACACCATGGCACCAACAAGGGCGTCTCCATCCTTGACAGCGGCGTAGAGAGGGGTCCAGCCTGTGCCCTCGCCAACACTTTTGGAATCCTCAAGTGCCGATAAAAAGCCATGCAGTAATCCTGGGTAAGCGCTCGGGTTGAGTGCATCCCATTGGCTCGCTTGAAATGCGTGGATCGAGGGGTGTAACCCTGATTGCATAATTGCCCTTTGCGGTTAGGGCGTCCCTGCTTTGGTAAAAGCCTTCAGCGTCAATGCCAGAAGCCGTTTTTTGTCCCGTTTCTCCAGCTTGACCAATTGGTAGTCAAGGCTGGGTGCCAGCCAGAATTCGAACGAGCGTTTGGGGTCAGGATTGTCGTCAACCAAATGAAATTTCTGAGCCTCGATCGTTCCGTATGGAGTGTCGACCCTGTCAAGTCCACCAGGAACCACGGACCGTACTTTAATGTCATTGCCGTCGAGCATCGTAATCGAGGTTGGCAGTGTTCGGCCATTGTTTAATAAATAGGCTAGCTGCAATCGAAAACCTAAGGGATCAAATGTCTCGATCGGAATGATTTGTTCAGCGCGTTCTGGCTCATGAAGCCATATGACGGAACCTTTATTCCAGTTAAATCGAAAGTTTCGTCCTGTGGTCCGACCAAGAATGCTCTGGGTATAAGTATAATCCAATGGTTTCCAGCCGCTTTCCGGCTGGTAAAGTAAGTTCGTTGTCTCTGTCGCTGATCCAATACTTGCCGTCGCATCGAGGATCATCTCAAATCGGTCACCAGTTTTTCTCAAAGTCTCGGTTGCTTCGGCTTCGAGTTTAAGGCCAACGCTCCAGATCATGTTGTATTTGGCTTCGTACCCTTGCCCAAAAACCGGCATGCTGATCAGGCTTAGTATCCAAATAAATGTTCTCAACATGAAATCACCCCTAAAGATAGATCGCGGATTACTGAAGGATATAACGTATGTTCGGCCTCGAGGACTCGAGCTTTCAAGCGTTCTTCTGAATCATCAGCAACGATGGGTACTTCGACTTGCTGAATGATGTCGCCTGCATCCAACACCTCGGTGACCCAGTGAACTGTCGCACCTGCGACCGTGTCTCCAGCATCCAGCGCCCGTCGGTGCGCATCGAGCCCTTTGTATTTTGGGAGCAAGGACGGATGAATGTTGATCAGACGGCGATGGTAATGCGTCACAAATTCAGCGGTCAGAACTCGCATAAATCCCGCCAAGACCACCAGATCTGGATCGTATCCGTCAATGAGCGACCGGAGGGCTTGGTCAAAAAGAAGGCGATCGGCGTAATCGCGATGTGACAGCACCGATGTAGGAATGGAGGCTCGCTTGGCGCGTTCGAGTCCGTATGCGCTGGCAACATTTGAGATCACACCAACGATCATTGCATCTCCGAGGAGACCTTTTGTCTGCCAATCAATGAGTGCTTGCAAATTCGTTCCCCTACCAGAGATGAGACAAACGACGCGCATTAAGCAAAGGCTCCCGTGAAGACGGCCGCATCAGTGGTTCTGTTGGTCAGTTGCCCAATCACCATGGGGTGTTCACCTGCATCAGTGAGGATTTGGGTCAGCTCGTCAACATGCTCTGGGGCGCAGAACATGACGAACCCAATGCCACAGTTGAAGGTTCTTAGCATTTCTTCGGCTCCAACATCCCCTTGGGCTTCAAGCCATTTGAAGATCTCTGGTCGATCCCAGGCATCGAGGTCGATGGAGGCGGCGAGATCGTGATTAAACGATCGAGGCAGGTTTTCTTGGAATCCGCCACCGGTGATGTGAACAGCACCTGTCACATGCCCGGTTGCCATGGCCTTTAAAACCGGCTTCACATAGATCCGCGTGGGTTTCATTACCGCATCGAGAACTGTGAGCTCAGGGGTCAACCGTTCTGTGGATGGATCCACATCCGCGCGTGCGATGATCTTACGAATGAGGGAATATCCATTACTATGCGGTCCAGATGATGGGAGGCCAATGATGATGTGACCGGCTTGGACGTCACTTCCGTCTAAGATTTGTGCTTCTTCAGCCACACCAACACAAAAACCGGCCAAATCGTAATCGCCATCTTGGTACATCCCTGGCATTTCTGCAGTCTCACCGCCAGCTAGGGCGCATCCTGAGAGTTCGCAGCCATTGGCGATTGAGGCGATCACGGATTCTGCGACATCAATATCGAGATGCCCAGTGGCGTAATAGTCGAGGAAGAATAGGGGTTCTGCATTGGCGACAATCAAATCATTCACACACATTGCGACTAAGTCTTCACCGATCTGTGAATGTCGGTGGTAGTCAATGGCCAGTTTGAGTTTGGTACCAACACCATCTGTTCCTGAGACGAGCACTGGACTCTGATAACCCTTGGGGATTTTAAATAAGGCTCCGAACCCACCAATGGCCCCAAGTGATTCTTTGCGAGCGGTTCGTTTCGCGTGCGGTTTGATGCGTTCGACGAGTGCGTTTCCAGCATCAATATCGACACCAGCGTCTCGATAAGAGAGACCTTTCTGATGATCTTGACTCATTGACTTCATAGCTTCCTGCGTGAATGGTTGCGGGAGTGTATCATTTGCCGACTTATCAGAACCAATGCGAGGTTTCATGACAGCACGAATTTCTCTCTTCTTTGCGTGTTTGCTTTCGCCCGTTGCCAATGCTCTTGAATATCGCGTCGATGTGACTGAGCCATCGTTATTTAACGTGGAGGAGGCGATTCAGAATGTCATTGTTGGTGCTGCTGAAAATCTCACGGGGATACCAGTGACTCAAATGACCACAGACGCTCCTGATCTATTTAGTTTGTCCGAAGCGCTGGTGAACTCGTATGGCTACGATGGTGACACCTTAATTGTGGACATTGACGTCGAGGGATTGAAGGCGCGCCTTAAAACTGCGGAGATTGAGTTATGGGAGTCGGCGCGCCCTGAGCTGTTAATTTGGGCGACCGAAGAGCGTGGACTTGAGCGACTCATGGTCGGACCTGAATCGAATGTTATCGTTGATCGACTCTTGGCAGCGAGTGAGCGTTTTGGCGTTCCAATGCAGCGTCCATTGATGGATCTTGAAGATACCCTTGCATTATCGCCAGCCGAGATTTGGGGAGAATTCGCAGTGGCAGTAACTAATGCGTCTGCGCGATACGGTCTGCCACATATTTTGGTGATTGGCGACCGTCCTGCGCGTCAAGCACTGAAATATTGGTTATACGACTCCAGTGGTGATTTTCGCTCAGGAGATCTCTCAGGGGTTGATGAGGACGCGCGAGCAAACGCGTTGATTGAAGTCGTGATGAACTATGCGCGGTCTGCGTCAGAACCTCAGGAGGCAGTCCCAAGTCCGGCCTTTGTCAGTCGTGACAATACCCCACTGGCTTCGCTTCCACCGCAGGATACTCTGATTGCTGGGCAATGGACCGTCAATGTTGAGTACGCTGATGTGATTCGCTTAATGGGGCTGATTGACCATGTGGAGGCATCAGAGTCGGTGTTGATTCAGTCGGTTCAAGTTCGCGCAACGGATGCATCAATTGTGCTGAAAACGGATTTAACACTGGGTGCCACCGACGATTTGATCTCATCATTTGCGTCTATCCAATTTATTTCGCCGTTGGTTTATTCTCTGAAGTGAATCCAGCAAAGCCGAGACAAGAAATCTTACATCTGGAAAAGCCTGGGGGGTATTCGGGCGCATGCTGGGTTGAGACTGATCAACATCGATTGATTCTGTCACATGTCACCGAATCGCTGATCGGTCAATCGGCTGAGCTTTGGATTCACGGACCGGAAGGTGTCGGAAAAACGCACCTTGGGCTTGTCATCGCCGACCGCTGTCAATGGAGTTACTACGATTGTGGTGATATCCAGCCGGATCTGGCGTCTGAACTACTGGAATGGCTTGATATTGGAGTTGGGCTCGTTCTTGATCGCGTTGACTGTTGGCTTCACCATGCGGAGGCTGAAGCTGCCTTGTTTTCTTGGTGGAAGCGAAAAGAAAATGGGTTGGTGTTGATCTCAACTCTATCGCCTCGTGTTGAGGGTCAAGTCAGTTTGGCAGATCTGACGAGTCGAGCCCATGCCAGCATGATTCTGCCACTGGACGGATTAGCCGATTCCGATCTTGCTGAGTTGTTTCGGTGTCAGTTAAACCAACTGAATGTGGAATTAACGCCTGAGGTGTCTCGTTTTCTTGGACCTCGACTTCCGAGAAATCCAAGGAAATTGATGCAGTTAGTTCGTTCCATCGATCAGGAAAGCTTAAGAGATCAGCGAAAAATTACGATTCCTTGGTTAAAACAGTTACTGCTGAAGCTGGGGTAAAATACTGACATTATTTTCAGTATTTCCTGCTGACAGCAGGTTCGAACACAGTTACTCTATGAACGAATTCCACAGACACGAGAAGGGTATTTCAATGGATGACAATCGTCGCAAAGCGCTCGATGCAGCGTTAAGTCAGATCGAACGCCAATTTGGTAAAGGTGCGGTCATGCGGATGGGTGACTCGCCACGCGAGGCGATTCCTGCGATTTCGACAGGTTCATTGGGTCTTGATATTGCCTTGGGGATTGGCGGTCTTCCAAAAGGTCGGATTGTCGAAGTGTATGGTCCTGAATCGTCCGGTAAAACGACCCTGACTTTGCAGACCATCGCTGAATGCCAAAAAGCAGGTGGAACAGCAGCTTTTATTGATGCCGAGCATGCGCTAGATCCGATCTATGCTGGGAAACTGGGTGTCAATGTGGATGATTTGTTGGTGTCTCAGCCGGATACTGGTGAGCAAGCATTGGAAATTGCAGACATGTTGGTTCGCTCAGGGAGCGTGGACATTCTTGTGATCGACTCGGTGGCTGCGTTGACGCCACGTGCCGAAATCGAAGGGGACATGGGTGATACTCACGTGGGGCTTCAGGCTCGGTTGATGAGCCAAGCACTTCGTAAAATTACCGGGAATATCAAACGGTCCAATTGTTTGGTGATTTTCATCAACCAAATTCGTATGAAAATCGGTGTGATGTTTGGTAATCCCGAAACAACCACTGGTGGTAATGCGCTGAAATTCTACAGTTCTGTTCGCCTGGATATTCGTCGCATCGGCAGTGTGAAGCAGGGTGATGAGGTGATTGGCAACGAAACCCGCGTGAAGGTTGTGAAGAACAAAGTGTCACCGCCGTTCCGTCAGGCCGAATTCCAAGTGATGTATGGTCAAGGCATCTACCACATGGGTGAGGTTTTGGACTTAGGTGTACAGGAAGGCTTGGTTGAGAAATCGGGTGCATGGTACTCATACAACGGTCAGCGTATTGGCCAAGGCAAAGCCAATGCGGCTCAGTGTCTTGATGAGAATCGTGCCATGGCTGACGAAATCGAGAAGATTCTTCGTGATCGGTTGTTGGCGACACCAACAGTGACTGACGATCCCGTAGAAGCTGCAGCTGAGGTTCCGCCTGAAAAGTAATAGCGACAGCATCTCCTCCACCTGATGGGATCGATGCTCATCCAAGACCCTCTATTCTGGGGTCTTGCGTTGATTGGCTTGCTGATTGTCGGTGTGTTCAAGGGTGGATTTGGTGGCGGTTTGGGTGTGGTTGGCGTTCCCTTCCTAGCGGCCGCAATCCCGGTCAATCAAGCAGCAGCCATTATGTTGCCCTGCCTAATCATCATGGATATCACTGGATTGTGCGGTTGGCGTGGTCAGTGGTGTTGGATTCAGTTAAGACGACTATTGCCGGCAGCGGCCCTCGGTGTCTGCCTCGGGGGAATGGGCTTTCATGGATTATCGGATAACGCGCTACGGGTGATGATTGGAGGCATTGGACTTGGTTTTGGCCTTCAATGGTGGATTCAACATCTCGGTTTGAATCATCGTTCTGAACCATCATTACCTAGCGCTTGGCACACGCGTTTTTTGGAGTATGGTTGCCGGCTTCACCAGTTTTAGCGTCCAAGCAGGTGGACCACCCGTACAAGTCGCGCTACTTCCTCAACGATTAGACCCCAAGATTTATGCGGCAACAACGGTCGTCTTTTTTGCCTTTGTGAATCTCATGAAGGTTTATCCATACTACTGGTTAGACCAATTCACGTCCCAAGTGCTGTGGACAGCAATGTTTTCAGCTCCTGTTGGTCCTGTTGCCGTTCGCTTAGAAATCTATTTAAATCAAAGGATATCGGCCCTTTGGTTCTATCGAGTATGTTATTTTGCATTGATCATCTCAAGCGGTCGGCTCCTGATAATTGGTCTGACCACTTAGTCCAATTATCACGGGGTCATTGTGATAGTCTTATCATAATATTGATCCAATCAACCTGCCGATAAAAAAGGTGATTTCATGGAAACCGGCCAATTAGTCGCAGCCTTAGCGACCGGTGTTCACGTAGACCGCGTGTTGTTTCAACCGCATGACGTCTCTCCCTACGAGTGCGACGGTCTGACGATGTTCAAGGCAAGACCCAAAGTTGTTGTCTTACCGGCGACGCGTGATGAAGTTTGTCATGTGTTACGGACCTGTAAAGCACTTGAAGTCCCGGTTGTCGCTCGTGGTGCTGGTACCGGACTATCCGGCGGCGCGCTCCCGCACGCCGAGGGCGTTTTGCTGGTGATGGCTAAGTTTAACCGCATTTTGGACGTCGACGCCGATGCCCGGATTGCTCGGGTAGAACCCGGTGTTCGCAACTTGGCAATTTCTGAGGCGGTCAGTGATCTGAATTTGTACTATGCGCCAGATCCATCGTCGCAGATTGCCTGTTCGATCGGCGGTAACATTGCCGAGAACTCGGGTGGAGTTCATTGTTTGAAGTATGGTTTGACGGTGCATAACGTTCTGTCGATCACCATTGCTTTGGATGACGGATCAGTCGTGACGGTCGGCTCCGATGCTTTTGATTCTGCGGGCTATGATTTGTTGGCATTAACGGTCGGAAGCGAAGGCTTGTTAGCGGTCGTCTTAGAAGTCACGGTTCGTCTCCTCCCGAAGCCTGAAGAAATGCGTGTCGTGATGGCGGCGTTTGATGATGTCACTAAGGCCGGGGATTCGGTTGGTAACATCATCGCAGCCGGAATCATTCCGGCAGGCCTTGAAATGATGGATGGTCCAGCGGTTGCCGCCGTTGAAGATTTTGTGAAAGCCGGTTATCCGCAGGATGCAGAGGCACTGTTGCTGTGTGAGGTCGACGGTACTCGTGAAGAAGTCGCTGATGAGCTGGCACGAGTGGAGTCAATCCTCAAGGAATCTGGTGCGACGATGTTGCGGGTTGCGAAGAATGAAGAGGAACGTCTTCTGTTCTGGAAAGGTCGGAAAAGTGCATTCCCGGCAGTGGGTCGAATTTCACCCGATTACTATTGTATGGACGGCACCATTCCAAGAAAACACCTGTCTTTGGTGTTAAAACGCATGCGCGAAATGTCTGAGCGTTATGACCTTCGCTGCGCCAATGTCTTTCATGCAGGCGATGGAAATTTGCATCCGCTGATCTTGTTTGACGCAAACAATCCCGATGAAGTCAAACGTGCCGAAGACTTTGGAGCTGAGATTTTAGAACTCTCGGTCGAAGTGGGTGGGACGATTACCGGTGAACATGGCGTGGGGGTCGAAAAAATCAATGAGATGTGTGTGCAATTTTCATCCGATGAACTGACCCAGTTTCACACTGTCAAAGCGGCGTTTGATCCGACGGGGATTCTGAATCCTGGAAAAGCGGTACCGACCCTGAATCGCTGCGCTGAGTTTGGAAAGATGCATATTCACCATGGGCAGATGCCACACTCTGAGTTGGAACGCTTTTAATGTCTGATTTCGTAGCCAATTTGTGCAGCCAACTGGCTGCGAAACAGCCGATCGCAGTGATTGGCGGCAACACCAAGGCATTTCTTGGTGGCCGCCTGATCGACGAACCGTTATCGATGTGCGAACACTCAGGGATCCTGAGTTACGAACCCACCGAGCTCGTTTTAACCGCCAAGAGCGGGACGACGCTTGCTGAAATCGAGCACTGTCTCAAGGACGCGCGTCAAATGTTGCCGTTTGAGCCTCCACGATTTGGAAAGCAATCGACCATTGGTGGAGTCATGGCGACGGGGCTGTCAGGTCCTCGCCGGATGCATTTGGGTAGTGCCCGCGATTGCGTCTTGGGTGTCCGTTTGATTAATGGTCTCGGGCAGCATCTGAAGTTTGGTGGCGAGGTCATGAAAAACGTTGCGGGATACGATTTGTCAAGGCTATCAGTCGGCGCCTACGGAACGCTTGGAATTTTGACTGAGATTTCGGTCAAAGTGTTGCCAATGCCCGAACTCGAGCAGACACAGAGACTTGGGTGCTCGCAAGCCGAGGCCTTGGAGATACTGGTGCGCATTGGGCGTCGTCCCTATCCGATCTCCGCGGCCGCTTGGATTCAGGGTGCTCTGAGCGTGCGTTTGTCGGGCGCGGCCAGTGGAGTTGCTTCCGCCGCTGCAGCCATCGGTGGGGAGTCATTGCCCGACAGTGAAACGTTCTGGGCGGGGTTACGAGACCTATCATCGACTGAATTCCATGAAGACGGGCGTTGGCTATGGCGGCTCTCGGTGGCGCCCACCACGCCTGCCAACGCGATCGATGCGTTCTGTTTCGATTGGGCAGGAGGACAGCGTTGGGTCATGACGGATTCGGACGATGATTCCCCTTTCGATATCGCATCAAAGTGCGGTGGTCATGCGATTTGCTTCGCGCAAAACCGATCGGCGGGCACTGGAATGCAGCCATTAGTGCCTGGCATTTTGTCATTGAATCAACGGATCAAAGACGCGATGGACCCGCATGGGCTGGTTAACCGCGGCCGTTTATTGGGAGGGACTCACTGATGCAAACCAATCTTGCTGAGCGTTATGCCAATACAGCCGATGGACGAGAAGCTGAAGACATCCTCAGAAAATGTGTCCATTGTGGTTTTTGTACTGCGACTTGCCCGACTTACCAGCTATTGGGTGATGAGCTCGATGGACCGCGTGGTCGAATCTATCAGATTAAAGAAGTGCTTGAGGGTGCGACTCCCACTGCATCCATGCAGACCCACTTGGATCGATGTCTTACCTGCCGATCCTGTGAGACGACCTGTCCATCTGGAGTTGATTATGGACGGTTAGCGGATATCGGACGGAAAATCGTCGAAGATGAGGTTGGTCGTTCCTGGATGCAGACTGTGATCCGTCAGGCCCTCATTGTTGTCATTCCCAATAGACAACTCTTTAGCGTCTTGATGCGTCTAGGACAAATTTTCCGACCAATGATGCCTGCGCCAATTCGTCGCAAAATTCCCCAAAAACAAACAGCCGGTCCAAGGCCTGTGCGGGAACACTCACGTCGGATGTTGGTGTTGGAGGCCTGTGCACAACCCTCGGCAACCCCCAACGTCAACGCCGCCGCTGCGCGTGTTCTCGATCGTTTGGGTGTGCAGCTAATTGCGGCGAAAGAAGCCGGTTGTTGTGGCGCTGTGGCGCACCACTTAAGTGATCATGATCGGAGCTTTGATGCGATCAAGCGCAATATCGACGCGTGGTGGCCGTTGGTGGAGCAAGGTGCCGAGGCGATTGTGATTACCGCGTCCGGCTGTGGCGTCATGGTGAAAGAATATGGATATTTGTTAGCGGATGATCCCTTGTATGCTGAGAAAGCTCAACGGATTTCTGCATTGACGCGAGACATTTCCGAAGTGCTGTCGAACGAAGATTTAGGGAGTCTAAAAGTGCGTGGTGCGAAGACACTTGCGTTTCACTCGCCGTGCACCTTGCAACATGGACAGCAACTAATCGGGCTGACCGAACGGGTGCTTCGTGAGCTTGGATTTGATCTGAAACCTGTGGCCGATTCTCATTTGTGTTGCGGATCTGCAGGAACCTATTCGATTTTGCAGCCCGATTTGAGTAAGCGGTTGTTAAAGAATAAAGTTCGAGCACTCGAAGCGACTGGGGCACCGACCATTGCAACGGCCAATGTGGGTTGTCAGTTGCACTTGTCGACCGGGGCTTCGACCCCGGTCAAACATTGGATTGAATTAGTCGACGAAGTTACCGGATAAGAACAACTTTGCCGATTGCTTCGCCGGATTCGAGATAGGCATGCGCATCGGCGACGTCTTCAAATTCAAACTGTGATTGGTCAATTAACGGACGTAACTCGCCGTTTTCGGCCAGTTCACAGAGTTTTTCCAAACGTGGTCGGATCGTATGTCGATTCAGTGGATTGGCGACCTGCCCGACTAAGAACACCACATGTAAGGTGAGGCTTCTCGCGTGCATGGGACTTAAATCATGCGTCGAACGTGCGGCAATATTGACCACCGTGCCGCCAAGGCGAGCGGCGTTAAAACTTGCATCTAAGTTATCACCGCCCACGGTATCGAAGACCACGTCATACCCTTTGCCGTTCGTCTGCGCGTTGACATAGTCGTCGACCGATACTCCGCGATAGAGAATGGTTTCGTCAGCGCCTAATTCCTGCGCATACCCCGCTTTTTCTTCGCTACTGACGGTGGTGTGCACGATCCCGCCCAAATGCTTCGCAATTTGAATCCCCACATGACCGACGCCACCACCACCGGCATGGATCAACACCCGATCTCCTGATGTCACTTGAGCGCGATCAGCCAAGGCAAACCAGGCTGTGAGTGAAACTAAGGGCAGGGCGGCTGCCTGGACAAAGGACAAGTTTTTCGGCTTCTTGCTGATGAGTTGTGCGTCAGTCACCATTTTCTCGGCGAGCGCTCCTGATGGAAGTCCATTGAAACCACCGGCGCATCCCCAAACTTCATCGCCAACTTGCAGATGATCGACAGCGTCGCCCACTTCAGTCACGATACCAGCGACATCGCCATGCAAGACCGCAGGGAATGCTGGAGTTGCTGGAGGTACCATGCCGGCTCGAATTTTCAAATCGATCGGGTTGACGCTCGATGCTTTGACATCAATCACCACCTGTCCTTTGCCAGCTTTTGGTTCGGGCATGTCGTGTAGAGAAAATACTTCGGGGCCACCGAAGCCTGAGATCGTCATTACTTTCATTGATTGTTTATCCAGTTTTGTTATTGCGAAGTGCTAGACTTGGACTATGGCAATCGAATCACTTGAGATCAATCTCCAAACGCAGAATTGTCGTGCTTTTACCCAAGATGGGTTTCGCGACTACCCGTGTTCCACGGCATTGAATGGCGCGGGGGAGCTGGAGGGCTCGGGTTGTACACCCAGAGGCCAACATCGGATTCGTGCGATCATCGGTCGCGGTGAACCGGGTCGCGCGGGTTTTGTGGGTCGCCGTGCAACCGGTGAGCTATGGACACCAGAGCTCCATGCCGAACACCCCAATCGTGATTGGATTTTGGGAAGAATCCTCTGGTTATGCGGAAATGAACGCGGATTGAATCGAGGCGGGACGGTGGATACGCAACGTCGGTATATTTATCTTCACGGAACGCCGCCGGTCGAACCGATGGGTATTCCTTTATCGCACGGTTGTATTCGGATGCGATTGGCAGATATTTGTGAACTGGCCGATGACATCAAGCCAGGGGCTTTTGTGACGATTCTGGAATCTTGACATGCTTGAACTTTTTATCGAATCAATTCTCTCTCTGCTCGAAGCTCCATTGACCGGAATCGGGATTTCACCGGTTGCTGTTCTTCGTGGTGTTGAATTGTTTGTGATCGTGTTGCTCACCGTTTTTGGCTCTTATTTTGTTCGTCGCTTTGTCAGAACACTCAAAACACGGGCTGCTAAAACCACATCAAAATGGGATGACACCTTCTTTGCTGCGCTTGAAGGTCCGGCGCGTACGCTGGTTTGGGTTGTCGGATTGACCTTTGCGTTGGAGCGCGCTTCCGTGGGTCTTGATCTTCAGGCGATCTTCAGCCCACTGCGTGCGGCCTTAGTTGTGGCGACCTTGACTTGGGCGTTGATTCGTTTCATCGATCGAGTGCAGCGGAGGATGATTCAGGATCCAAAGACCGATGATTTGGATCTGACGACGGTGGAAGCGATTGGTCGATTGATTCGGATTACGGTGCTGATCACCAGTGGTTTGATTATTCTCCAGACGCTCGGTTTTTCGGTTTCTGGGGTTCTTGCATTTGGTGGCCTTGGTGGGATTGCCGTTGGCTTTGCAGCGAAAGACTTACTGTCGAATTTTTTTGGTGGACTGATGATCTTTTTGGATCGCCCGTTCGGTGTGGGTGATTGGATTCGGTCTCCCGATCGCGATATTGAGGGGACCGTCGAGTCACTTGGGTGGCGGCTCACCACCATCCGCACCTTCGATAAGCGGCCACTTTATGTTCCCAACGCGACATTTTTATCGATTGCGGTTGAAAACCCCTCGCGAATGTCGCATCGCCGAATTTATGAAACGATCGGTGTGCGATACGACGATGCTGCGCAAATTCGAGCCATTGTTGAGCGTGTGAAAGCAATGTTAGAGATGCATCCCGACATCGATGCGTCGCAGACGCTGATGGTGAATTTCAATCAATTCGGGCCAAGTTCGTTGGACTTCTTTTTGTATTGCTTTACCAAGACGACGGTGTGGACAGACTATCATCGCGCCAAAGAGGACGTGTTGCTTCAGGCCTACGATTTGATTACTGCGCTTGGGGCTGAGGTTGCGTTTCCAACACAGACGCTTCATTTGCAGGTAGAGCCTGAGGCGTTGCCAGTTCAATCGGCTCAGCAGCAATAAGCACTCCAAAAGCGGGATGATCCAGATAATGGATATCCTTGGATGACATTTTTCTGAATTCTTTCAGCACATACACCTCGTTGAGCACGGTGCCGTCCGTGGCTTGCTGTACTGATTCACGGGTCACTCGGAGATCAGCGTCGAGTTCGATGTAGCGATCGATCGACCATCTTAAATACCCATTGAGTTTGAATCCATTGGACCCGGATCCAGAGATCTGGAACCAGGGATTCTCCGCCTGATTTTCAGTTAATGGATGAATCCATCGCTGGTGGAAGAGAACCTCACCATTCAGTTGAGTTTGGATGCGAAGCGCTGAATTGCGGAGGACTCGGCTTGAATCAGGCAACGGCGTTAAATTCTTGAATCTCGAATTGAGGGCAAAGAGCAGGTCAAAACTTTGTGGCGCTTCTGGTTCGGTTGCCGGAAACATTTCGGTGATGGATTGCACAGGCTCCGGTCTCGCGAACACCAAGATCTCGAGCGCATAGGGCCGTACCTCAGCGTAGGCTGTCGATGTCATCAAGGTGACGAGGAGCATGCTGACAATGCGGTGTGTCATGATGTGGCTGGCCTTTTTAGTGCATCGAGTACTTCATGAATAAAGGTCAACCGCGCTTCGGTGCCAACCGTTTCGCGGATGACTTTCAAAGCGGTTGCACCGTCAAGTTTATATTCCTGCGCTTTGGACTGTACCAGACTGATGAGAACCATTGGATCCACTTTTGTCTTTTCTCGGAATTCAATCCGTCCTGATTGGGGTCCAAGGGTGATTTGTTTGATCCCGAGTGCTTCAGCGAGTAAGCGGACTTTCGCTTGTTGGAATAAATTTTTCACTTGCGGCGGCAAGAGCCCGAAACGATCGATCATTTCGATTTCAATCTCAGAGACAAGCTCCTCTGAAGCTGCTGAACTGATTCGTTTATAGAGCTCGAGTCTAAGCGGTACGTCATTTAAGTAATCGTTGGGAATCAAAGCGGGGATCTTTAGATCGACTTCGGCATGAGCTGATTCTGTTTGATCAAAGTCAGGTGTCCGACCCTCACGAATGGCGGTGACAGCCTCATCCAGCATCTCCATGTACAGGGAAAAGCCGATTGTTTGCATGTTTCCTGATTGGTCCTCTCCAAGCAGTTCTCCGGCGCCTCGGATCTCAAGATCATGGGTGGCCAACTGAAAACCAGCACCGAGATCACTCGCTGCTTCAATCGCCTCAAGCCGTTTGAGCGCATCGGGCGTCATGGTGCGAGGATCTGGTGTCAGCAGGTAGGCATAGGCTTGGTGATGTGATCGACCAACGCGGCCTCTTAACTGATGCAATTGAGCCAGACCGAATTGATCAGCACGCTCAATCAAAATGGTGTTTGCAGAGGGAATATCGATTCCGGTTTCAATGATCGTTGAGCACACTAACACATTGTATTTCTTGTGATAAAAATCGGTCATAACGTCTTCAAGTTCGCGTTCACGCATCTGTCCATGAGCGACTATCACCCGCGCTTCTGGCACCAGTTGACGCACGTCATCTGCGGAGCGCTCGATACTTTTGACTTCGTTATGAAGGTAATACACCTGACCGCCACGCAATAACTCCCGAAGAATGGCTTCTTTGAGCAACGCATCTTCTTTTTGTTTGATGAAGGTTTTGATGGACAAGCGCCTGGCCGGCGGTGTCGCGATGACAGACAGGTCTCGAATACCGGCCATCGACAAATTGAGGGTTCGCGGGATGGGCGTTGCGGTGAGAGTCAGGACATCCACGTCAGAGCGATACTTTTTCAATCGTTCTTTTTGAGCCACACCAAATCGATGTTCTTCATCGATGATTAACAGTCCGAGTTTTGGCAGTTGAAGATCGCTCGAGAGGAGCTTATGGGTTCCCACCAGAATATCGACTTTGCCCTGATTGGAACGCTCAATGATGGCCTTCGTTTCTTTGGGTGATTTAAATCGACTGAGAACGTCGACGGTCACTGGCCAGTCGGCGAAGCGATCTCTGAATGACTCAAAATGTTGCTGAGCCAGAAGGGTTGTTGGTACCAATACACAGACTTGTTTGCCGCTGCTGACCGACGCAAATGTAGCGCGCATGGCGACTTCTGTTTTACCAAAGCCAACGTCACCACAGACCAAACGATCCATGGGTCTTGGGGCCTTGAGGTCGGCAAGTACAGCGTCGATGGATGTTTCCTGATCAGGTGTTAATTCAAATGGGAAACCGTCAGCGAACTGATCATATTGGGTCTCATCGATTTGATGTGCATAGCCTTGTTTCGCAGCCCGTCGTGCATAAATGTCTAAAAGCTCAGCGGCTTTGTCTCGAACTTCCTCTGCGGCTTTTTGTTTGGCTTTACTCCAGCGATCGGTGCCGAGTTTGTGTGCAGACACGGCGTCGGGGTCACCGCCTGCATATCGACTTAATACGCCAAGATTGGTCACCGGAATGTAAAGCTTGGCTCCATCTCGGTACTCGACGGTGACAAATTCATTGATGTCATGACCAAGCGCAATCGTCTCAAGCCCCTGGTAATGACCGACCCCGTGATCGAGGTGAACAATCGGATCGCCCACTTCAATTTCTGAGAGGTCTCGAACAATGAGGTCTGTAGCGATCTCGTGCTGTTTCCGTCGACGTCTTTGTGGCACTCGACGACCAAAGAGTTGGCTTTCGGGAACGATCGAAAATCCATCGACGGTGATCCCTTGATCCAATAAGCCGAGTGTGATCACTGCCGGTTGGGATTCAGGTTTGAAATCACTGAACTGCTCAAGCGGTTCAGGGCGTACGCCATGTTTGGCGAGAAGCTCAAGTAACGCTTCCCGTCGCCCCGCAGATTCTGCGACGAAGACCACGGATTGGCCGCTTCGCATCAATCGTTTGATTTTACCGGCAGGATCGTCCGCCTTGGCATCGAAGGTCACATCGGGCAATGGTCGAAGCCGCGGATGCTGCGTATCGGGATCGCGGATTTCAATGGAACTATAAGGCTTCAGCTCAGAAAATAGTTCCTCGGTGCGAACAAATAACTTTTCAGGGGCCAAGATCGGTTTACGGTGATCGTGCCGAAGACTCTCATAGCGAGTTCCGACATCCCCCCAAAACTGCTCGAGTGCCTGATGTAATGCGCCAATACGAACGGTTTGAGTGTCATTTGGCAAGTAATCGAACAGCGTTGCCATATGGTTGAAGAATAGTGGAGCGTAGTACTCAATGCCTGGGGGAGCTAAGCCAGATGAGACATCTTGGTAGATCGAGCAGTTTCTCGGATTCCCTTCAAAGGTCTCATGCCAATGACTCCGAAATGTCGTGATCCCGGTTTCGGTGAGCGGGATTTCACGCGCAGGTAAGAGTGTGACCGAGTCGACTTTGGTGATGGTGCGCTGGGTGTCTGGATCAAACGCTCTTAAGCTTTCGATTTCTGTATCAAAAAGCTCAATACGGAGCGGTTGTTGTGAGCCCATGGGGAAGACATCCAGGATGGCACCACGGACGGCAAATTCACCATGTTCATGAACAGTGTCCACGGCGTGGTATCCAGACGCCTCAAGTCGCCGCCGCTCCGTATGCAGATCAAAAGTGTCACCGGTCGTTAACACAAAGCGCTGCCCATCGAGATGCTCTCGTGGGGGTAAGCGATGTGCGAGTGTTTGGATCGGGAGTATCAATAATCCTCGGTGCAGGTCACTCAACTGACTCAGTGCTTTTAAACGCTCAGAGGTAATATCTTCATGCGGGGAGAAGCTGTCGTATGGCAGTGTTTCCCAATCAGGGAGATGCACGATTGGAAGATCAACCGATCCATCAGCTTCGCCCTCGGCATCCAAATGGTGCTCCTGGCCCAAATAAAAATGCAGCGCATTGACGAGTTGTTGGGCATCTTGAGATTTTTCAACCAAGACTAAGACTAACGAGTTCGACCGCGAGGCAATGTCAGCAACGGCCAGTGGAATAGCGCTCTTGGGCAGATCCGATAGCGTTTTTAATGGGCTGCCCGCCGTTGGCAGCGAATCAATTAATGGTGGTTGAAGTATCAGCATGTCATGTCGTGGCTTTGTTTGAGACGAGAGTATAGGCGACAATCCATGGTTTCGCTTGGGAGAACTTGCAATGACGGTGCTGGTCGCTGATGAAGGACTACTGGGGCTCGCCGAGCTGGTGCCCAGTTATTGTGAGATCCGTTGGTATTCTGGACGTGATATCCCACCGACCTTGCTGGAGGGTGCGGATGCACTGCTAGTGCGTTCAACCGTTCGTCTCGCCGCACATCAGTTACCGGAATCGATTCGATTGATCGGGACCGCCACGATCGGTACAGACCATCTACCATTGGCAGCCCTCGCTGAGCGGGGTGTGGCGGTTCACTCAGCCCCTGGATGTAACGCATTTGCTGTCACGGATTATGTGCTTTCTCATCTGATCAGTTGGGCAAAATCGCGGGGCTGTGCGGTCAATCAGGTGACACTTGGAATCATTGGCGTGGGCGCAGTCGGCTCACTCTTGCATCAACGCGCCCGAGCGCTTGGGATTCACACTGTGTTGTCAGACCGGCCTCGCTACGATGCTGGAAACTTATCAGATCATGTGGCGCTAGAAGACGTGATCCGGCAATCGGATGTGATCAGTCTGCATGTTCCGCGGATTCCAGTGGGACACTATCGAACCGATCACTTATTAACGGCCGATCAGTTGTCACGGATAAGGCATCAGTCGCTATTAATGAATGCGTCACGTGGACAGGTGTTACACGAACACGACTTGCTCAACCAAACCCATTTTGATGTGGTTTTGGATGTATTCCCGAACGAGCCCGTGATCAGTGATGCTCTGATCAGCCGTGCCTGGCGCATAAGTCCACATATCGCAGGGCATTCTGCCGAAGGGAAGTATCGCGGAACGAAGCAGATTTTGAGGCGGGTGGCAGATGTTTTTGGATTTGAGATAGAGCCACTCGATGAAGAGACGTTTCTCGCGTCTGTTGCTGGACCGCGTCCGGACTCACAACATCTCATCGAGACAATTTTACAGGTGTGTCCAATGGCCGAGACCGATCGAATACTTCGCGATCGTGTTTTTCGGGCGTTTGAGATGGAAAAGCCGGATCTGTTTGATGAAGTTCGGAAAATGTATCGGTTGAGACGAGAATCAGAGTGTTATCCTCTCTAAAACATGTTGCGGCGCCAATCTATCCCTTACACGTTAGTGAAAAATTCATGGGGAAGGATCGGTGCGATTGGGATTAACGGAGTGGGCAGGATCAATTTTCCAAAGACTCGCCTCAGCGTCAGGAGTTTTTGGTGGGAAAAATTCAAATGATACGCGAGGCGCACTCATGTCCGATCCTTATGTTTTTCTGAAACCAATAGACTGATATCCAAGACGTCGCCAGGGAGGACGTTGGTGGACGAAATCGTCAGTCCAGCTTCTCGAAGCCAGTGGTGGATATCGGAGATTCTAATACTGACCGACGGGGGCGTTGTTGCCTGAGCTGACGCGGTAAATGCCACCAAGAGCAATCTGCCATTGGGTTTCAGGACTCGGGTGGCTTCTTTGATCAATGCATCTGGATTGGATGCGAAATACAACACTTGATCAATGGTGACCGTATCAAAATGCCGCGCTGGAAATCGCATTTGATACATGTCTTCTTGGCGTACCGTTAAGTGAGGAAGATCAGTGTCGGCCAGCGCGTTTCTTGCGACCAT
Organism: uncultured Litorivicinus sp.; assembly: GCA_902528165.1. Taxonomy (GTDB): domain Bacteria; phylum Pseudomonadota; class Gammaproteobacteria; order Pseudomonadales; family Litorivicinaceae; genus HIMB30. The sequence continues at coordinate 31,626 of CABZRL010000017.1, forward strand.
CACCATTTTTTTCGAGAGATCAATGCCGACACCGCTGTCTGCTAAAGGTCCAGCAATTTTGAGCATACGACCTGTTCCGGTTGCGATGTCTAACAAATGCCCAGCGGGCTTACCAGACAGAGCCTCTCGAACGGCATCACTGAAGCGTTGTTCGTCACCATGGTATTCGTGCAAACGCAACCAATCAGGCACCTCTGTTTCGACAAATTCTTCGGATAATTTTGCACGTGCATCACGAAGTTCATTGAGTCGTGCTTGATCTAATTCCATCAGATCATCATCGACCGGCAACTGCTCGAGTAAGTCGTGAACCAATTGCTGACAAGACACATTCTGGGCGACTCGGTAAAATACCCAGTGTTGCTCACGAAAGCTTTCGAGCACTCCTGCATCTTGTAGCAGTTTTAAATGACGGGAAACGCGCGGCTGTGATTGGCCGACAATCCGCATCAGTTCTGATACAGTCAATTCGCCTTGTGCGCACAGGCGCGTTAGTCGGAACCGAGTCGGTTCAGCCATCGCCTTTAATGCGTCGATATAGTCGTCATAGGATGTCCACATGACGGATATAATAATATAAAGATATCTTTATGTTCAATGGAGATTTGATGTTAGAGCCTACCGTTCATTTTCACACGATACCGCTGAAACAATCCGATGGCCTTCTGGGTGTCGCGGTCATGGACCGCCCAAAGGCACTGAATGCCTTGGATCACACCATGATTCGCGAACTGTTAACGATTGTTGAGACCGTTGAGTGGGATGCATCGATTCGCGGATTGTGGATCGAATCCTCGGCTGAAAAAGCGTTTTGCGCCGGTGGTGATGTGCGCGATGTGACCAATAATGGGCAGGCTGGCGGACTAACAGACCTGAGTAATTCCTCAGACTATCTGGCTGATGAATACCTGTTGGATGTTTGGTTGCGGTACTGCTCGAAACCGGTATTTGCTTGGGGTGATGGTTATATCATGGGTGGCGGAATGGGCTTGTTCCAGGGTGCTGATGTTCGCTTCGTCACCGAGTATTCAAGTCTCGCAATGCCAGAAGTACGCATTGGTTTTATTCCAGATTGTGGTGGCAGTTGGTTCTTGAACCATGTCCCAAAGGGTCTTGGAACCTGCTTGGCCATGAGTGGTGCAACAATTGGAGCAGCCGACGGTTGTTGGTTGAATCTGGCTGATTGGTTGTTACCAAGGGCGGAGAAATCGACACTCTTTGATGCTGTGTTAGCGCTGAATTATGCGGCAAAATCTCAGGCGTTAGCCGAACTCGGTTCGATCCTGCAAGAAGCAACGACTGAATCTCCAAGGCAAGGTCCTTGGGAAGAAAATGGTGGACGATTAGCCAATAGCATTCGTCATCAAACGCCCCTGAACGTTTGGCACGCGATGCAGGCCTGGCACCATGACGTCCCGGAGTTATTTATCGGTCTTGAACAAGCAAGCCCAGGCGCCGCCATGGTTGCTGGCTATCAGCAACAACGCATGAAATATCAAAATCTCATTCATGCGGTTCTTCAGGAACACGATATCGGAATGCAGATGTTGTCGGATGGTGAGTGGTGCGAAGGTGTTCGTGCTCTCCTGATCGATAAGGATAAAAATCCTCAGTGGCGGTTTGCGACCATCGAAGAGGTCACGCCTGACTGGATACAGGCGATGTTAGCCCCGATGGAGTGGACAACGACACATCCCTTGGCAGGCAAGTTGGCTGCCAAAGGACTTTTGCACGATTAAGACAACGATTAAGGACTCCACATGAAAGTATCATTTTTAGGATTAGGCGTGATGGGATATCCCATGGCGGGTCATTTGGCCAAAGCGGGACATGAGGTCACGGTTTACAACAGAACATTTCAGAAAGCACAGCAGTGGGCGCAGGAGTTTGGTGGCCAATCCGCTAAAACCCCAAAAGAGGCCGCTGTTGGCCAAGACATCGTATTCGCCTGTGTGGGTAATGACGATGATTTACGGAGTATCACCTTGGGTGACGATGGGGCCTTCGCTGGAATGAGTGAAGGTGCGCTCTTCGTGGATCACACCACAGCTAGCGCTGAGGTGGCTCGCGAACTCGGTGCGATGGCGAAATCGCTCAATGTTGGGTTTATGGATGCGCCCGTGTCTGGTGGCCAGCAGGGTGCAGAGAATGGTGCCCTAACGGTAATGGTTGGCGGTAGCCAAGCGCATTTCGATCGAGCTGCTCCCGTGATTGACGCCTTTGCCCGCGCTTGTACCTTGATGGGAGACGTTGGTGCCGGCCAGTTAACCAAGATGGTCAATCAAATCTGTATTGCCGGTCTCGTTGAAGCCTTATCTGAGGGGTTATCCTTTGCCCGAGCAGCAGGTCTTGACGCCCACAAAGTTGTGGAAGTGATCAGTAAAGGTGCTGCGCAATCCTGGCAGATGGAAAATCGCTACAAGACGATGCTCGCTGATGAGTTTGAGCATGGCTTTGCGGTCGATTGGATGCGCAAAGATTTATCGATTTGTCTGGCTGAAGCGCGGAAGAATGGTTCTGCGTTACCCATTACTGCGGCTGTTGATCAGTTGTATGGCGAGGTCCAAGTGATGGGTGGAAACCGTTGGGACACATCCAGTTTATTTGCGCGCCTCGAGGCGATGCGCCAGCACGGTGGCAAATAAACCGTTTGACAGCCTGACCAACCGTTTGGCCCGCAGAGAGCACTCGCGGGTCGAATTGGACCGTAAACTTCAGACCGTGCACCCCGAACTCACTCAAGAGGAGCGTGTACAAATACTCGATCGGTTGGTTGAGCTCAATTTGCAATCCGACACGCGGTTCGCGGAGATGCTGATTCGGTCTCGATTGCAGCGCGGTCAAGGTCGTCGCCGAATTGAGCAAGAGCTTGCGCAACACGCGATTGATGTTGGCGAAGTTGCTGAGCATTTTGATGAAGCTGATGTCAGCGAGAGTGAGCGTTGCTATGCCGCGCTTGAGAAGTGGATGCGGAGTAAAAAAGATCCAAACCGAGAGAAAGCGTTCCGATTTTTAGCCTCACGGGGCTTCAATTTTTCGGATGCAACAGAAGCAGTCAACGCGATTTTCCGCTAGCATTGCTTTTCACTTGAATTCCAGATGTTTGAAAAACCATGAAAAGCGCTGAAATCCGTTCGCGATTCCTTGAATATTTCCAGGAGAATGGCCACACCATCGTGTCGTCGAGCCCATTGATTCCCGGTAACGATCCCACCCTGTTGTTTACCAATGCCGGGATGGTGCAATTTAAAGATGTATTTACCGGTGAAGAAACTCGTTCTTATCACAGAGCAACGACCTCTCAGCGTTGTGTGAGAGCCGGCGGAAAACATAATGATTTAGAAAATGTGGGGTATACCGCTCGTCATCACACATTTTTTGAAATGCTTGGGAATTTCAGTTTTGGCGACTACTTCAAAAAAGATGCCATTCGGTTTGCCTGGGATTTTCTGACGAAACGGTTGGGTCTTCCCGAAGAACGTCTTTGGGTGACAGTTCATCACTCGGATCAAGAGGCTGAAGACATCTGGATTCAGACTATCGGTGTGGATCCAAACCGGCTTTCCCGCTTGGGTGACAAAGACAATTTTTGGTCGATGGGAGACACGGGTCCCTGCGGTCCGTGTAGTGAAATCTTCTACGATCATGGGCCAGATGTACCTGGCGGTCCTCCAGGATCAAAAGATGATGATCTGGATCGATATATTGAGATTTGGAATTTAGTCTTTATGCAGTTCGAGCAGTCAGCCGATGGGACTCGAACGCCACTTCCGAAGCCGTCTGTTGATACGGGAATGGGTCTCGAACGCATCGCAGCTGTGATGCAGCATGTGCATTCCAACTACGAGATTGATTTATTTCAAGCACTCTTGAAGGCTGCAGCCGAAGTCACTCACACGCAGGATTTAGAGGCTAAATCTCTGCGGGTGATTGCCGATCATATCCGCAGTTGTTCGTTTTTGATTTGCGATGGCGTTTTGCCATCCAACGAGGGTCGTGGCTATGTCTTGCGGCGAATCATTCGTCGCGCCATTCGTCACGGCCATAAGCTCGGTTGTGATCAGCCGTTCTTCTATAAAATTGTGCACACGCTAGTGGCCGAGATGGGCGAAGCCTATGCAGAACTCCGGGACAACGAAGATCGGATTGTGGCTGCACTCAAACAGGAAGAAGCACAGTTTGCCAAAACGCTCGATGCGGGCATGAAAGTCCTCGAGGATGCGGTGTCGTCATTGACCTCCAAGACACTTCCGGGAGAGTTAATCTTCAGGCTGTACGACACGCATGGTTTTCCATTGGACCTGACCAACGACATCGCACGTGAGCGAGTTTTGGAACTGGACATCGAGGGTTTTGAGAAAGCCATGGATGAGCAGCGGGAAAAGTCGAGGCAAGGATCGAGTTTTGCCGTAGAAGGCCAGGTTCGGTTTGATTTGGATGGGTCAACCGAGTTTTTGGGGTACACCCATCTGGATGCGAGTGCGGTCGTTGTGGCACTAGCCAAAGACGGTGAACAAGTGGATGCGTTAACGGCTGGCGATTCAGGAATCGTGGTGCTGAACCAAACACCCTTCTATGCTGAAAGCGGCGGTCAACAAGGTGACAGGGGTTCACTGATATCGGCTAACGGCTCGTATCAGGTGATGGGCACGAAGAAATTTGGGTCGCATTTCGGTCATGAAGGCAAGTTGGGCATGGGCGAATTGAAAGTGGGCGATACTGTCAACGCTCGTGTCGAAGGACCACGACGCCAAGCTACTGCATTGAATCATTCAGCTACTCATCTGCTGCATGCGGCTCTTCGAACTGTGCTTGGGGATCATGTGACGCAAAAGGGCTCACTCGTGACTCATGAGCGCACGCGGTTTGATTTTTCGCATCCACAACCTGTTACTTCTGAAGAATTGATTGCGATCGAAGCCATGGTGAATCGAGAGATTCGGCAGAATGAAGTCGTCGAGACCCGCGTCATGCCGATTGAGGAAGCAAAAGCTGCCGGCGCGATGGCACTCTTTGGGGAAAAATACGACGACGAAGTTCGTGTGTTATCGATGGGTGAGTTCTCAGTCGAGCTGTGCGGCGGAACGCACGTGGCACGGACCGGTGATATTGGATTATTCAAAATTCTCTCCGAGGGCGGGGTCGCCTCTGGCGTGCGCCGCATTGAGGCTGTGACCGGCGAGGGTGCATTGGAACAAGTAGTGGCGCTCGAGGCCACATTGGATCAGACAGCGGCGCTCTTAAAAACCGGTGCAGATTCGATTGTCTCGAAAATTGAGCAGATGACCGAACGATTAAAAGTTGCCGAGCGAGAAGCTGACGCACTGAAAATGAAGCTTGCGACGCAAGCGGGTGGAGATTTGCTAGACGATGTCGTCGATGTATGCGGTGTTCAATGCTTGGTTGCGAGCTTAGATGGGCAAGATCCGAAGACACTCAGGGACACGCTGGATCGAGTGAAAAATCGGTTATCGCAGGGGGTTGTGGTGCTTGCGACGGTGCGTGATGGGAAGGTCAATTTGATTGCAGGGGTGACAGATAATTTGACCGACCGAGTGAAAGCCGGCGATCTGATTGGATTTGTGGCTGCGCAAGTGGGCGGCCGTGGAGGCGGTCGTGCAGATATGGCGCAAGCTGGTGGTACGGAGCCTGCATCATTGCCAAATGCCATGAAATCCGTGGCTGCGTGGCTTGAAAAGCAATTGAGTTAGGAAGTTCGATGGCATTAATCGTCCAAAAATATGGCGGCACCAGTGTCGGTACGGTCGAGCGCATCCAAAGGGTTGCCAACAAAGTTAAAGGGTTCAGAGATCAAGGACACGATGTGGTCGTGGTGGTCTCTGCCATGAGTGGTGAAACCAATCGTTTGATAGGTATGGCTAATGAAATCAGTCACCGTACTGTGCCTCGAGAAATGGATGTCCTCGTCTCAACCGGTGAGCAGGTCACCATTGCTCTGTTGGCGATGGCCTTGAGCGAATTGAACTGCCCAGCGAAGAGCTATACCGGTGGCCAAGTTCGAATCCATACCGATAGTTCTCACACCAAGGCCCGTATCCAAGCGATTGATGATGCGAAGATACGTGCAGATTTGTCGGCTGGCCGCGTCGTCATTGTCGCTGGATTTCAGGGAATGGATGAGCAGGACAATATTACAACGCTCGGTCGCGGTGGATCAGACACCACTGCGGTTGCCCTAGCGGCCGCGTTAAAAGCTGATGAATGTCAGATCTACACCGATGTGGATGGTGTTTACACCAGCGACCCACGTGTGGTTGATTCTGCGCGTCGGTTGTCAAAAATTACCTTTGAAGAGATGCTGGAAATGGCGTCTCTTGGTTCGAAAGTCTTGCAAATTCGGTCGGTGGAATTTGCCGGCAAATACAATGTGCCACTGCGTGTGCTCTCGACCTTTGAAGAGGGCCCAGGCACCTTGATTACTACTGAGGAGTTAGATTCCGTGGAACAACCCGTCATTTCCGGTATTGCGTTCAATCGTGATGAGGCCAAGCTCACGTTACTTGGCGTACCCGATGTTCCTGGTGTTGCCGCCAAAATTTTAGCGCCGATCGGTGCGGAAAATATCGAGGTTGATATGATCGTGCAAAATGTCGGCGCAGATCAGACCACTGACTTTACCTTTACCGTCCATCGAAACGATGTTGATGCCGCATTTGATGTGCTTGAAGGGGTTTCCCAGGAACTCGGTGCCCGTGAAGTCCGAAAAGATGCCAAGATCTGTAAAGTGTCTGTCGTCGGCGTCGGGATGCGCTCTCACGCTGGGGTTGCGAGCCAGATGTTTGAAACTTTGGCAGCTGAAGGCATCAATATTCAGATGATCTCAACGTCAGAAATTAAGATTTCTGTGGTGGTCGATGAGAAGTATCTCGAGCTTGCGGTTCGATCTCTTCATCAGGCGTTTGACTTGGTCCTTAAGGATGCCAGTTAACACTCCCGATGCGTTCCAAGGGATTGATCGCCTGTATGGTGATCATGCCTATCGTAGACTCTCCCAGAAACGAGTCTATGTGGTTGGGATCGGTGGCGTTGGATCTTGGGTCGTAGAAAGCCTGGTTCGATCAGGCTTGGGTGAGATTCGTATGGCAGATCTTGACGATCTCTGCGTAACCAACACCAATCGCCAAATTCATGCGCTGAGAACGACCATTGGCCAGTCTAAAATTGAAGTGATGGCTGCTAGATGTCGCGAGATCAACCCGGAGATCCAAGTCAGATGCGATCACGCATTTGTGACCGATCAAACAGTTGAAGCGCTGATCACCCCTGATTTAGATTTGGTGATTGATTGTGGTGACAATCAGATGGCGAAGTCAGCACTCATTGCGCACTGTCGGCGAATCCAGATTCCCGTCATTACGGTTGGTGCCGCCGGTGGACGGATTGACCCATCGAAAGTCCAGGTTCGTGATCTAGCGAAAACGGAGGGTGACGCATTGTTGGCCTCGGTCAGGCAAACACTGAGGAATCGTTACGGATTTTCTCGAACTCCCACCAAACGCTTTTCAGTCAGCGCTGTGTGTTCCGACGAGCAAACCCGATACCGCCAGGC
>CABZRL010000018.1:0-26851 GCA_902528165.1 uncultured Litorivicinus sp.
GTTGTGGCGAATGATACCGATACCGAGGGTGGAACCTTGACAGTGAGCAGTCCGACCATTAATTCAGGAGATTCGTCCGGAACGGTGACGACTGACGGAAGCGTTCTCTTCTTCACGCCCAGCACCGGTGTGACCGGAACAACAACGATCAGCTACACCATCACCGATGATGGAACAACCAGCGGCTCGGACGCTTTTTTAACGGACTCGGCGATTCTGACTCTCACAGTTAACGCAGTATCAAATACTGATCCAGTGGCAACTGACGACACAGCTACAACGACCGAGGACTCTGCGCAGATTACGATCTCTCCGTTGACCAACGACACCGATGCGGACAGCGATGCTCTGATCGTCGCTTCTGTATCGACTGCGGGCACTGGAACTGTGAGCACAGATGGAACAGATGTATTCTACACCCCAGCCCTTAATTTCAATGGAACAGAAGTATTGACTTATATCGTCTCTGATAGCGTCGACGGGATCGATGGTCTCGACACCGGTACGATCACGGTTACGGTGACGGAGGTTAATGACGCACCCACCACATCCGATCCGGCGAATGATTCGACTGATGAAAACACCGCGGTCACGATTACTGTAACGACCAATGCGAATTACGTAACCGATGTTGAAAGCGACACGCTCACATTTCAAAATTATTCAGTCAGCAGCACCAACAGCGGAGGAACTGACGGCACCGTCGCGCTCTCATCCGATGGAACCGGGCTTGTGTTTACGCCCAGCGGTGAGGGCCAATATAACGCGGTTATCAGTTATACGCTCACCGATGATGGCACAACCAATGGCGCTTCAGATCCTCAAACAGTTGCTGGACAAATTACTGTCACGGTCACTGACGTTAATGATGTGCCGGTAGCGGTTGCTGATACAGGTTCCATGACTGAAGATGACACGGCAACAGCGTTTAATGTGGTAACCAATGACACTGACGCAGAGAACGATTCCTTAACAGTAAGCAGCCCAACAATTAATTCAGGCGACACATCTGGTGGATTGGTAAGTACTGATGGGACGAACATTACCTACACACCGAGTGCGAATTTTGCCGGAACTACTACTATCATCTATACCCTGACAGATGACGGAACGACTGGGGGCGTCTCCAGTCCCGCCAGTGCCTCAGGGTTATTAACGGTCACGGTCGCCGCAGTGAACGATGCCCCTGTGGTAACTGATGCGACAGCGACTGTGGCAGAGGATTCATCAACGCGGAGTTATCCGGTCACAACCAGTTCGACTTACTCCTCGGATGTTGATGGCGATACGCTTTCAATAACTGCAGCCAGCCTAGCCGGTGATACGTCAGGAACCATTGATGTTAGTTCGGGAACAACCCTTGACTATACTCCTGGGGCCGACTTTAACGGCACGGCAACAATCACATATACCGTGAGTGATGCCACCACCGCGGGGAACGACGCGCTAACCGATAGTGGAACGTTAACTGTCACTGTGACGCCGGTAGCTGATGATCCAATCACCAGTACTTCGGTCACCTATACAGCTAGCACAATCTCCGAAGATGCGACGAACATCACCATCACCCTGGTAGATTCGGCGTCACTGGTGGACAGTGATGGCGATCAACTTGAATTATTCAGTTTAACTCTCAACAACGGCGGTTCGTTTTCCGTTAACCTTGATGGGAGTAATAACTGGGACGGTACTGTCACGTACTCGCCCGCGGCAAACTTTTCGGGTGACGAGCTGTTCACTTATATCGTCACCGACGGTACAACACAGGTCACGTCCACCCTGACGGTGCCGGTAGCGGCCGGTGTGAATGACGCGCCCGTTACAACGGCAGACACTGAGGAGATAACAGAAGATACGACAACCGCAACTTCGATAGCTGTTCTAACGAATGACACAGATCCTGAGGGTGACACCATTTCGTTAACGAATGTAGCTGTCACAACCACGACACCAACTTTTGGAACAGGCCCGGGTACAGTTACTGTGAATGGTAACTTCGTCGACTATACGCCTGCTGCGGGATTCGTGGGAACTGAAGTAATTACCTATACAGTGACTGACAACGATGCGGGTGGTGGAGGGAGCAATCCACTTACCGCGACTGGCACCCTCACGGTGAATGTAACCAACATCAACGATGCCCCAGTCGTTACCGATCCGGCCACTAATACAACAGCAGAAAGTACACAGACCACCCTCGCGATTACTACGGGCAATACATATGTAACCGACGCCGAAAGTGACACGTTAACCATCACTGCGGCAAATATATCGAGTGGCGATACACTAGGAACGGTCGATTTCAGCGATGGCAACAACATTTTGTATACACCATCAACCAACTTTAACGGAACCACAGTCATCGCTTATACGATTAATGATGACGGGACTTCTATTGTCTCCGGAGTGACAACCGCTGATCCGCTTTCAGCTACAGGTCAGGTAACAGTCACCGTTACCGCGGATGCAACGAACTCGGCGCCGGTTGCGAATAGCGATTCGCAGACAGTGCTTGAGGATGCAGGCGAGACAATTATTGGGGTCCTTAGCAATGACACTGATTCAGATTCAGCAGATACACTGTCGGTAACATCCGTCGCCACAGGCGGGACTGGGTCGGTTCGAACTGATGGAACTTTGGTTTATTACACTCCGGCAGCGAACTTTGCTGGCACTGAGACTTTGACCTATACCGTTCAGGATGATGACTCCGCCAATGGTGGGGTAGGCGTCTTGACCGCGTCATCCACTGTTATTGTGAATGTGCTGGCGGTGAATGATGCACCCGCTCCTCCGTCGATCAGTCCCCCTGACATAGCGTCAAACGGGACAACGACAATTACACTTTTTGCGACCCTAACGGACGCGTCAGATGGCGATGCAATAGTGTTGTCAAATTTTGTCGGGGGCAACGGCGGCACGATTGTCGATAACGGCGATGGAACAATCACGTACACGCCACCTGCAGACTTTTCTGGCGACGAAATCATCAGTTTTATAATCACTGACTCAACCGGAGAGACGACTTCCACATCAATCACACTGACAGTCGTAGCAAATGTTGCACCGATCGTAAACTCCAATGCATTCTCAACCGTCGTTGAAAATTCTACAAATAATCTGATAGGGATTTTGGATAATGTCACTGACACCAATACCTCTGACACACTAACGATTACAAGCGTCTCGTCCAACCGAAGTGGCATCGTAACCTTATCTGCGGATGGATTACTGGTGACTTATAGTCCGGCCGCTGGCTTCGACGGTAACGAGGTGTTGCAGTTTACCGTGACCGACGGCACTCACTCTGTGGTCGGTTTCCACACAGTAATCGTCTCTAACCTCGATGTATCTGCGCCCGCAGTGAGTGGTACCTTTCCAACCACCTACGTTGCAGGCGTCGGAAGCAATTTGACCATCGGTATCGTGGGGGCAACCGATGCAAGTGGAAGTGCATATGTGACTGATGATTCTAATCAACTTATCGTCAGGTTAACAGGGTTACCCAGTTATGGGACGGCTACCACTGATGGTTCCTCTATTACATACGTCTCTAACTCTTCTGCTCTCACGACGATAGACGATGAGATTAAATTCGAGATATTCGATGGTTCCAACACAACTTCGGAAATAACCATAGCAATTAATATCGTTTCAGCTAACACCGGTACTTGTGATCCAACAGCTATCTCGCTTGATGATCCATCACTCAATGAGGGTTGTACAATTACGCCCACAGGGTACCGAATACCAGTTTTCTTATTTGGGTTGTGCACGTCTGAGCCGACCGAACCGACAACATCTTCCGCATATGATTTGAGTAATTGCTCCTTCTTTTTTGACGGTACTAGTTCTAATGACCCCGCAACGATTACCTTCGGTGGTCTCAACGAGACCACGACCTTTAGCGGTACCTTAACTATTCCAGACTATGATACTTACACTCACGGGGTCTTGTTGGTTGGTACGGACTTAGAAATGAAGGGATCGCTATTCTTGTCGGGTAGCAGTACCCCATATTTCGTCACAGGAGATTACACCAATAATATCCAAGGATTTGCGACCGACGTTACGGAGCAATTTGTAGATGACGACCCGATCCAATTTTTGTATGAGACAGGGGTCTATTCGTACGATTTCTCTGATGAGAATGTTTCTGTGTATATGGTTGACGACAGTGACGTTCTGGTCTCGACTGACGGCGCGGCGACTGGAATTTTGGCTATTGAGAAATTTTCAGTGCCACAGATTTTTTCAGAAACAACTTCGTCAATAAATATTGAACTTGGAATTTCGGATGCTTTGATCATTACGAATGGGACCGCGGCCTCTGCTCCGTTCAGTGTCGGGTTCACGGTTCAATAATGACCGTTTGGCAGTTGATTGTTAGAGATTTTTCTACCACAGTCATAAATTCATATTTTTCGAGAATATTTTGATGTTAGTCCACTGGGTACTGATCGTTTTTATCCATTCTGCTGCAGACGTTGTTGCCTCTACCAAGATGAATATACTTCCCCTGGATTTCGGCGCGGTCTTTCCGTCACAAGAGGCCTGCGAATCTTGGGGCGAAGACAGGATTTTGGATGAAGAGATTGTCGAATCTTTCATCTGCCTGCCAAGACCCGCCTACAGGAATTGACCCTTGGAGAGTATTGTTAACCGTCGTTGTTTGCAAGGTTTCGGGAACAGTCAGTTAGTCTACGGAATCGGTTAACGAAAGCTGACCAACCTGATGGTTTTCATGCATTCAGTCGTAGCTTCCGAGGTTGAATCAGACGGCTGAATATTTGCGTGAATTGTCACGATTTGGCTGATAATCTTCGCATCGACTTGATTAAGGCATCTTCTGCCTGTATCTATGCCACGCCTTGGTCGCCGCTTATGGCATAACTAAAAACCATAAAAATTGGAGATAAATGATGAAAAAAATCCTTGGAACTCTCACTGCAGTTGCCTTTACAGTCACCACCGCTAATTCTTTTGCTGCATGTGATGCTGGTGAAAAAGTGGTCAAGTTGTCACACGTAACAGGCGGTACCACTCACCCAAAAGTTGTTGCGGCCAATAACTTTGCCGAGCGCGTGAATAAAGATTTGAACGGCAAGCTTTGCGTTGAGGTTTATCCAAACAGCACATTGTTCGGTGACTCAAAAGAGCTTGAAGCCTTGCTTCTTGGCGACGTTCAAATGCTGGCTCCTTCTCTTTCAAAGTTCGGCTCTTACACGAAAAAGTATGGTGTCTTTGACCTTCCTTTCATTTTCAAGGATATGGATGCGGCAATGGCATTCACTGCTTCGAAGACGGGTAAAGACTTGTTAAACGCCATGGAAGATGTGGGATTTGTCGGGCTTGGTTATTGGATGAGTGGTATGAAGTACTTCTCAGCAAACAAGCCATTAATCGTTCCAACTGACGCGAATGGCCTGAAGTTCCGTGTTCAGAACTCAGATGTTGCGAAAGCAATGATCGCGGCAATGGGCGGTTCACCACAGCCAATGGCATTTGCTGAGGTTTATGGTGCACTGCAGACCGGCGTTGTGGATGGTCAAGAAAATACCTGGTCAAACATCTACACCAAGAAGTTCTTCGAAGTCCAAGACAGCACAACACAAACAAGCCATCAGTTGCTCGCGTATCTGTTCATGACGTCAAAAGAGTTCTTGGACAGCCTGGATGCAGACACTCGTTCAAAACTCATTCAGATCGCAGACGATGTCACAGTGGCTGCCAATAACTCGGTCAAAGATAAGGAAGAAGCCAACCGTAAGAATATTCTTGACGCGGGTGGGAAAATCAACGAACTCACTCCAGCTCAACGCAAGCAGTGGGTTGATGCGATGAAGCCAGTTTGGAAACAGTTTGAAGACGAGATCGGCGCAGATGTAATCGCTGCAGCTGCTGCGTCTTAATTCCATTTCTGCGTGATTAAAAGGGGCCTCGCCCCCTTTTTTCTGTTTTCAAGAGGGTTCTGAGATGTCCGGATATACACCCCATCTCTTGCTACTAGGGATGGTGATCTTGCTCTTTATTTGGGAGCGTTTTTCACCGAAAGCAGTCGACAAACTCGAAGATAATCTGTTGGTTCTTCTGATGGTGTTATTGACTGTGGTTTCCTTCGGTCAGGTCATCGCCCGTTATGGCTTCAATACCGGATGGTCCGCCGCTCTTGAATTCACCATGGTGACATTCTCTTGGTTGATTTTGGTTGGCATGAGTTATGGCATCAAACGCAGCTCTCATTTGGGCGTTGATATTTTAGTGAAAGCGGTTCCAAAACCGATTGCCCGATGGTTGGCGATTTTTGGTGCGGGAACCGGTTTGATTTACGGACTCATTTTGCTCGATGCCTCCTGGCTTCAGGCAGTAGGCGTTGAAACTCGCTCTGGTGCTATTGAGTACTGGGCAAAAATGTACAAGATCAATATCGGCACTGAAGAACTCCGCTGGCCCGTCTGGGTCCAAGATACCTTTGATGTCAAAGACCGCGTTCAACGCTGGCTCGTATTGATCATTCTGCCGATTAGTCTGGCATTGCTGTCGTTTCGAAGTCTTCAGGCAATGGTACAAATCTATCGTGGTGAACGTGACATGGTCATCGCTGGACACGAAGCCGAAGATCTTGTGAACGAAAACAAAGACGCTTTAAAGGACTAACTCAGCATGGAAACAGCCATCCTCTTTGCCATGGTCCTTGGCTTTTTGTTTGTCGGGGTTCCGGTTGGCCTATCACTGGGCCTGTCATCGATTCTGTATGTTGCGTTATTTACGACGGAATCCTTATCCTCCGTTGCGATTTCGTTATTTGGGGTCGGTACCCACTACACCTTGCTTGCGATCCCGTTCTTTATTTTGGCCTCAAGTTTTATGTCCACCGGCGGAGTGGCCAAGCGCTTGATTCGGTTTGCTATTGCTTCGGTCGGCCATTTCCGTGGTGGTCTTGCGATGGCATCGGTACTCGCTTGCATGATGTTTGCAGCACTCTCAGGCTCTTCGCCAGCAACTGTCGTTGCCATTGGTACGATTGCGATCGCGGGTATGCGACAGGTGGGTTACTCCAAAGAGTTTGCTTCAGGAATCATTGCCAACGCCGGTACGCTTGGAATTTTGATCCCACCCTCAATTGTGATGGTGGTTTATGCCGCATCGGTTGATGTGTCAGTTGGACGGATGTTCCTTGCGGGCGTGATTCCAGGTGCCTTAGCTGGATTGATGTTGATGCTTGCGATCTATGTCGTGGCCCGATACAAAAATCTTCCTGCTGAAGAATGGAAGGGGATAGGGGAGCTGATCTCAGGTGGTAAAGATGCCTTCTGGGGGCTTTTCCTGATCGTGATCATCATGGGTGGAATTTACGGTGGGGTCTTTACACCCACCGAAGCGGCTGCAGCTGCAGCTGTCTACTCCGCATTTGTAGCGATTTTCATCTATCGCGATATGGGTCCATTTAAGGATGAGCCTTGGGTTCGTGAGTCAGATCGAGCAGAAGCTGTGGTTGGGTTTAAAAGTACCGTGTACGGTATTTCCTTCCTGTTGGTGTGTTTAATCTTATCTTTCTTTGCACTATCAGATGTGGAAGGGGTTACGCTCGGGAGTCGATTCCAGTGGTCCCTCATGGCTTCTGTGACATTGATGATTCTGTATTTGGTGTGGCGAGGTGCGACCACAAGCCCACTTCAAATGCTGTCTCTTGTGAATCAGGGGTTGATCATTTGGGGTCGGAATCTTGCCATCATGACTAAAGGATTCTTCCCTGCATTAGGTGGTGAAGAAACCAAACGGGTGATTTTGGATGCGACGAAAACAACGGTGATGCTAATGTTTATCATCGCAAACGCACTGTTATTCGCCCATACCTTGGCGGTGGAGCGGATTCCACAAACCATCACCGAGTGGATGCTCGGAGCGGGCTTTAATTGGTTCACCTTCTTAATCGCAGTCAACATTCTGTTGCTCTTGGGTGGTCAATTCATGGAGCCCTCGGGACTCTTGTTAATTGTGGCACCCGTCGTTTTCCCGATCGCCATGGAGCTTGGCATTGACCCGATTCATTTAGGGATCATCATGGTGGTGAACATGGAGATCGGGATGATCACCCCGCCCATTGGCCTCAATCTCTTTGTGACCTCGGGAATTACTGGAATGAGTCTCGCCCGTGTGGTGAAAGCGGCTGCACCTTTCGTGGCGGTTTTGTTTGTCTTCCTGATTTTGGTGACTTATATCCCATGGCTTTCAACTTGGTTACCAACCTTGGTGATGGGTCCTGAGATCGTGACAAAATAAGATCCCAGATCACGGCCGGTGTGATTTATCATGCCGGTTCCGTAATGATGAGGTGATCTATGAGTGCATATCGAATTGCTGTGTTAGCTGGCGATGGAATCGGCAAGGAAGTCATGCCCGAGGGCATTCGTGTCTTGGATGCGGTGGCAAGTCAGCATCAGTTCAGCCTAACCTTCGATCACTTTGATTTCGCTTCCTGTGACTACTATCTCGAGCATGGCAAAATGATGCCTGACAACTGGAAAGAGATCATGATGGATTACGATGCAATCTATTATGGTGCAGTCGGTTGGCCAGAGACGGTCCCTGATCATATTTCACTGTGGGGCTCGTTGATTCAGTTTCGACGCCAGTTCGAACAGTACGTTTGTTTGCGTCCTGTCAAATTAATGCGTGGCGTGCCTTCACCACTTGCCAATCGGAACGTTGGTGATATAGATTTTTATGTGGTCCGTGAGAATAGCGAAGGGGAATATTCAAGCATTGGCGGCATCATGAATGAAGGCACGGAGCAAGAATTCGCGCTTCAGGAGTCTGTATTCACACGCCGCGGTGTGGATCGGATCATGAAGTACGCCTTTGAGCTCGCCAAGATTCGCGAGAAAAAGCATGTCACGTCCGCAACCAAATCCAATGGAATCTCCATCTCGATGCCTTATTGGGATCGACGTTTTGAGGAGATGTCTCAGTCTTACCCAGAGTGCGCCACAGACAAATATCATATCGATATTTTGACAGCGCACTTTGTGATGAACCCAGATCGCTTTGATGTGGTGGTCGCCTCTAATCTCTTTGGAGATATCCTGTCTGATCTGGGGCCGGCCTGTACTGGAACCATCGGTATCGCGCCCTCGGCGAACATCAATCCTGAGCGGAACTTTCCATCCCTTTTCGAGCCTGTGCATGGCTCAGCTCCAGACATCTATGGGCAAAACATTGCGAACCCGATCGGCATGATCTGGAGTGGCGCGATGATGCTTGAGCACTTGGGAGAAGAGGCCGCCGCCGCCGATATCATGACCGCGATTGAAGATGTTCTCACAACAGGCCCTAAAACCCCTGACATGAAAGGAGTGGCCAGTACTCAAGAGGTTGGAGCCGCGATCGCAGGTGCAATCCTCTAGGTTCTAGTCCGGCAGGTAATCTTCCTTCCAGCGAAGCACGACATTGAAGCTGACTGAAATGCGTGTTTCGTGCGAGAGGTTCGGGTGCACCAGGTGATGCAGGAATGCAGGCCACATGAGTAATTGGCCGGGCGTCGGTTTGACCCGATATTCTGGATCGATCTGTCGATCACCTCGGATTGCGTTCATGTTTGCTTGTGGTCTTGGGTCAAAAAAACTAATGCAGTTAGGGGTTCGGTCGTCGCGACCGGTGGGAAGCGTATCTTGCTCTGGCACCATCGCATAATAGGTTCCACTGAGCCATGCGTGCGGATGATTGTGGAGATTATGATAATCCCCCATACGATTAATATTCGCCCAGGCTTGGATGGTAAAATCGAGGCTGTAATCAATGCCTGAGTGTTGGGCGTAATCGACAACCGCTCGTTGAACAGATTGTTTGAGCCATTGAACTACTGGGTGTTGTTCGTCAAACAGATTCTCACTTCGATAATCTGTTGTCATTTGAGCCTTCTGAAGGTCCAGTGTTTCAATGTGACCGACCAAGATTGGGTTAGCCTGATCGTGACCTGGCAGCATGATTTCCATGAACTGCGTTGGCCAGAGATTGGTGAAAGTGGGGTGGGTCATTGATGCCGCCTCATTGATGGTCTAGTGTTTCAGACGCTCGCGCGTTCCACAGTGGTTAGTCGAGGATGTTCTTATGCTGGTTTGTCTGTGTCGCCTCATTGATTCCGACGACTTTAAGACTGAAGAAGACCTCAAGATACGAATTCTTGAGGATGATTTCCAATGTGGCCAGTGTCAGATACAGAATCTAATGCAGCAACAGTCAGCGAACCGCAATTCACCAGAGTCTGAAGACTAGCAGTATTTTTCAGGTCCAATCCAGTTCGCATCCGAATAACGATCTCCGTGGCACCATCCGACTTCTAAAATCTCTTCGCATTGCTGAATTTGTTGTGCTGTTAAGGGTTCGTTAGCGGCTCGAATGTGGGCATCTAAATGATCGACCGACCGTGTTCCAGGAATCGTAATGATGTTTTGACTTTTCGAGAGCACCCAACTGACAGCCAGTTGTGCAGTGGTTTTCCCTTGCGATTTGGCGTATTCCCTTAAGGGGTCGACTGCTTCGATGTTCAATTCAAGGTTCGGCCTTAAGAAGCGTGGATTGGTTTTTAAAAACTGAAGATTGGGGATCTCATGCGATAAACGTGGTTTATCGGTGAGAAGACTCCGTCCAACCGGTGAGAAAGCGACAAAGGTGGTGCCGAGTCGTTGGCATCGTGACAAAAGCCCAAGTTCTGGGGCTCGAGTCGCTAGGGAGTATTCTGATTGCACAGTGGCCACTGGCCCCACAGACCAGGCGCGCTCGAGTGTGGTTGGTGCGATTTCCGATAAGCCAATATGCTTAATGAGACCCTCTTCCTGAAAGCCTATCAAGGTTGCCATCACCTGTTCAATGGAATGTTCGCGATCGCGTCTGTGGATGTAGAAAAGATCAACATAGTCCGTTTCTAAGCGACCAAGGCTTTTTTCGAGCTCGCGACGAAGATATCCAGGTTCGTTACTGAAAATGCGTTCTTTCGTCTCTGGATTGGATCCAATCCCCGCTTTGGTTGCGATAAAGAATTCTTCGCGAGCACCTGGATGAGCCTCCAAATAGTGTCCGATAAAGGTTTCTGAATTTCCTCGCCCATAAATATTGGCGGTATCAATATGATTGATCCCAGCCTGTCTGGCTCTATCCAAAATCGCGTGAGCTTGATCTTCAGTGACAGGACCGTAGAAGTCGGCGAAAGACATCGCGCCGATACCAATGGCGCTTAGCACGATTTGTGCTTGGGGAATCAATCGGTATTGCATGGCGTTCTCGTTATTTTGTTATGTGCGGCAAGTGTTATCGAGTTCGTTTGGTCAAGCAAGTATCTGTGATGACTAACTCCCGCGGTAGGTAGAAAACCCGCACGGACTGAGGAATAGTGACACATGGTAGTATGTATTCTCCGAGATCCCGAAGCGAATGGGAATAGCATCCAGAAATGGATAGTCAGGGAGCGCGGTTCCTGAAGTCCTTCAGCATCTGCCCTCAACATTGAAGGTCTCGCTCAGTTCAGGAATGTAACCTGTTAACTTCATAAGTATTGTTTTGAATGCGGTTCTACCTGAGGGGGACGACAAAGCAGTCCTCTGATTGGCAGTTGGTTCGAAAAAGCCACCCTTGGGTGGCTTTTTTTATGAGATCTCGATCACTCCGGCCATCCCTGCGGCATGATGTTCAAGCATATGACAGTGAAATAACCAAAGCCCTGGATTGTCAGCGATAAACACCAGATTTGCTTTCTCACCACGTTGGAACAGATAGGTATCGCGCTTTCCGTCAAGAAATTCTCCATCCTCGGTTTGAATCCAGAAATGGTGCCCATGAAGGTGCATGGCGTGATTCCATCGAGTGTCATTCCAGACTTCGATACTGACTGTCTGGCCGATGTTGATTTTTGCCAAGTGATCGCGGTGTTTTCCGATCTTGCCATTAAAGGCCCACGCCTTGCCGTAGTTCTGAACAAGCTCACGAATCGGCCGCAGTTGGCCATCGAAGGTGGCCTCTCGTAAGTTGCCCATTGCTCCACCTTGCATATGGAGTGGGATCGCAACATCAATGGAGGTCGGTGGTGCTTCTAATGTGGGTTGCTTGAGAACCTCTTTAGAGACCAGTGATTGATTGGTCTCAATCACATTCAGGGTCACAGCGGGGTAAGGGCCGCCGTTGAGGGTTTCGTTGATGGTGAGGTTGGTATCACCTAAATCAACAATCAAGTCAGCCCGCTGAGCGGGTCCCAAAACTACATCCTGCTTCGGTTGGATGGGAGTTGGGTAACCATCCTCGGCAATTAAAAAGGCGCTGGCTGGAATATTCAGGCCAAAAATTCGCGCATTGGCTGCATTAATGAGTCGTAATCGAATCCGTGCATTTTTCGGAACATCGATGGTCGGGTGGGATTGCCCATTGACGGTCAACCAATTACCCAAACGTCCGCCATGAGACCAATCATGCAGAGATCCGAAGGATGCCTCATCAATGGTGCCATCATCAGACAGTAGCCAGTCATCAATCATCAGCACGATATCTTGATCGACTGCTGGATCAGTCTTGTCTTCAACAATGAGAGGGCCATAAAGACCGCGTGCAACTTGAGACCAGGTTTTGGCGTGGCTGTGATACCAGTATGTTCCTGAGTTCTTTAAAGGAAACTCATACCGAAACTGCCCATCAGGCATCACTTCAGGTTGTGTCAGACCAGCGACGCCGTCCATTGCATTGATATTACGAATTCCATGCCAGTGAACGGATGACCCTTCGTCAAGCTGATTCAAAAAATCGACCGATAACGTTTCTCCTTTCTTGAACCGGAGTTCAGGCCCTGGAACTGAGCGATTAAAGGCCCAAACGGAAGCATCCTGATACCCATCACCGGGAACCAAGCGTTTCTTGATCTTTGACGCCGAAAGAGGAAATGGCGTCACAGCGGCGGCAGAGACTACCGATGGAAGCGCTGCAACCAAGGGTGCGGCGGCACAAGCTTTTAAGAACGTGCGACGAGTGAACATTCGCGATTACTCCTTGTAATCGTTATGGCAGTCCTTGCAGGTTTTTCCGAGAGCTTTAAATCCATTCGTTAAAGCACTTGTGTCGGCTCCAGAGCGGGCGAGATTGGCTAAATCATCGGCGGCGTTGGCATTGGCCGCGGCGCGCGCTTTGAAGTCCTCAAAATTTTTCCAGATTGCAGGCAGTGCTTCTGATGGAGACTGCGTTGAACCTTCAGGGAAAAAGTTAGTCATTTGATTCGCCCAATCCTGGATTGCCAGCGCTTCTTTGGCGATGATCGATGCATCACCGCCGAGATTCGCTTTGATGGATTTCTTGGATTCTTTATTCTCTTTGAAGCGATCCATACGTTCTTTAATCACACCTTCAGCAGCTTCGTGGGCCTGTGCGACAAGGGCTAGACTACTCAGAAGGCATAGGGTGATGCCTCGTTTCATTTCGCTCTCCTCTCTGCTCCTTTTAATTTTGGGCTGTCTCGGTCAAAACCAAGTACCAGCGAACCTTTTTTCAGAGCGTGATTTACCTGCGATCAGTACTTTCAAAAATCGCATTGGCATTATTTGGAACAAACCCCTGAAAGAGCTCGCCTGATCGATCGGCGAATCGGTGTGCAAACTCATAGAAACAACTGGGGACTGCTTGCTGCTGGCCATCGGCAAATGTAAAGGTGACAGAGTCAGCGAGCGTTGATGCTTGTACCAGCAAATCCTCAGGCAAGCCTTTTTTGATTCCACCAACCGCATTCAATGGATAATGGTGAGCCTCCAAAAGATGGATGACATCATCGATGGAATGGAGCGTATTCAGCGCATTGATATTGACGGTGAAGTGATTGGCTTGATATCCCATGGTGCTGAGCCAACCCGCATACTCACTGGCGTCTGCGAGCGTCGAATATTGTTGCAGTGTTGGAGTCTTGAATGGATAGGAGCCCAACAAATCGTGTAACGATAATGGATCGTGGAGTGGTGAGGTTAAGTCCTCAATGATTGACTGAACATCTGCATCAAATACTTCGCAAACTAGCTCACTGCAAAAAACCCTCGGTGCCGTTGGATCATCAGGAACCACAAAAGCATGCGCGCGCAAATGTTTGTCGGGGAACTGATAAGAATCAAACATCTCATAATCGAGGCTTTCGAACAGCGGAGTGATCGCCTGCAAATCGTAACCATCGATATCAAAAGTTCGAAATGCGACATGATCATTTGTGACGATCTCTCCACGTGCCTGCAACAGCGATTGAATCTTTAGCACTTGCGGCGTGACCTGCGTATATTGTTTCCAAAGGAGTTCAAAAAATTCTGAGCGATGCATCGGACAGGTTCTCATTGATGATATAAGATGGTCTTAGTTTGGCACATACTGGAAACCCCAGGCGCTCAACCGAGGTTGAATTGCTCGGACACTATTCAGAATGCGGCATCTAAAATTGGTCTCGGAAGCCATCGTAAGTACAAATCCAGCGCCCAATTGATACTGTTTAGTTGCATCATTCCATTTGTTTCGAGCGCACGGGTTATTCCGGCTTTTTGATCTTTAGAAAGTGGAACCCTTACCGATAAATAGTTCATGAAAAGATTTACAACATTCAAGAATTGCATCTACCGCTGCATCATTCTTATGGTGGTAGGGTCTGGGGTTGCCGGCTGTGCTCCCTCTATGACGACTCAACGGGCGGTTGAGGATTACCCAGTCGTGGCGTCAACAGTCTCCATTGGTGATGCCAAAGGTTATGTTTTGTCGATTCTTCAATCGAATCAAGATTTAATCCCCGCGCATTTTAGAAAACGCCACGAGCAGTATCTAAGCTATGGTGAAACGGTTGAGATTCATTTTGCCCGGACTGATTTAGCGTCAGGTATCGCCAACAGTGATGAAGATTTTACGCCGTACGTGTTCAGAAACGATATTCTGGTGTCGGTTGGGTGGCGTTACGTCAGTAAGACAGAATTTTTAGAGAAAGCTCGAGAAGCGATGAGCGCCGATGGCGTCAAGGCTGATCAAGAGGTAGTCGGTGATCGTCGATATTGAACAGACCGTCACTGACGCCTCGCTTAACGAGGTGTAGTGCTTTTCAGTTTGAAAATTGGTGTGCCCAGTGTAGGTCAGGAAAAGTTTATCTTCGTCTTCTCGTTTTTCACTCTCTATTAATGTGAATTCTTTATCGTCAAATGGTCTAAATAGACTCAAGGTGGTTTTCTTGCGAGCCGCTTTTAAGTAATGTGGTGTCCGCCTTGTTAATAGGCAGCCATTAAAATAATTTGCGGAGAAGATTATGACTAATCATAAAAATGGTGTCTCGCGTCGTTCGTTTTTGAAGGGCTCAGTCGCTGCAGGCGCAGCACTCAGCGCTCCAGCACTCTGGGTTCAGGGTGCCTACGCGGGTGGCCACGGGTTTAGAAATGACCCAACGAATAAAGCGACCGTCACTCTTGGCTTTAACGTCCCTCAGACCGGAGCCTATGCGGACGAAGGTGCAGACGAACTGCGTGCATTTAAACTTGCTGTCAAACACCTCAACGGTGAAGGTGACGGCGGCATGATGCAAACCATGAAGCCAATGAATCTGAAGGGTAACGGTATCCTCGGAAAGAAAGTTGACTTCGTGACTGGCGATACTCAAACCAAGTCTGATGCTGCACGGGCTTCTGCTAAGCGGATGATCGAGAAAGACGGCGTCATCATGTTCTCTGGTGGTTCATCCTCTGGCGTGGCAATCGCTGTTCAAGCGCTCGCGCAAGAAATGGGCACCATTTTCATGGCAGGTTTGACGCATTCAAACGATACCACCGGTAAAGACAGACGACGTTATGGCTTCCGGCATTTTTTTAACGCACACATGTCTGGGGCGGCATTGGCTCCTGTACTTGAGGCAGAATACGGAAAAGACCGCCAGGTGTATCATTTAACTGCAGATTACACGTGGGGGTGGTCTCAGCAATCTTCTATCGAGAAGGCAACAGCTGATCAAGCGGGTTGGAACACAGTTAAAGACGTTCGTACTCCACTTGGCGCAGGAGATTTTTCGCAATACATCACGCCTGTTTTAAATTCTGGCGCTGATATTCTTGTTTTAAATCATTATGGCAAAGATATGGTGAATTCGCTGACTCAGGCGGTGCAGTTTGATCTCCCGAACAAGCAAGTAAATGGCAAAGATTTCAAAATTGTCGTTCCTTTGTTCTCACGTTTGATGGCACAAGGTGCTGGAGAGAATATCAAAGGCATTATTGGGTCAACGGGATGGAATTGGAGTCTTCAGGATGCTGGATCCCAAGCTTTCACTAAATCATTTGGTCAGGAGTATGGGTTCCCTCCATCACAGGCTGCGCATACCTGTTACTGCCAAACGCTTCTTTACGCAGATGCTGTAGAGCGGGCTGGAACATTTGATCCTGTTCAGGTCATCAAGGCGTTGGAAGATCATGAGTTTGACGGCATGGGTAATGGAGCATCTTTGTATCGCGGTGCAGATCACCAGGTGTTCAAGAACGCTTTGGTCGTGCAAGGAAATCAAAATCCTTCAAGCCAATTCGACCTTTTGAGCGTAGTTGATATTGTAGATCGCGAACAGCTTACATATTCGCCGGACTTGTATGCTGGGGACTTAGGTCCTTACAAAGCCTAGGTCGGAAACCGTAAGGTTTCGACTATTGTTTTGTACCTAGCGGGAAAGGGTCCCCTTTCCCGCACTTTAGTTGAATTACAGAGAGAGTCGAAGTGGACGCGATATTTCTGCAAATCCTAAATGGATTGGATAAAGGTGGAGCCTATGCGCTGATTGCACTTGGCCTCACATTGATTTTCGGCACCTTGGGGGTTGTTAACTTCGCCCATGGTGCATTGTTTATGCTCGGCGCGTTTTGTGCGGTATCAGTAAATAAATTAATAACCTTTTCGGCAAAAGTCCGGGATGAATCTGTGACCTTTTTTGAGGCCTACAAAGACGTTCCATATTTGGAAATATGGTTAGGTGATACTGGATCTCTCATAATTGACTGGTCGGTACCGATTTCTCTCATCGTCGCAATTCCTATAATGCTCGGCGCTGGCCTAACTATAGAAAGAGGGCTTATTAGGCATTTCTACAAACGACCACACGCGGACCAAATTCTTGTAACTTTCGGTCTAGCGATTGTATTGCAAGAAATTGTAAAGGCGTTTTATGGTGCCAATCCAATCCCTCAATCATCTCCAGAGCTTCTGTCAGGGACTATGAATCTTGGAGTCCTAGTTGGGATGGATCTTTCTTATCCTACTTGGCGCTTTGTATATTTTATTTTTTCTATGGCCACCATAGCTGCAGTATTTTCCTTCCTACAGTTTACCACTTTCGGGATGGTGATCCGCGCGGGTATGGCAGACAGAGAGACCGTTCAGTTACTAGGGATTAATATTACCAAACGATTCAGTGTTGTATTTGGCTTGGCAGCAGTGGTCTCTGGTTTAGCAGGACTGATGTATACACCAATTGTTCCGCCTGACTATCATATGGGCATGGACTTTCTCGTGCTCTCCTTTGTCGTCGTCGTGGTCGGGGGGATGGGGTCGCTTCCAGGAGCAGTTGCCGCTGGCTTCCTGTTAGGAATCTTGCAATCACTGGCGTCGATGACGGAAGTGAAGTCAATTTTCCCTGGCATCGACCAAATTATTATTTATTTAATTGCGATGATCGTCTTGCTGGTTCGTCCGCGCGGATTGATGGGCCGTAAAGGGGTAATGGAGGACTAATTATGGCGAAATCAATAATCACTCCGCGTTCTGATCGAACCTTATTTTTGGGATTTACTGCCGTTGTCCTACTGATGCCCCTCTGGCTTCAGCCTTTTGGGGCGGCCTACCCGGACTTAATGCAGAAGTTTGCAATTTTTGGCCTCTTTGCGATCGGATTTAATATCCTCTTTGGACAAACTGGATATCTGTCCTTTGGGCATGCGGCATTTATTGGTGTCGGTTCCTATGCCACTGTTTGGGTCTTCAAATTGATGACCATGAACGTGATCCCCGCGATGATCTTTGGCGTGTTGGTATCAGGAGTTTTCGCTTTAGTCATTGGATTTGTTTGCCTGCGTCGAACAGGAATCTACTTTTCGATTTTGACACTAGCCCTCGCTCAAATGTCCTATAACCTTGCTTATTCGGTTTTGACTCCTATTACTAATGGAGAAACTGGATTACAACTAATCACCGCAGACCCACGGATGTTAGATCCGGTTCAACCTGAGGGTGCAGGTATCCCACCAACGAATGCCTTCGGCATCGAAATGAGTGCGTGGGATGGCCTATTTGGATTTTACTTTTGCGCTGTATTTTTGATTCTTGGGTTCTATATTTCGATTCGGATCACTCGGTCATCCTTTGGCTCTATGCTCCGCGGAATTAAGACCAATCAAACACGGATGATGTACACGGGTCTCAATACGAAGCCCTATAAACTGGCTGCTTTTGTGATCTCGGGCATGTATGCGGGCCTTGCAGGTAGTCTGATGGCGGCTGTTGATCCACTGGCTGGGGCAGAGCGGATGCAGTGGACTGCATCAGGCGAAGTCGTGTTGATGACTATTTTGGGCGGTATTGGTACCCTGGTTGGCCCAGTAATTGGGGCTGCGGTGATCAAATATGCAGAAAATATCTTTTCTGCAATCGATAAATCGGTCTTGGTCGAACTGTTCTCCTTCATGCCAGACGTTATCGGTTCGGGGCTTGCTGCTGTCACCTCATTATTTGTGGGGAAGGGGTGGCACTTGACGCTTGGTATTCTGTTTATGCTGGTTGTGATCTATCTCCCAGGAGGCATCATGGAAGGTATCGAGCGAATCAAGCGCCGACTCTTTGGTAAAGATCACGCGAGCAATGACGCTTAGGAGGCGAGAAGATGTCTAATATTCTTGAAATTTCGGGCGTCAACCTATCCTTCGGCGGATTGAAGGCACTTGATGATGTCAATCTAACTGTCAAGGCGGGCACCGTTCACGCGATTATCGGACCCAATGGCGCGGGTAAATCAACCTTGCTGAATGGCATTATTGGAAAATTGGCGATTGATTCGGGTTCGATTAATTTTAATGGGAAGAGCATGTTGGGCATTCAGCCACATGAAATCAATCAGTTAGGGATTTCCCGCGTATTTCAGACCCCAGAGATCTATGGTGATCTGACCCTTCTCGAGAATATGATGATTCCTTTGCTTGCTCATCGTGATGGTGCATTTAAGCTGAATTTTTGGGGTCGAGGCGATCAGCAATCTGATATTATCGAGAAGTCGGAGCATTTCCTAAGCGACGTAAATTTGTGGAATAAGCGTGAGCTTGCAGCCGGGTCTTTATCTCGTGGAGATAAGCGTCGACTGGAATTGGCTATGTGCTTGTCCCAAGAGCCTCAACTGTTGTTGCTAGATGAACCAACAGCGGGAATGGCAAGGGCAGACACAAACAATACCATCGAGCTCCTCAATACAATTGCTGGTCGAGGCTTGACGATGGCGATCATCGAGCATGATATGCATGTAGTCTTTTCCCTTGCTGAAAGAATCAGTGTGCTTGCGCAGGGGCATGTCATAGTAGAGGGGATCCCTGAGGAGATCAAAGGTGATCCGAGGGTGAAAGAAGCTTATCTAGGTGGGGCTGAGGTATGACTGACGCAACAACATCCAGTCCATTTGTTGAGCAGATTAGGGCTAACGATGATAGCGCAAGCGGAAAATTTTTTTCCGTGGCAGATATCCACGCATATTATGCGGAATCATATATTGTTCAGGGTGTCAGCTTTGATGTGAATGAGGGAGAAATTCTTGCTCTTCTTGGTCGAAATGGTGCTGGAAAAACGTCTACATTGCGTTCCATCGCAAGATGCGATGATCCTGAAATTAAGAGTGGGGAGATTTGGCTTGACAATCAGCCTTTACATCTGATGAAGGCTTATCAAGCATCTCAAGATGGTGTCGCCCTCGTACCAGAGGATCGGCGCGTTATTCAGGGTTTATCTGTAGAGGAAAATTTAATATTAGCTCAAATTGAAGAACCGATTGGCTGGAACATTGAGCGCATTTATGATTTATTTCCACGGCTCAAAGAACGTCGAAATCAAGAAGGAGTAACACTGTCCGGAGGCGAACAACAGATGCTCGCCGTGGGACGAGCGCTTGCGCGGGATGTGAAATTGTTACTGCTTGATGAGCCCTATGAAGGTCTCGCCCCAGTGATTGTTCAGGAAATCGAGAGAACGTTGAGGGAAATTAAGCAGTTGGGAATTACGACGATTATCGTGGAACAAAATGCGGTTGCTGCTTTAAAACTCGCGGATCGATCCGTCATTATGGATACAGGTTCTGTTGTGTTTGATGGATCCGCTGAAGAAGTCCTCAATGACGAACAGCTGAGGCACGATTATCTCGCGATATAAACATCGACGAGGGTGGCCGCGCAGATGTTTGCAGTGAAGCTTCCAATCACGGTTGAAGAGACGCTAGCGTACCAACACTCGACTACAAAACGCCGCCCGTCGACGACGAGTTTCATGCGCTGCTTGCATGACTAAAAGGTTCTCTTGATCGAACGCGATACGATTGAGCATTGGATTAACTGTCTGCTCCAGCGCCTAAGTGTTTGGAGATTTCTTCGCCATGTCGAGCGGTCTCTTGTCCAAGTTGCACAATGAGATCATCGCTCATGCGTGCCACGGGCCCAGAAATTGAAATCCCAGCAACCACCTGATTATTTGAGTTAAAGACAGGGGCGCCAATACAGCGCATCCCAATAAACCGCTCTTCCTGATCAAATGCGTAACCGACGTTACGAATGCGTTTCAATTCTTGAATAAGCTCATCCACCTGAACTAGCGTATGTTGCGTAAATTGCTCAAAAGGCGCTTTTTCCAGTTGTGATCGCTGATCAAGTGGGTCGCTAAACGCCACAATCACCTTACCAATGCCAGACGAGTGCCATGAACTTCTCGAGCCCGGTCTGAAGAACGCTCGTATGGCATGGTGGGTTTCATGTTGTGCGATGAAGATGACTTCGGACTGATCGATGACACCAAGATTGGCAGTCTCACCGGTTTTTAACGCAAGATCCTTGAGCACAGGTCGAGCGATACTTAACAGCTTGGCTGCCCTCGGGAAGGCGCTCCCCACCCGAAAAGCCTCGATACCAATCGACCAAGTTGCATCTGATTTCGATTGGCGAACAAAGCCATGGGATTCGAGCGTCAGTAACAAACGATGCAGGGTAGCAACTGGCATCTCAAGATCAAGCGATAAGTCATTTAAGGAGATCCCATCTGATTCAGCGATTCGCCGGAGTGCACTTAACCCCTTGTCGAGTGCTTTGGCGGGGGCACTTTCGATCGCAGTTTGACGCGGCCGCCCCCTTGGTTTCTTGATATCAGTCGCGGTCATTTGCCCTCCTAGGATGCTTCGTTGACCGAAATTCGGCCTTGGGATCCCATTGAAAATTTTTCATTTTTTATTTTTATTCACTTTTTGGAAAATTTAACTTATTGAATATATGAAATATTTTTTTCTCAAAAATTTAATTTTATTTATTTTGAATAAATATACGGAAGTGTTGCGAGTCCGTAAAGTGCGCCAATAAAGATAAAGGAGTGTTTGATGAGCTACTCAAACCCAGTGTTTGTTCCAGGCCCGACCAACTTACCGGAATCGGTAAGACGGGCAATTGACTTGCCGACAATTGACCACCGATCACCGGCATTTGCCGAAGCGTTGCCAAAGTTATTCGCTGGTCTGAAATCCATTTTCGCGACGAAAAGCTCCCATATTTTCGTATTCCCATCCACCGGCACAGGCGGTTGGGAGGCCACTATCGCAAATACCTTGTCTCCAGGTGACAAGGTTTTGGCCTGCCGTCATGGGGTGTTTTCTGATAAATGGATTCGGATGTGTGAAGCCTTCGGATTAGTTGTCGACGTGATTGAATGCGATTGGAGGGGTCCAGCAGATCCAGCACTCATCGAAGCGGCATTACTGGCAGATCAAAACCAGGCGATCAAAGCAGTACTTGCAACGCACAATGAAACTGCAACCGGTGTTCGAAGCGACCTCAAGGCAATTCGGGAGTCAATCGACCGAGCCGGACATAGTGCGCTGTTTTTTGTCGATGGAGTCAGTTCCATCGCATCGATGGATTTCCAGATGGATGCGTGGGGTATCGATGCCGCCGTCACGGGCTCCCAGAAAGGGTTCATGATGCCAGCCGGGTTGGCCATTGTAGCGGTCAGTGAAAAGGCGATAGACGCAGGTAAGACAGCAACTCTCCCTCGATTTTTCTTTGATTTTAAGCAAATGGGCCAGATGACCCACCAGGGTGGCTTCCCATATACCCCTCCGATGCAACTCCTAGCAGGATTACAACACTCAATTGATTTATTGCTATCCGAGGGACTCGATGAGGTGTTTAGTCGACATTTTAAGATGGGTGAGGGAGTGCGACAGGCTGTGAGTGCCTGGAACTTGAGTCTCTGTTGTGAGGATTTGCAATATGCCTCTGACACGGTGACGACCATAATGGTTCCTGAGGGTTTTAATGCGGATCGGCTTGTTGAGCATGCCTATTCGAGATATGCCATTTCCTTCGGTGCTGGTCTTGGCAAACTCGCTGGCCAAGCTTTCCGGATCGGCCACCTCGGGATGTTGTCCGAGGCCCAAGCGTTAAGTGGGCTCGCCGTGATTGAGATGGCAATGAGGGATCTGGATTATCCGATCGTGAGCGGCAGTGGTGTTGCTGCGGCTCAAGAGTGGTATCGCTCTGCATTGAATGCAGATGCAATTCGACCTGTGATAACAGCAGCCACCTGTGAGGACGTTGCCTGATGAATGCATCGATTGAAGACCAATTGAACCCAGTGAAATGTGTCGGGATGGAGCAGGTGGTGGGAGCAGCTGATCTCACCATCGATCATATG
This sequence comes from uncultured Litorivicinus sp., assembly GCA_902528165.1. Classification (GTDB taxonomy): domain Bacteria; phylum Pseudomonadota; class Gammaproteobacteria; order Pseudomonadales; family Litorivicinaceae; genus HIMB30. Next base: position 22,939 of record CABZRL010000018.1, read on the forward strand.
TTGCAGGCGCGACAGCGCATTGCTCCTTATGTCCACAACACGCCGATTTTGACGTCGAGCTATCTGAACGAACGGATTGGGGCGGAACTCTTTTTCAAGTGTGAGAATTTCCAAAAGGCTGGTGCGTTTAAAGTTCGGGGCGCCTGTAACGCGGTCTTTGGTTTAACTGACGAGGATGCCGCACTGGGAGTGGCCACACACTCATCGGGAAATCATGCGTTAAGTTTGTCTTACGCAGCAGGCCGACGGGGAATTCCTTGTCATGTGGTGATGCCAAAGACTGCGCCTCAGGCGAAAAAAGATGCTGTTCGAGGCTACGGTGGGTTGATCACCGAGTGCGAGCCCTCAACGACGAGCCGAGAGGCAGTCTTTGCTGAGATTCAACGAGAAACTGGTGCCGAATTTGTGCACCCCTACAACGATCCCCGAGTGATTGCGGGACAAGCAACGTGTTCGGCAGAAATGCTCGAGGCTGTGGATGGGCTGGATTCAATCGTCGCGCCAATTGGCGGAGGCGGTATGATTTCAGGAACGTGTTTAACCGTCAGCCATCTCGCCCCAAAGATTGAGATCTTCGCAGCAGAGCCCATTCAGGCTGATGATGCGGCTCGATCATTTCGAGCCGGTCACATCATCGCTGATGATGCGCCTGTGACCATTGCTGATGGCTTAAAAGTGCCGTTGAAGGACAATACTTGGCACTTTGTCTCGCATTATGTTGCGGATGTTTTGACAGCCTCAGAAGAAGAGATCATCGAAGCCATGAAACTCACATGGCAGCGGTTGAAGATTGTCATGGAGCCCAGTTGTGCTGTGCCCTTGGCAGTCATTTTAAAGAATCAGGATGTGTTTCGTGGCCGACGGATCGGAGTCATTGTGACCGGCGGAAATGTTGACTTAGATCGATTACCTTGGATGAAGTGAGAAAGATAATGAATAGTTTAGTGAATTGGAATGAGTTAGAGGTCGGATACGATATTCCGGCTCGGGTCGGTATGCGCGAAAGTGAAGTACAGACACCTTGTCTTGTGGTGGATCTGGATGCGCTTGAACGCAACATCAAAAAGATGGGTGACTTCGCAAAAGCCAATGGGATGCGTCACCGGGTCCACGGCAAGATGCACAAGTCAGTAGACGTGGCTCTACTCCAAGAAAAGCTTGGTGGATCCTGTGGTGTCTGTTGTCAGAAAGTGAGCGAAGCAGAAGTCTTTGCGCGCGGAGGTATCAAAGATGTGCTGGTTTCAAATCAGGTCCGTGATCCAGCCAAGTTGGCACGATTAGCGCGAATTCCAATGTTAGGGGCGCGCACGATCGTGTGTGTTGATGACCTGGCAAACGTTGCTGAATTGTCAGCGGCGGCGACGGAAGCCGGAACTCAGATTGAGTGCTTGGTTGAAATTGACTGCGGTGCGGGTCGCTGTGGCGTGACAACGACGCCGGCGGTGGTTGAGATTGCGATTGCAATTGATCGGGCTGATGGTCTGAAATTCGCGGGTCTTCAGGCCTACCATGGTGCGATGCAACACTTAGATTTGTATTCAGAGCGTGAAGCCAAGATTCAAGGCGCGATTGCGATGGTACGAGACGCAGTCGATGCGCTCGCTGAACATCAACTGACATGTGACATCGTCGGTGGCGGTGGAACTGGTTCGTATTACTTTGAAGGGGCGTCTGGCGTCTATAACGAGCTTCAATGCGGTTCCTATGCCTTTATGGACGCCGATTACGGTCGGATTCTGGATGATAAAGGCCAGCGGATTGATCAGGGCGAGTGGGAGAATGCGTTGTTCATCCTGACCTCTGTGATGAGCCACGCGAAAGCTGACAAAGCAATTTGTGATGCCGGCCTGAAAGCCCAGTCAGTCGACAGTGGCCTTCCGGTGATTTTCGGTCGTGATGACGTGAAATATGTGAAGTGCTCAGACGAGCATGGAGTGATTGAGGACACCCATGGAGTGCTCAAGGTCAACGATAAATTGCGTTTGATCCCCGGTCACTGCGATCCGACCTGTAATGTACACGACTGGTATGTTGGGGTGCGTAAAGGGGTTGTGGAAGTCGTTTGGCCGGTTTCAGCGCGTGGTAAAGCGTACTAATTGTTGAAACATCCAAACGGAGAGAAGGAACACCATGCAGATCATTACTGAGCAGCAAATTGCTGAGATTTTGGATCCGGAAATCGCATTTTTTGCTGTTCAGGATGTCTTTAAGAGCATGGAAACCGAAGCCTGGAATTTCCCGGTGGTTCGAGAATCATTGGGATTTCAGGACGCTTTGTATGGGTTTAAGTCTGGATTTGATCCAGTCTCTGGTGCGCTTGGCCTGAAAGCGGGGGGGGTACTGGCCTCACAATGCTGACAAAGGACTTGCCAATCATCAGTCATCTATTTTTTTGTTTGACCCAGAAACGGGCCAGTGCAAGGCCCTGTTGGCAGGCAATACCATCACTGCATTGCGAACCGCTGCTGCCTCTGCGGTTTCGATTGATCGCTTAGCGGTCTCCGATCCAACCACTCTGGGTTTAGTCGGTACGGGGCACCAGTCAATCTTCCAATTAGAGGCCGCACTCCGTGTGAGAGCGTTTGAACAGGTCAAGTTTTGGAACCGGTCCAGCCGTGATTTGTCCAATCATCACGCTCTGGCCGAGTCCTACGGAGTGGCATGCAACGAGGCCAGTCTTGAAGAGGTGGTCCGAGAATCCCAGGTTATCATTACCATCACCTCTTGTATGGAAGCGTTATTTCCCAGTGATTGGGTGACCCCCGGGACGCATATTGCTGCGATGGGGACTGATACCAAAGGGAAGCAGGAGCTTGATCCAACCCTCAGTCAGCGAGCGAAACGCATCACCGATGAAATCGCTCAATCTCGAACGATTGGGGAATTCCAACATGTGTCTGCTGACTCAGAGATCTTGACCATCGGTTCCATCCTCCAGGGCACGGCGACGGGTCGGACAGGAGACAATGAGATTACTGTCTTTGATGGTACAGGTGTTGGCCTTCAAGACTTGGCCTGCGCGCAAGCGGTGATGAAAAGCCTGGGAGCCTCTTAATTTGAGCGTTTCTCAGACTCCGCTAGCCGATTTTTATTCAGATACGCAGACGCTGCCAACGAACGACATGCTGAAAAGTGTGATCGGTTTGAAAACAGGCGACGAACGTCATGGTGCTTGTCCGACTACCAATGCACTATGCGAACGCGTCGCTGATCTGTTTGGGATGGAGTCTGCGGTATTTCTGCCGTCTGGCAGTATGTGTAATCAAATTGCCATTGCTGTTCATACCCAACCAGGAGACGAAATCATCTGCTCTCGTGAGAGCCATATTGTGTTCGCCGAGGCCGGAGGGCTCGCGAAACTGTCAGGCGCTATGGTGTCGGTGATTGACTGTGAACGAGGCCTATTTGAAAGCAGTGATGTCTCCCGGCTGTACCGTCGCCCATCGTCCTTTGCACCACGCACGCGACTGATGGTGACTGAGCAGACTTCGAATCTGGGTGGAGGTGCTATTTGGCCAGTCGAACAATTGGCAGATGTGGCAAAAACAGCGCAAAAGTTAGGGCTTTCTGTCCACATGGATGGAGCGCGAGCGCTTAATGCGTCTGTTGCCACCGGCATCGATCTCGCCACCTATGCCAATCATCATGACAGCGCCTGGCTTGCCTTTACCAAAGGACTGGGTTGCCCAGTGGGTGCTGTGTTGGCAGGATCCCGAGATTTTATTGAGCGTGCATGGCATTTCAAGCGAATGTTTGGTGGCGCAATGCGCCAGACTGGCGTGTTAACAGCGATGTGTTTACACGCACTGGATCATCATGTGGAACGATTGGCTGAAGATCATGCTCGCGCAAAGTGCATTGAAACACGATTGGATGGCTGTGAATTATTCCGTCAGGTGTATCCGGTTGAAAC
>CABZRL010000019.1:0-26581 GCA_902528165.1 uncultured Litorivicinus sp.
AAGGCCAGCCATTTTTCAAAATGGTCTGCTCAACACACCATTCGCCTTCTTCATTGGTTTGACCTTTCCAGGCGTAGACCGGAATACCGGCTGCGACGATGGCCGCCGCAGCTTCATCCTGTGTTGAGAAAATATTGCAGGAACTCCAGCGGACTTCAGCGCCGAGAGAAACCAGAGTCTCGATCAAAACGGCTGTCTGAACCGTCATATGGATGCAGCCAATGATTTTGGCTCCCTTCAGGGGTTGTTCAGCCTGATATTTTTCACGAAGACGCATTAACGCTGGCATTTCGCTTTCTGCCAGACGAATTTCCTTGCGTCCCCACCCTGCCAGAGACAGATCTTTGATTTTGTAGTCGCCGTTTAAAACGTCGGTTGGTAGTGCGCTCATCATAGTACCTCTTCTGTTAATTAGAGTTTCGCGGCCGCGTCAGCCAATGCCTGTGCGCGGTCCGTGCGCTCCCAAGTCAGATCCAGATCATCGCGACCAAAATGACCATAGGCGGCCGTTGGACGATAGATCGGGTGATTCAGATCAAGCATGGTCGAGATTGCTCTCGGGCGCAGGTCAAAGTGTGCGCGGACCAAGTGATCGAGTTGTGCGTTAGTGAATGTTGATGTGCCGAATGTCTCGACACGAATTGATGTCGGTTCAGCAACACCGATCGCATAGGACACCTGGACCTCGCAACGATCGGCAAAACCAGCGGCAACTAAATTCTTCGCCACATAACGTGCGGCATAGGCTGCTGAGCGATCGACTTTTGATGGATCTTTACCAGAAAAAGCGCCACCACCGTGGCGCGCCATCCCGCCGTAGGTATCCACAATGATTTTACGACCGGTCAATCCCGCATCACCGACCGGACCACCGATCACAAAACGCCCAGTTGGGTTGATGTGATACTTTGTCTGCTCCGTGAGCCATGCCTCTGGCAACACCGGCTGAATGATGTGCTCTTTGACATCGCGCTGGAGTTGCTCGAGCGAGACATCTTCGTCGTGTTGCGTTGAAAGAACAACCGCGTCAATACCGATAATGGTGTCACCGTCATAAGCGAACGTGACTTGACTCTTCGCATCAGGGCGCAGGTAGGGTAGGTCGCCGTTCTTGCGGACTTCTGCCTGTCTACGGACCAGGGTATGCGAGTAATGGATTGGAGCAGGCATCAAACTGTTTGTTTCGTTGGTTGCGTAACCAAACATCAAACCCTGGTCGCCGGCACCTTGCTCATGGTTTTCGGTTTGATCAACACCTTGGGCAATGTCTTGTGATTGCTTGCCAATGCCGTTCAGAACTGCACAGGTATTCCCATCAAACCCGAGTGAGGAGTGGTCATAACCGATATCCAGAACCACTTGGCGAATGATGTCTTCGATATCGACCCACGTATCGGTGCGGACTTCGCCGGAAACTAGGACTAATCCAGTTTTTACCATTGTCTCGATGCCGGCGCGGGTGAACTTGTCGTCGGTGATGAGAGCGTCAAGAATCGCGTCCGAGATCTGATCTGCCATTTTATCGGGATGGCCTTCTGATACAGATTCTGAGGTGAAATAGGTCAAATCGGTCATTACAAGAGTCCTGCGTTCGTCAAAGCAAACATAATTATATAAAGATATCTTTATATGTCAATGTCAACGCAAAATCCTACCTTGTGGTTCTTGTCAGGTTTCATAACAATGCGAGTTCGAAATTTTTCTCAGTGATTAGAAAGGACGTCACATGACTGACCGCAGGGCACTTGCCAACGCTATTCGATTTTTGAGTATTGATGCTGTGCAGGCCGCGAATTCAGGGCACCCAGGTGCCCCAATGGGAATGGCTGACATTGCCGAAGTGGTGTGGCGAGGCGTGCTCCGTCACAATCCGGCTGATCCACAATGGCCAAATCGTGACCGCTTTATCTTGTCCAATGGTCATGGCTCGATGTTGATTTACTCGTTGCTTCATCTCACAGGCTATGAAGTGACGATCGAGGACCTCAAGTCCTTCCGCCAGTTGCATTCGCGAACCCCGGGACATCCTGAATATGGCTATACAGCTGGCGTTGAGACAACCACTGGGCCCTTAGGCCAGGGGCTGGCTAACGCAGTTGGAATGGCACTTGCTGAGCGAACGCTTGCCGCACAATTTAACCGCGATGATTTCACAATCGTCGATCATCACACCTATTGTTTCGTGGGTGATGGTTGTTTGATGGAGGGGGTCAGCCACGAAGCATGCTCACTCGCCGGCACCCTTGGCCTTGGACAATTGATCGTCTTTTATGATGACAACGGGATTTCCATTGATGGTGATGTGCGCGGCTGGTTCAGTGATGACACGCCGGCCCGATTTGAGTCCTATGGCTGGCAAGTGATTCGCGTTGTCGATGGTCATGATGCAACGGAAATTGAAACAGCGCTGAAGACGGCGCGACAGGAGTCCTCACGTCCAACACTGATTTGTTGTCGAACTGTCATTGGTTTTGGCTCTCCGAATCTCGCAGGCAGTGAAAAGACGCACGGTGCACCGTTGGGGGATGCAGAAATTCAAGCGACACGCGACGCTTTAGGATGGACGCATGGACCCTTCGAGGTTCCTGCTGATATTCGACATGCGTGGGATGCAACAGAGGCTGGTGCGAAGGCACAAGCTGAATGGGCTCAATTATTCGCACGCTATCGCGAGCAGTACCCTGAACTTGCGGCTGAATTTGAGCGTCGGGTTTCCGGCGAGCTGCCAGCAGATGCGATGACCGCCTTGGATCAAGCCATTCGCCAGACGCAATCAGAGTCGCCAAAGCTTGCGACGCGAAAAGCCTCTCAGAATGCGATCGAAGTCGTGGCCAAAGTATTTCCGGAGGTACTCGGTGGTTCTGCGGATTTGGGTCACTCCAACTTGACTGTTTGGCCTGACTGTCAGGCGAATACCGTCACGAATCCCGGTGGCAACTATATGCATTATGGGGTTCGGGAGTTTGCCATGTGCGCCCTGATGAACGGTGTTGCTTTACATGGTGGGTTCTTGCCCTTTGGCGGAACCTTCTTAATTTTCATGGAATATGCTCGAAATGCGGTGCGGATGGCGGCTCTCATGAAGCAGCGCATTATTTACGTTTTCACCCATGATTCAATCGGTTTGGGTGAAGATGGTCCGACGCACCAGCCAATCGAGCAGCTCGCAAGCCTGCGAGCGACCCCTGGTCTTGAGACTTGGAGGCCTTGTGACACGACAGAAACCTTCGTTGCCTGGAAAGAAGCGGTGGCCTATCAAGGACCGACAGCTCTTGCCCTCTCGCGTCAGGGATTGGCCAATCAGCCACGTGATGACCAGCAGTTGGCTGACATCGCTCGTGGCGGTTATGTGTTGAAACCCGAGACCGGCGCTTTGGACCTCATTATGATCACGACAGGATCTGAGGTTGAATTGGCCGTTGCGGCGGCTGACATTCTTGGCAGCGGTGTTCGCGTGGTTTCAATGCCATCGACCAGTCGATTTGACCAACAAGATGCCAGTTATCGTGACTCGGTTCTACCAAGCGCCTGCGCGAAACGGTTAGCCATCGAAGCAGGCCATCCTGATGGTTGGTATAAATATGTGGGACTTCAGGGTGCTGTGATTGGGATGCACACCTTTGGGGAGTCTGGGCCGGGTGGTGAGGTGATGAAACATTTCGGTTTTACCGTTGATCATGTCGTTGAATCAGCTAAGGCACTATAATTGGCTTGGCGTCTGGGAATTAATGGCTATGGCCGAATTGGCCGGTGTGTGGTTCGTGCGTTGGCTGAACGGGGTCTGTTTGATCGCATTCAACCGGTTTTGATCAATGATCCAGCCGATGCGGAGAGTTTGGTGCATCTGACCCACTACGATTCCACGCATGGCCGCTCTGAACGGTTGTTTCAGAAGGATCCGCACGGTGGTTACTTGCTGAATGGCCGTTCGATTGCGCTGACACACCATCAGTCACCAAGCGAGATTGCCTATCCAGAGACTCCCGTTGATGTGGTCCTCGAGAGCTCTGGGCGCTTCGCAAATCGTGACTCTGCTGATGCGCATCGTTCGCAAGGTGCTCCTCGTGTTCTGATCGGTGCGCCAGGCGGTCCCGATGTCGATTTAACGATAGTTTATGGATTGAATCATTTGGCTTTGACGGAGTCCCATCACGTGATTTCAGCAGCCAGCTGCACCACGAACTGTCTTGCTCTTGGTGTTTTTGGATTGACACGATCAGTCTCTATTGAGCGTGGGTTTTATACGACGATTCATGCAGTGACTAATGATCAGGTGTTGATTGATGCCGCTCACCGCGATTTGAGGCGCGGTCGATCTGCGCACAGCTCGATGATTCCAACGAGTACCAATGCGATTAAGGCGTTGGAATGGGTCATGCCTGAACTGTCCGGACGCATCCAGGGATTTTCAATGCGCGTCCCGACACAAAACGTGTCCTGTGTTGATCTCACCGTCGAGTTCAGTCGCGAGGTCACCGAGACTGAGATCATGGATGCAATGCATCAATGGTCACAAATCCAAGGCGGCCTTTTTGCTGTGAACGAGGAGCCTTTGGTGTCCATCGATTTTAACCATCATCCGGCATCATCGATCTTTGATGCAACGCAATTGATGGTGAACGGGCGGCTGGTGAAGTTGCTTTTTTGGTATGACAACGAATGGGGTTATTCCAATCGTGTCATCGATTTACTGCTGCATTGGCAGTCCATTTCAAGGGAGTGAATCAAATGATCAAAACGATGTCTGATTTAAACGTGCAAGGAAAGCGCGTACTGGTTCGTCAGGACTTGAATGTCCCCATTAAAGATGGCCAAGTTACTTCAACGGCACGAATTGATGCTGCAATACCGACCCTTCAATCTCTTCTCGAGCAAGGCGCTCAAGTGGCTGTGATGAGCCATTTAGGACGCCCTAAAGAAGGTGTGTGCGAGCCGGAATTCAGTTTAGCCCCGGTCGCGGCAACGCTGTCTGCGAAGCTTGGGCGCGATGTTCCATTAGTGACCGACTGGATTGATGGGTTTGAACAGTCTGCAGATTTGGTGTTGTTGGAAAACGTTCGGTATCTCAAGGGTGAAAAGAAAGACGATGAAGCCTTGTCAAAACAAATGGCAGCCTTATGTGATGTGTATCTGATGGACGCATTTGGCACAGCTCACCGTGCGCAGGCTTCAACCCATGGAGTTGGGCGCTTTGCACCTGAGGTTGCAGCCGGACCACTGATAGCGGCTGAGCTTGACGCTCTGGGAAAGGCGCTTGTGAATCCTGAACGCCCCGCGGTTGCGATCGTGGGCGGCTCGAAAGTGTCAACAAAGCTTGACGTCTTAACGGAACTCGCCAATCAGGTCGACCAGATTGTGGTTGGTGGGGGGATCGCGAATACTTTTCTGGCTGCAGCGGGTTATCCAGTCGGTCAATCGTTGATGGAAGTGGATTTGATCGAAACAGCGAAGACTTTGATGTCGAAGGTCGATATCCCGCTCCCTGTTGATGTGGTGGTGGCAACGGAATTTTCGATCGACGCAGAGGCAACCGTGAAGCGGGTGCAGCATGTGGCTGATAATGACATGATTTTAGATGTGGGCCCAGAGACTCAGGCGTCGTACCAGGAGCTCATGGCGTTGGCAAAAACCATTCTTTGGAACGGTCCGGTCGGTGTGTTTGAATTCCCGCAATTTGAGGGTGGAACGCGAGCGTTGTCGATGGCGATCGCAGCCAGTGATGGCTTCAGTTTAGCCGGAGGTGGCGACACCTTAGCGGCCATTGATCAGTTTGGTATCGCTGACCAAATCAGTTACATCTCGACAGGTGGTGGTGCGTTCCTTAAGTTTGTTGAAGGAAAAGAGTTACCAGCGGTTCACATGTTGAAATCCAGAAACGAGTCTTAGGGAGTTTTATGGCTTTAATTAGTTTGCGCCAGATGTTGGACCATGCTGCGGAGCAGGGATATGGAGTGCCAGCCTTTAATGTGAATAATCTCGAGCAGATGCGAGCAATCATGGAAGCTGCTGATGCAATGGATGCTCCAGTGATTGTGCAGGCATCAGCCGGCGCTCGAAAGTATGCAGGGAGTCGCTTTTTAAGTCATTTAATTGAAGCGGCGATCGAGGAATTTTCGCAGATTCCGGTGTGTATGCACCAAGATCACGGGGCATCGCCGGATGTGTGTCAGCAATCGATTCAACTTGGTTTCTCATCGGTGATGATGGATGGCTCATTGCTGGCTGATCAAAAGACTCCAGCAAGCTATGAGTACAATGTTGACGTGACCGCTTTGACCACACGGATGGCACATGCATGCGGTGTCTCTGTCGAAGGTGAGCTTGGGTGTCTGGGGTCTCTTGAAACCGGACAGGCCGGCGAAGAGGATGGCGTTGGCGCAGAAGGGACGCTGTCGCATGATCAGATGCTTACCGATCCAGATGAGGCGGCTGACTTTGTGAAAGCCACTGGGGTTGACGCTCTGGCGATTGCGATTGGCACATCGCACGGAGCTTATAAATTTACCCGCCCACCGACAGGCGATATTCTCGCGATCGATCGCATTAAGGCGATTCATCAGCGTATTCCGGATACCCACTTGGTGATGCATGGTTCGAGTTCTGTCCCACAGGATTGGTTGGCTGTGATCAACGAATGTGGAGGTGAGATTCCAGAAACCTACGGCGTTCCTGTTGAAGAGATTCAGGAAGGAATCAAATATGGGGTTCGCAAAGTCAATATTGATACCGATTTACGGTTAGCGTCGACGGGCGCCATTCGGCGGTACTTAGCGAAACATCCGGCGGAGTTTGATCCACGGAAATATTTGAAAGAAGCGACGCAGGCGATGAGCGAGATCGTGAAAGCCCGTTATGAAGCGTTTGGCTGCGCCGGTCAGGCATCAAAAATCAAAGTGATTGGGCTTGACGCGATGGCATTGCGGTATGCATCTGGTGAGCTTGATCCTCGGATTTCTTGAGGACGTATCGGGGGCGAGCGGTCACGCGCTCCCCCGACATGCTCTCGTGGATTAGAACAAGACGCGGCAGCGAATCGTGCCTTCGATTTCAGATAGCTTTTCAAGTGCGACGTCTGAGTAATCTCTGTCCACATCAATCACCACATAACCAATTTTGTCCGAGGTCTGGAGGAACTGGGATCCAATGTTGATTTGGTTTTCTGCAAATACGGTATTAATTGCTGAGAGAACGCCCGGTCGATTTTCATGGACATGCAATACGCGATGATGATTGGGGTGCGGTGGTAAGGCGACCTCTGGGAAATTCACGCTGGTGAGCGTAGATCCGTTATCTGAATATCGCACCAGTTTTTCTGCAACTTCAACACCGATATTTTCCTGAGCTTCTTGCGTTGAACCACCAATATGTGGCGTTAAAATCGCGTTGTCGAATCCACGCAGCGGCGACAGAAACTCGTCGTTGTTGGATTTTGGTTCAACAGGGAACACATCGATGGCAGTTCCTAGGAGATGGCTATCAGCCAGTGCTTTGGTCAGTGCATCGATATCCACTACGGTTCCGCGAGATGCATTGATCAAGATGCTCTTTGGTTTCATTTGACTGATGCGTTCTTGGTCAATCAAATTACGCGTTGAGGGAAGATCTGGAACGTGCAGCGTGACGATATCCGCCTGTCCTAGCAGGGCCTCCAGAGACGGGATTTGTGAAGCATTACCCAACGGTAGTTTCGATACAACATCATAAAAAATGACGCGCATCCCAAGGCCTTCAGCCAGAACAGAGAGTTGTGAGCCGATTGAACCATAGCCCACGATACCCAACGTTTTCCCTCGAATCTCAAAGGAATCATAGGCGGTTTTGGCCCAATCACCACGATGTACTTTGGCATTTTTTTCAGGGATCCCGCGGAGCAGTAGGATGGCTTCAGCGAGCACCAGTTCGGCCACAGATCGCGTATTGGAGTAGGGTGCATTGAAGACGACAACGCCATGCTCTGTGGCAGCAGTCAGATCCACTTGGTTGGTCCCAATGCAGTAACAACCGACTGCAACCAGTTTGTCAGCAGCTTCAAAGATGTCTCGAGTCAGGGTGGCTCTTGACCGAATGCCGAGAAAATGGACGCCTTCCAGCCGACTTTTCAGCTCTTCACCGGTGAGTGCTGTTTTGACTGTCTCGATGTTCTGATAGCCAGCATCGCGGAAGATGCGCTCGGCTGATGGATCGATCCCTTCGAGAAGAAGGATTTTTAATTTCGATTTGTCGAACGATGTAGTCATTTAAGCGTCTCGTGAAAATTCAAGAATGTCAGTTTCTGATGCCAGTAACAAAATATCAGCTGGGCGTCTCGCGAACAGGCCACAGGTCACAACACCCGGGATTTGGTTGATCGCCAATTCTAATCCTTTTGGGTCGGTAATGGACATGTTATAGACGTCTAGGATGATGTTTTCGTTATCTGTGACAACCCCTTGGCGATACTCAGGATTACCGCCGAGTTCAACCACTGCGCGCCCGACTATGCTTCGCGCCATTGGAATCACCTCGATGGGCAATGGAAATTCTCCCAGTACCTCAACGCGTTTGGAGTCATCAGCAATACAAATAAATTGTGCCGATGCTTCGGCAATGATTTTTTCTCGCGTCAAGGCTGCGCCACCGCCTTTGATCAGGTTCAGTCGCGGATCGGCTTCATCTGCGCCGTCAACATAGACGGGTAGTGATCCGGTTGCATTTAAATCCAGGAGTTCAATGCCGTATTGAGTCAGGCGATCTTCTGTAGCCTTGGATGAGGCAACCGCACCGAGGATTTCAATGCCACTCTCGGCCAACACGTCAATGAAACAATTGGCTGTTGACCCTGTTCCGATTCCAATGGGGGTTTCTGGATCGAGAAGGTGTCGGACTTTTTCAAAAGCGGCTTCGGCCACCTGGCGTTTTTTCGCATCCTGGCTCATCGTGATCTCCATAAAGAGAGACGAAATCATAGCTGTTAGAAAGCGCAGACGCTATGATGAAGGGCTTGTGTTTGGATTTCTCATGTTTGACACCCTGATTAAAAAGATTTTGTCGGCGTGCGTCTATGACGTTGCGATCGAAACTCCAGTTCATCAAGCGCCCTTTCTCTCAAAGCGCTTGGGCCGCCCCGTGCTTCTGAAACGCGAAGATCTCCAGCCGGTGTACTCCTTTAAGTGTCGGGGTGCATACAACAAAATGGTTGGGATTTCAAAAGACGTGCTAGCGAAGGGTGTGATTGCGGCGTCAGCGGGGAATCATGCACAAGGGGTCGCTCTTGGTGCACAGAAATTAAAAATCCCAGCAGTGATTGTGATGCCGACCACCACACCTGAGATCAAGGTGCGGTCAGTCAAGGCACGAGGTGCGCAAGTCATTCTTCATGGCGACAGTTTTGATGAAGCCCTTGCGAAAAGTCAGGAGTTGGTTGACGAGTTTGGCTACACCTACTTGCACCCCTTCGATGACATTGAGGTCATCGCCGGGCAGGGAACGGTGGCCATGGAGCTTCTTCGGCAGGTGACGCGCCCAGTCGATGCGGTATTCATCCCGGTCGGCGGCGGCGGTCTGGCTGCGGGGATGGCGGCTTACATTAAATATGTGCGACCAGAGATCAAAGTGATTGCAGTCGAGCCAGAGGATGCTGCCTGTTTGGCTGCAGCGATGGATGCTCAAGAGCGTGTGGTCCTGCCGCAAGTCGGTTTATTTGCTGATGGTGTAGCGGTCAAGCAGATCGGAGAGAGCACCTTTAACGTTCTGAGAGAGACCTGTGATGAGGTGATCACTGTTACCACTGATGAAATCTGTGCGGCGGTGAAGGATGTCTTTGATGATGTGCGGAGTGTCAATGAGCCCGCTGGTGCCTTGTCGGTTGCTGGTCTCAAAAAATACGCTGAGCGTGAAGGACCTGGTGAAGCTTTAGTTGCCGTGCTCTCGGGGGCAAATGTCAATTTCGACCGGATTCGGCATGTTGCCGAACGGGCAGAAGTCGGTGAAAAGCGCGAAGCGATTCTCGCGGTGACTATTCCAGAGCGGCCTGGAGCCTTCAAAGTATTTTGTGAGCAAATTGGAAGTCGCAACATCACAGAATTTAACTATCGGTTTGCAGATCAAGAGCAGGCACACATTTTTGTGGGTGTGACGACTGATTTAAGAACGGATGACCGGACACAGCTCGTCACTCAGTTGAACGAAGCCCATCTTCCTGTGGTTGATATGACTGACAACGAGCTGGCAAAACTTCACATTCGTCACATGGTTGGCGGGCGGAGTGCTGCGGCGGGTTCTGAGTTGGTGTTTCGTTTTGAATTTCCCGAGAGGCCGGGCGCGTTGTTGAAGTTTTTAAACAAGATTGGATCGCGCTGGAACATTTCCGCATTTCATTATAGAAATCATGGCGCAGCCTATGGTCGGGTATTGGTTTCGATGCAAGCCGATCTGTCTGAGCGTGATGAGTTGTCGAGTTATTTTGATGACATCGGCTATACCTACTTTGATGAAACTGAAAATCCGGCAGTTAGCCTCTTTATGAAAAGTTGATTCTCATAAATCACTTTAACTCACTATAAAAGTTGACATTTTTATTTTTTGTCGTATTCTGCACGAAATTCGGATAGGTACAGGATGCATGAATCGTCGCGATCCACTGAAAATGCTCATGATGATTGGCAGCCTTATTTTGGCAGTCACAGTTGCGCACAGCGCAATTATCGGCGGATAAACCCGTCTTCGGTAATGATCCAGTCGAACGACTGATCCCAGTCTTCCGGTTCAAATTGTGTCTCTTGCTTGGCATAGGCCACGCCAATCCGAATCGGCGCTTTTGGCGGGCAATGCTCAAGTGCGCGATCATAAAAGCCACCGCCCATCCCTAATCGATAGCCTTGTCGGTCGAAGCCACAGCAAGGCATGATCAACCAATCAAGTGCGCGCAATTCTGTCACCTTATTCTGTTTGGATGTCCGGATCCCGAATCGTCCGATGACGAGATCTGTTTCTTGCTGATAAGCCACCATTTCCATGGTGGTGTTGGATAGGATCCGTGGAATCAGCAATTCATGAGTGCGGCTGAAAACATGTTGATGGAAGGTGTCTAGGTCGACCTCGGAGCCGAACGCCAAATAAGAGCCGATCCGCAGGGGCTGCTGTGGCAGGATGTCGATTAAGTACTCTGAAATTCGCTGATTCAAAGTCTCTCGGCGTGCAGGGCTGAGCCCGTCTCTCAGGGTCAATAGTTGGGATCTGAGCGCGTCTTTAGACATAAAACCCCCAGGTTGCCGCTGTCAGTTTAGCCCTTGAACCCAACGGTTCAAGGCGGAAAACGCAAACATACATTAGGCTTTCCGCGAACGGACCTGCGCACCGCATGCTTTGTGCTTCCCTGGAAAAAGAGTATCGGCTCAGGGACATCACCGACTGGCGAACAACCCAGGTTGAGTTAAGTATATCAGCCTGCTTCCGACTCAGACAGCCGTTCGAGTGTGGTACCGATTCGTTCAGCGAGACGTTTCAAGTCTTCATCAGCATCGCTTGTCTCGCCAGTCAGGTGTTCGTGGGCGATATTCAGGGCGGCCATGACGGCTAAACGCTCGAGTGCACTGTTCCCCGTTTTTTCTTGAATGTCTCGCATTCGGTTGTCGACGAACTCTGCAGCAGCCTCAAGTTCGTGCTCCTGACCAGCTGGGCAGGCGACGGGGAATTCACGCCCTAAAATCTGTACGCGAACGGTTGCGATTTCGGTCATGACAGTACCTCATAATTCTTGAGTCGACCTAAAACGGCATCGATATGATGGCGCGCTTCATCACGCTGCTTTAACAGCACCGCGCGGGCACGCTTGAGCTCCACCTGCTGTTTCCGCAAGTGGCGATTCTCTTGATCTAGGCGCTCGGAAAGTTGGATCAGTTTCTCAACTTGCTGTTCCAACTCATGCAAATCATTACGCATTTAGGTTTCCCTTTAATTCATGCGCATCATACGTCTGCTCTCTCTCAGGTACAACAGACGTGATACAGTTATCGCTTCAGGAGGTGTCCGATGATCGAAGAATTGTACCGTGCGATGGATGACTGGTTGGTTGACCAGAATTCCGATATTCGAGCCTCAGAAACCCAAGGATTACTTGCAGGACTAATGGCCGCAAATATCAACGTTCGGCCCGATGAGTATGTTGCCCGCCTTACTGAGTACGCAGATTTACAACCGGGTTGCCTGGTTCAGGTCGCGGACTCACTAGACACTTTATTTAGCAATCTGCATGAGAGTTGGTCTGGGATAGGCTTGGATTTTGAAATGCTGCTACCGGAAGACGATGAGCTCATCGAAGAACGAGCTGATGCACTTGGTGCCTGGTGTGAAGCGTTTTTGGCAGGACTTGGACTGTCGGGTGAGTTATCCAAAGACAAAAAGCTTTCAGAAGATGTTCGTCAGGCGCTCGAAGATTTGTCTGAAATTGCGCGAATTGAAGCTGATGGTGATGATGAATCCCTTGAAAAAGCCTTCGCCGACGTCAGTGAACATGTTCGGCTAGGCGCTTTATTAATTGCCACCGACTTGAGGGGTGACCAAAACGATGCGCCTCATGAGCCGATTGTCCATTAAGTGAGTCAGTCCATGTTTTCTCTACACGTTTATCAGGAGCGACGTCAGCGATTGAAAGCGCTGATGCCTAAGAAGTCGCTCGCGATTGTTGCAGCGGCTGCCGAAGTCATTCGAAACCGTGATGCCGAGTATCCATTTCGGCAATCCAGTGATTTTTGGTATCTCACAGGATTTACTGAGCCAGATGCGGTTTTGGTCATTGGGCCCGGACAGCCAGATCGGTTATTTGTCAGGCCAAAACATCCAGAGCAAGAAGTCTGGACTGGACGGCGCATGGGTCCGGATCATGTCAAACACCGATTGGGGATTGATCAGGGGTATCCGCTGGAGGCCCTCGATACAGAGTTAAAAACATTGTTGGGGGAGATCGCTTGGGTCGAATATCCCTTTGGTTGTCAGAAATCGACAGCGATTGTCGATCAAGCTATCAAAGCTAGGGGTTTGCGATCACGGCGGAGTGATTTGCTCTCCCACCTTGCCGATTTGTCGAGACATCTGAGCCCGGCACGATTGATCAAATCGCGTCAAGAGATCGACATCATGAAAGAAGCTGGGCGGATTTCTGCACAGGGACATATTGCAGCGATGCAGGCCTGCGAACCTGGGATGACAGAAGATCAACTGGCATCTGTGGTTGAGCATCAGTTCCGCATGGACGGCTCCCAATCGATCGCCTATCAAACCATCGTTGGTGGCGGGGACAATGCCTGTATTTTGCATTACATCGACCGGACCGACCGTTTGCGATCGGGTGATTTGGTGTTGATCGATGCCGGTTGCGAGGTGCTAGGATACGCAGGTGACATCACGCGTACCTTTCCTGTCAATGGATCGTTTACCAATGCACAGGCAGAACTTTATGATCTGGTACTGAGTGCACAATCTGAGGCGATTGCTCAGATGGTGGTCGGGAAATCCATTAAATTGTTCCATGAGACGGCGGTTCGTCGCCTGACTGAGGGACTCATCGAGCTCAACATCATCGAAGGCCCGTTAGAGTTGGCGCTCGAGGATAAGCGTTATCTTCCCTACTACATGCATGGGACCGGTCATTTTTTGGGCCTTGATGTCCATGATGTTGGGGCTTATGAGCATGAGGGCCAGCCCGTTGAATTGGCTGAAGGGATGGTGATTACCTGCGAACCTGGATTGTACATCAGTCAGTCATCTGATGCCCCTGCTCGGTATCGAGGGATTGGGATTCGGATTGAAGATGACGTCTTCATTACCGGGCGCGGTCCTGAGGTGCTCACTGCAAAGGTCCCTAAAGAACGAGCAGAGATCGAAGCTCTGATGCGAGGCTAAGGGTGCAGATCAGTGTCATTGGTGGTGGTCCGATCGGCTTGATTGCCCGCACTGCACTCGAGCAAGAAGGTCACGAGGTTCGGCAATTTGATCCTTCGACGGAAAAACCGAAGATGTCACTGGCGTTGGCGGAGTCGACCCTCGCCCTCCTGGATCGCATTGGCATCCAATTAGAAGCAGGCGAAGATCTCACAGAAATCCTGGTGAATGAGCAAGGATTGCCGGGTTCGATGCTCCTTCGGGCATCGGAATGTGGATATCCTCGGTTTGGACGGGTGATCTGTTCGCTGGCGCTTGAAGCAGCGCTGACCGAGCACACCTCGGATCGGATTGAGCCATTGTCAGTGTCGCAAGTCCGGGCTCGGAGTGCTCAACACAACCCATCAGTTGAGCTGGCTTCTGGTGAAATGATTCATCCAGATCTGGTGATTTTGGCCGATGGGGGCCGAAGTGGACTCACTGAGTCGTTGGGGCTGACAGCTCAGCGGCGACCGTTTTATCGCTCAGCGATCATGGGCCGCATTCAGGTGGACACCCCACAAGCTGGTCGGGCTTATGAGCGATTTATTGGTTCAGGCCCATTGGCAATCCTGCCTATCGAGTCGTCGACCTATGGGTTTGTTTGGTCACTGGATCCGGCGTATGCAGAACGCTTAAGTCAAATGCCGGAGACATTGATTCGTGCGTTACAGCAAGCGATCCCCGCTGAGCTTGGCGGCATTGAATTCGCCTCGGAGCCGGTCGTGATTCCGTTGGTAGAGCGCTGGGTCGACCAGCCCTACCGACCGGGAGTGGTGTTGATCGGGAATGGCGCGCAGACCATTCATCCAGTCGCAGGCCAAGGTCTGAATCTTGCACTTCGGGGTGTCAACCTGCTGGTTGATGCACTGCGCACGCAGCAACCTGATGACGCAGTCAAAACAGCATTTTTCCAATGGCGCATGAATCGTGATGCAACCCGATTGGCTTCATCCGGTCTTGAGGCCTTATTTGATCGCGAGCTGTTTCCGCGGAAGCTCGTCACCAGCCTTGGGATGGCCTTTGGCGACCAAAGTCTTTGGCTGAAGCGAAAAATTGCTGAGGCCGGTATGGGAGTGATTTCGTGAAGACCCTTGTCATCGGTGGTGGATCCATTGGTCTGGCAGCGGCTGTTGTTTGTCACCGAGCCGGTCATCAAGTGATTGTGTTTGATCCGGTTGGATTTCAACCCGTTGAGCCAACCGTTGAGATGGATGCTCGCGTTTGGGCGCTTGGACCGAAATCGACAGGTTTGTTGTCAGACATTCATGCTTGGTCGCCCGATGCTCGCGTGTGTTGCTATCGATCAATGCGAGTCGTCGATGCCCGTAGTGATGCCAGAGTCACCTTTGCAGACCCAAGGCTTGGCCATCTCGTCGAAGCACATTGGGTGCGTAATCAACTGTTAAAAACTGTTGGGGAAAGCCCCATTCAATGCCTAGAGCAAGTGGTTGCACGAGTTGACCCTCAAGGATGTGTCACCCTCGGAAATGATCAGACGATCGACTCCGATTTCGTGATCTTTGCCGAAGGTCGGCAAGCAACAACGGCTCAAGCATCCGGTTTCGAATTAATGGATGGTGGGTATCATCAGCGGGCGCTAGTGGGAACTCTTCACTGCGAGCAACCGCATGACGGTGAGGCATTTCAGATCTTTACTGAGCAGGGCCCTTTGGCGCTGTTGCCACTCCCAGATCGCGATAGCGAGCATCGAGTCAGTGTGGTCTGGTCTTTGCCAACCGATGCGGCCGATGCGCTCGCACAGTGCAGTACTGACATGCTTGCTGCACGACTGGCTCGTGAGAGTGAAGCCGCGCGAGGGGCATTACGATTTGTCAGCGATCCTGTTTGGATTCCGATTTCTCAACACGCACTCAAACGCGACGCACTTGGTTGTTTGCTCGCAATCGGTGATACAGCGCATGGGATTCTGCCCTTGGCAGGCCTGGGTGCCAATCTTGGTTTTGCTGATGTGATTGCGCTACAGCAGGCGCTACGATCGCACCCATCCGCTGCCGGTGATCGGTTAGCTAGAACGGTGGCGCGCCAGCGATGCATGGATCACCGGACGGTGGCAATGGTGATGGGATTGTTTTCCGACGTGTTCCGATCCGATCAACCCATGATTCGATTGGGTCGCAGTATGGCCTTGAGAACCGCAGATCGACATCCAATGATTCGATCACTGATTCAGGAGTTGGCTGGCTAATGTTCACAGGGATTGTTCAAGGATTGGGTGAAGTCACGCAGATCCGTGATCATCAAGGAATTCGACGGATCCAGATTCGCATGCCTCAAGGGCGAGACACGGATCTTCAAACTGGAGCATCGATTGCGATTAACGGTGTGTGCCTCACGGTCACGGGTTGGGACCATCAGGGTGTGCAATTTGATGTGATTGATGAGACGCTCAGATTGACCAATCTTGGTGAGTTGCAAACTGGCTTGTGGGTGAATGTCGAACGTGCCGCTCGGTTTGGCGATGAGATTGGTGGCCATGTGCTTTCCGGTCATATCCATGGGCAGGCTGAAGTCACTGAAGTCATCGAAACAGAGGCGAATCTGGCTGTTTGGTGGCTTGTTCCTGAGTCTCTGCTGAAATATGTCTTACCCAAGGGCTATGTGTCACTGAATGGGTGTTCGTTGACCGTCGGCGAAGCCAGTCGTGATGGGCAGATGAGTATTCACCTGATCCCAGAGACTCGTGCACTCACCACCTTCGGTCGGATCAAGCCAGGAGATCACTTAAACTTAGAAATTGATTCTCAGACACAAGCGATTGTCGATACGGTTGAACGGGTACTGGAACAGCGTTTGTGAAGGCTTGGCAACGGATTCTTGCCGATTCGTTAACGACATCGAATCAATTATTATCGCGGCTGGGCCTGATGACCGATCGGGTGCAATCTGTCGATCAGTCACCAGATTTTCCGGTCCGAGTGCCGGAACCTTTTGTCACCCGGATGGTGCCTGGTGATCCTCACGACCCCTTATTACGCCAAGTGTTAGCAGTTGCTGACGAGCGCCACGTGATGCCCGGATTTGTGAAGGACCCTTTGGATGAACTTTTGGGCCCGATGGCCGGGGTATTGCATAAATACCGATCGCGGGTCTTGGTGATCTACCGTGGTGGTTGCGCCATTAATTGCCGCTATTGCTTTCGACGTCATTTTCCCTATCAGGAGAATACGCTGACCGCGAGAGACATTGATGGGTTGGTGAGCTACCTCAAGGCGCATCCGGAAGTCAATGAAGTGATTTTGTCAGGCGGTGATCCATTGATGGCTGACGATCAAGCCCTTTCTGGTTTGTTTGTTCGGCTGGAATCCGTATCAAGCATTCACCGGTTACGGATTCATACGCGGTTACCCATTGTGATTCCAGAGCGGGTCACTGACACGCTGTGCCAGACCATTGCTGCGACCACCTTACCTGTGGTGATGGTGTTGCATAGCAACCATGCCAACGAAATTGATCAGTCGGTGATGGATGCAGTCAGTCAATTGCGTGCGGTCTGTCGTTCGGTATTAAATCAATCGGTGATCTTAAAAGGGATCAATGACTCTGCAGATGTGCTCGTTGCCTTAAGCGAACGGTTGTTTGAGGCAGGGATTGATCCGTATTATTTAAATGTCTTAGACCGAGTATCCGGGGCGCATCATTTTGACGTGTCTGATCTGGAAGTAGCTGCGCTTCATCAAGCATTATTGAATGCGTTACCTGGATATTTGGTACCAAAGCTCGTCCGAGAAGTGCCAGGGATCGGCCACAAAGTGCAATGGAAGGGAACGACGCATTGATGATGTCGACGATTTTGATTTGGATCGCGGGCGCTTGGGGCGCTGGTCAAATCGCGCGTTGGGCGGCGTTGCCGCCATTGGTGGGCTATCTGACTGCGGGAGCCTTGTTCGCCGCCAATGGATTGGTCGATAGCCAACATTGGTTAGAGATCCCCTCGGAAATTGGGGTTGCACTGTTACTGTTCGCGGTTGGCCTCAAAATGAATCCCCGATCGATTTTCCGATTTGATGTCGCTTTCGGGACGCTTTTGCATCTGATGTTGTCAGCTTGCATTCTGGCACTGGCTCTAACGCAGGATTTATCCATTGAGATGAAGATTGCGCTAGCGCTGACGCTCGGGTTTTCAAGTACTGTCGTCGCAGCCAAAGGCCTTGAGGCGCGTCGAGAAATCCGGGCATTTCATGGTCGGTTGTCGATCAGTATTCTTGTTCTGCAGGATTTAGTGGCGGTCACTTTGTTAGCCGTCGGCGGAGACTCTGCACCCTCACCGTTTGCATTAGGTCTTTTGGCCATCCCATTGGTGGCGCCTTTGTTAAGAAAAGGATTGCAAAAGCTCTCGCCTGAGCCCGAATTGCACCTTTTGGTTGGGGTATTGTTGGCCTTGGTGTTGGGCGCTCAGTTATTCAAAGCAGTCGGTGTGAGTGGGGAATTGGGTGCTTTGGTGATGGGAATGGTTTTTGCGAATCACCCAGTCGCTAAGGGGATTGCCAATTACTTGTGGGGCGTCCGCGAGTTGCTGTTGATTGCGTTTTTCCTGCGAGTCGGGATGCAAGTTCCGCTCGATCTACAGATCGTGATGGATGCCTTGCCGCTTCTCTTGTTGCTGCCCTTGAAATTGGCTGTCCTTTTTGGTCTGTTGGTGCTGATTCGACTGCGTGCCTACACCGCTTTTTTGATGTCGATCACCTTATTTTCATACTCTGAATTTGCACTCATTGTGGCGGCAGCATGGGCAAATAGTGGCTTGATTCCGTCCACAGTGTTGCCAGTCCTCGCCGTTGCAGTCACTTTGAGCTTTGTGATTTCTGCGCCGCTGAATCGCTATGCACACGAGTTATATGAGCGATATGAAGGCTTTCTCGGACGAATGGAGCGCACGGACCGGCACCCGGACGAGCAACCGCTGACACTTGGCGGAGCGCATGTGTTGGTGATCGGGATGGGTCGCATTGGGACCGCGGTGTTTGACAGTCTGACTGAAGATGGCGAAAAGGTCGTTGGAATTGATGCGGATCCGGGAAAGTTAGAATCGCATCGCCAAGCGGGCCGCCGTGTGGTGTTTGCAGATGCAGAGGATCCCGGGTTTTGGAATCATCTCCGATTTGGACGGCTAGAAGCTGTGGTGTTGACCATGCCGGAGCCTGAATCCCAGTCCTGGGCGACCCATCGACTCCGCGATCGTGGATTTGAAGGGGTCATCGCGGTGAGTACGCGTTCCCGTCATACAGTCACTCGCCTCAAGGAGGCTGGGGCCGACTTGATCTATGATGCCCACGATGCCGCTGGGTTGGGATTAGGTAAGGCGGTTCTCACTTGTCTTGGTGACGAGCGATTAGATAATCCCGAGCCTCGTTGATCAGAGCAGCTAAGTAA
Source organism: uncultured Litorivicinus sp. (assembly GCA_902528165.1). Taxonomy (GTDB): domain Bacteria; phylum Pseudomonadota; class Gammaproteobacteria; order Pseudomonadales; family Litorivicinaceae; genus HIMB30. The sequence continues at coordinate 19,291 of CABZRL010000019.1, forward strand.
TCTGTTCCATCTTTGTCGGGGTGCATTTTACCCATGAGTTTCCGATGTGCTGTGCGGATTTCAGCAGGTGTTGCGTTTTCATCAATTCCCAAGATTTCTGCAGCGCGCTTGACTGTCATCGGCTCATCATTGGCTTGCCTTTGTTGATTGGCATGGGCTGTGCCTGCGCTTGCTGCTGCTCCCAAGCCAAGGATTTGCCGAAGCTGTGGAAACATGGAGAGTAATCCCCGCATGCTCCACAGCCGTCGACCAAAGGCCGCGACTGGCGCAGCTAAGGCAGCGAGTGCTGGCAATTTTCCAGTGACGACGAGCAACAAAATGCCGATAGCGACAGCGCCACCGACGACTTTCCACTTGTTTTCAGCGAGCCATCCCTTGGTTGATCCGCGTGTCAGCAGATACATCAGGGCGAGAACCGCGAGGGTGATGATAAGTAATCTCATGTTCAATATTTATCTGGACAAAACTAGGACAAACTTGCCACACTACGAGGTATGGCTACATTAGAAACAATTTCAAGTGTCGACACATCTCCGCGTCACCCGATTCGTTTAGTGGCGAATCGGACAGGCTTGACGGTCGACCTCATTCGCGCCTGGGAGAAACGGTACCACGTTGTTGAGCCTGCGCGTAGTGATACCAAGCGTCGTTTATACAGCGACTATGATATTGAGCGTTTGCGGTTGATCCGAATTGCCAAACAAAACGGCAGGCGTCTTGTGGATGTCGCGCCTTTAACACTCGAAGCCCTGCGTGATGTGGTCTCAGAAGACAGCCGCTACGAGATTTCACAGGATGTTCAAGCCGAAATTTATCGGCCCAGTTGGACAAGCCCGCTTGAATCTTCAGAGTCTGCTGATGATATTGATGCGCTGTTATTCTCGGTGCAGACGATGGACCAACATCGCTTTGATCAGTTGCTACAAGAAGGGTTAGTCAGGCAATCCTTGCCCGCATTTCTGCAAACAGTGATAGGACCATTGCTGGCTGAAATTGGTGAGTCAACCCGACTCGGCAAAATGCGAATTGCGCACGAGCACATGGCAACTGCACATCTTCGGACCTTTATCGGTGCCCTTCGGTTCCGGGAAACCTATACCGGCAATGAACCGAAAATCGTGATCACCACTCCGACAGGTCAATTGCATGAGCTCGGTGCTTTGATGGTGGCAGCTTTGGTTTCAGTCGATGGTTGGTTGCCTGTGTATTTGGGTCCGAATACGCCGGCTGACGAGATCGCGGCCTGTGCGATGCAGTCGGGTGCGCGGGCAGTGAGTCTGTCACTCACCTATCCTGCGGATGACCCAAGAATTCCGACTGAATTGAACCGATTGCGGTCACAGATTGAGTCAAAGATCCCGATATTTGTTGGTGGTTCAGCGGCGTCCCATCATCATGATTTGATCAATCGGTTAGGCCTTCTTTCACCGAAAAGTTTGGATGACTTAAGGCACTCTCTCAACATGCTTCGAGACAATCGATTCCAAGGAATTGCCTGATGAACTTAAGTGAACTGAAAGCGTTGATTGGCAAAGGCCGGATGCCGACACTCGAAATCCATGCATTCGAGGGGATTATCTACTTGGTCAAAATCATCACTGATGTTGGTGAGACCATGCTCAAAAAAGATGATGGTGATAATCAAGTCTTCAAATCATCGACTCAGGCAGGGATTGCTCTGGCTGATGCCGGTGGGACGACGGCATGCATTGTTCATCAGTGCGCGTATGACGAAGTGATCGGACACGAACCTTGCCATGCTGAAGATCCTTCCTTGAGAACACCAATGGATCTGCGACTACTGGCAGGGCTTGGTTAACCTCCCAGCTGATTTCTGCGCTCGCAAAGCATCGCGTATTCAGGGGTATTGTCGCCTGTGAGGACGCCATGGCGGATGGCGAAATCGATAATCACGAGATTACAGTTGTATTTGAATGCGTCGCTCTTGGCAATGATTGATAACACCTCGTCAATCGGAAGACGCTGAAACGATTCCACCTCGCCATCATGGCAGGCCGGCATGAAGCTATCCGGTAATTCCAGATCGTAACAATAAAGAATATCGCGCTTGAGTCCTCGGCCGTCGGTATGTCGATAACTGATCGTACCGGTTGCTATCGCCTGGTTGGCTTGGGTCTCTGAAATTCCGGCCTCTTCGAAACATTCCTTCACAAGATTTTCAAATAACCCCAGCCCCGCCGGTTGCCCACCACCGCCCATATTGTCGAGCTTGCCTGGGAAGGTGGGCTTGTGTTGTGAGCGTTTGGCCACCCAAAGTTCGATTCCTTGGCGGGTTCTGACATAACCATTTAAGTGCACCCCGAATGTCAGGCAGCCAAGTGGAGCGGTGAGCGTCCGTTCCATGACAAATCGTGTCGGGTCTGTGACTGACGCTTTGACTGGGAAGGGCTCACCCACCCAACTCCAAAGTAACCCATCTTCATAAGCTTCCTTGGCAAATCGGGCAAAGAGTTGGTTGAGTGCGAGTTCAGGCTCGTTCGGGATGATCAGCCCTTGATCCGATTCATGCCAGAGTCCGAATTCGATGCCGCGCAACTTAAATGAATCTTGAACATAGCCAAGTAATGCATCGTGTTGGAACCAGGGAGTCCATCCGGAGACGTCTGCATTGTGGGCCTGATTGAAATGGTCAAGATAACTCAAGATCTGCTCCAGTAGCTGGCAAAGAAAGGAATGAGCATCCCCATCGCGAGGACTCGAATCAAGTGGTGTGTGGTGACATAAAGACCATCGGCGCCCACTTCCAATGCAACAACGGGCATGACTTGGAAGGCACCTGGCATGAATCCAAGCGCTGCATCAAGAAATGGGAACCCAAGAAGTCGATGGGTGATGTAAGCGCCAATCAATGCGATGGTAATAGCGACCAGTGTCGAGATCGCCGCAGGAGGGATGGTTTTTAACAAGGTATGGACCCCCTGTCCGACAATTTCGACCCCAATACGCCAACCAAAGAGCATCATGGCCAATGCAATGAACATCGGCGGGGTATTCAGTGTGGCGAGCTCGAGTAGATTCAAGCTCGCACCGACGAACACACCGACAATCAGCCCAAGAGTCTTGACACGGAGGACTCTCAAGAGGCCGGTCAGTCCCCAAGAGACACTGAGAACCATCAGCCAGATGATAAAATCTGTGTGTTGGAATAAGACAATCGGTTGAGGCGTTTCGGGAACCACAAAGAGAAACGGAACTAATAGCGTGAGAAAGGCGAGTCGTAAGCTTTGGTAGACGGCGACTTGAGATAAGGCGCCACCATAGTGCTCGGTGACAGCTAGGGCTGATGAGAGGTTTCCAGGAGCCGCTGTCATGTGTGCGCTGGTCCGATCAAGCGCTAACAGCCACTGATTCAGTTTGCCAACGATCCACAAAATCATGACCATGGTCACGATCAGAATTGTTAGGCTGAATGGCCAGAGTTTCACTCGCTAAAAGACATCGGCAGTCACGCGACTTCCGAGCGCTAAGCCAAGTAAAAGGATTGCAAAATGATGCGCATCCAGTCCAGGTGCTTGATTGACTTTGGTGAGATGCACGGTCAGCCCAATGATGAGCATCGGTCCGATCATGGCGCCGAGTGGGACGTTAAGACTCTCGAAGGTGACCGCTGCGACAGCCGCGATGGCGCCAAATCGTGGTAACGAGTGCCGCATCAGGCATCATCGAGTTGAAGTTCGATGATTCCGTTGTCACTGATCCGAATCGGGAATGTTGTGACTTGCCCATAGGCTGGAGCAGAGAGTGCTTGGCCTGTTTTTACGCAGAATCGTGCGCCGTGTCGCGGGCATTCGATTTCGCCATCAATGTAAAGGCCGCCACAAAGCTCAGCACCATCATGTGTGCAGAGATCTTCGATGGCATACACATGATCGCCTTCACGAAAGACAAGAACATCGACATCGTCAAATTCGAATCGTTCATAGGCGCCGTCAGCGAGCGCATTCACTGTCGAGATTTCAATCCATTGGCTCATGGGCTCTCCTAAAATAATCCAGCTTCCAACCGCGCCTCTTCAGTCATCCGGCTGGCATCCCAGGGCGGGTCAAACACCATTTGAATGTCGGCTTGGTCGACCTCTCTGAGGGCTTCGACTTTGGTTTTAATGTCATGCGCCATGATCGGTCCCATGCCACAACCTGGCGCGGTGAGTGTCATGTCGATCCGAACGTGTGTGCGGCCATCGATTAATGTCGAAATCCTCAAATCATAAATTAAACCGAGTTCAACGATATTGACAGGGATTTCAGGGTCGTAGCTTTGTTTCAAAACGTCCCAGATTTGATCTTCAAGCGAGGAGCCTGTGAGGTTATCTGTTTTGCCTGGAGAAGCAACACCGAGCTTGGCGAGATCTTCGGTTTCGATCCGCACAAGACGACCCCCAATATCCAGCGTCAGAGTGTCTCCAAGGGCTTGTGTGACAACCACGGTTTCACCCATACCCAGCGTGAGGGGGACTCCTTGTGGAACTTGCTTTCCGGTGAGATTGTCGAGAACGGTGAGCTCTGATCCTTTATCCAGTTCAGCAAACAGAATCATTAGTCGGTCAACATCCCAATGACACGATCGAGCGCGTCTAGAAAACGATCAACTTCTTCGATGGAGTTGTAAAAAGCAACTGACGCCCGCGCTGTGCCCGGTAAGCCAAAATATTCCATGGTCGGCATGGCGCAGTGATGACCTGTGCGTACGGCGATACCTAGCTGGTCAAGCAATGTTCCCACATCGGTGGGATGTGCACCTTTGACATTAAACGAGCACACACTTACCCAATGATCGGGATGCCCGAGGACATCGACTTTGTCGCGGCTGAGCATGGCTTCAGTCAGGTGGCTGTGAACGCGATGCTCGTGTTCAACGGCGCCTTTGAAATCAATCGAGTCCAGGTAATCCAATGCCGTCGCAAAACCAATCGTATCCGCGATATTCGGGGTTCCTGCTTCGAATTTCCAAGGCAGTTCGTTGTAGGTTGTCCCGCTGAAGCTGACGCGATCAATCATGTCGCCACCTCCTTGCCAAGGCGGTAGGCGTTCAAGCAAGTCACGACGACCTAAGAGGACTCCAATACCCGTTGGGCCACAGCACTTGTGGGCGCTGACAGCATAAAAATCTGCATTGAGCTCTTTGGCATTCACCATCATGTGCGGCGCAGCTTGTGCGCCATCGATCACAGAATATGCATCGTTTTCTTGAGCCAGTGTCACAAAGCCTTGCACATCGTTCAATGCGCCGATGGCGTTGGAGACGTGTCCAACGGCAATGACAGCGACCGGATGCTTGCTGCAGAGGGTTTTGGCTGATTCAAGACTTAACGCACCGCTTGGATCCACAGGGATGGGAATAACACGCACACCGATACGGGCCTCGAGCTGCTGCCAAGGCACAATATTGGCGTGATGCTCGGTTTCACCGACTAAAATGACATCCCCCAGTTTTAGCGAATCGATGAGCGTATTGGCAACTAAGTTCAGCGCTTCGGTTGCGCCGCGGAGCAGAATGATCTCGCCGGGATCTTCAACACCAAACCAGCGACCAATTCGGGCTCTGGCGCCTTCATAGGCGTCAGTTGCTTCGCCACTTAACGTGTGGACACCGCGATGGACATTGGAGTTATACCGATCATAGTAATCAGTGATGGACTCAATGACTCTGGTTGGTTTTTGCGAAGTGGCCGCGTTATCAAAGTAGACTAAGGGCTGGCCATGGACTTCACGCGCAAGGATCGGGAAGTCGCTGCGAACGCGCGCAAGATCAAACATCGACCGATTCCTTGAGTTCGGCGATCAACTCACCATGCGTCAATTCTCCCAAGAGTTGTGTTTCCACGAGATCTCGAATCTCAGGAGCTTCAATTTCCTCAACGATTTTCTCAGCGAAGGCATATTGCAAAAATGCTCGAGCATCTGCTTCCGAGAGGCCTCGGCTCATTAAGTAAAAGAGTTCTGTTTTATTCAGGCTTCCTACCGTGCACCCGTGTGACGCTGTGACGTCATCTGCGTAAATCTCAAGCTCCGGCTTCGGGTTGACACGAGCGGAGTCAGACATCAGAAGGTTGGCGATGGATTGTTCGGTCCCAGAGCGCTGTGAATCCTTCCGGATCAGCACGCGTCCATTGAAGGTGGCTTCGCCTCTCTCATCGACCATATTACGGAACGTCATCTCACTTTTGGTATCACCCACCACGTGATCAATCGCAAGGTGTGTGTCGTGATATTGAGAACCGTTGGTGATCGCTAATCCGTTGACTGAGGCTTTGGCCTCTTTGCCAGCAAGTGCCACATAAATATCGCTTCTGGCAAGCTTGGATCCAAATTCGATGGTCTGTAGACGGTAACTGGAGCGCTCTCCACACTCCACATCCAAGTTCGTGAACACGTGTGCGTTCGAGTTGGCCGCTTGAAAGCGAACATGGGTCACGCTGGCGTCACGGTCGAGTGTGAGGAGATACCGCAACGAACTGAGGTTTGCTTGCTCAACTGTTACCTGATCAAACTGTTCGATCAAGGTGAGTTGAGCGCCTGTCTCGATACGAATGACCAGAGTCGCAAAGCCCGCACTACTGGCTTGATTGGCGATGTGGTGCAAGTTGAGTGCGACCGATGCTGTTTTTTCAACAGTCAGGATGAGACGGCTGTGTTCGAGCGCTGCTTGGGTCAGGGCAAAACCATGGGCCTCACTCATCGTGTTGAGACGACGCTGTTCCCCCGGAAGAAGGTCAGGCTCAGTGACTGAAAGGCCGTCCAACGGCGGAACATTGACGAACGAGCCGGCAGTCAGTGCGAATTGTTCCACACCCTGAGGATCGGCTTGTTTCCAAGTCGTGCGAGCCAGACTTCGTGTTGGGACATACTTCCACGATTCAACGCGTTTGGTCGGTAGGCCGATGCCAATTGCTTTGATCGCATGGGTATCTTCGGCATCGGCTAACCAGGCACTGAACCCACTCATGCTGCTTCAATCCCTTCATAGCCTTCGCGCTCAAGCCGTTGCGCCAGAGTATGATCGCCTGAAAGTTTGATTTCGCCTTGAGCTAACACGTGAACGAAGTCTGGTTTGACCACATCAAGAAGGCGTTGATAGTGCGTCACCAACAACACGCTTCTGTCCGGTGAGCGCATCTGATTGATGCCTTCACCCACAATGCGTAATGCATCCACATCAAGGCCTGAATCAGTCTCATCCAGAAGTGCTAGCGTTGGCTCGAGTAATTGCATTTGCAAAATTTCATTCCGCTTTTTCTCACCGCCTGAGAACCCTTCGTTCACGTTCCGAT
>CABZRL010000020.1:0-25133 GCA_902528165.1 uncultured Litorivicinus sp.
GCGATCGTCCCCTGTGATCTCTCAACGCTCACCAGCGACCAAGCGATCGAGCTGGCCGAACAGATCCGTGAGAGTTTTGGACGACTCGATGGGGTCGCCCACATCGCAGGCATCTTGGGTGGACGTGAGCCGATCCAATCGCATCGATCGATGCGATGGGACCTCTCCATACAAATTAACCTGACTGCGGTCTTTCGGCTGACTCAGGCCTTATTACCACTTCTCGATAAATCCAATGCCGGACGCATTGTCTTTGCAACATCGAGTGTTGGCATCCGTATCGAAGCATACTGGGGTGCCTACGCGGTCTCCAAAGCCGGTCTTGAAATGTTTGCAGGCATCTTAAGCAAAGAGCTCGAAAATACATCCCAAACCCGCGTCTTTACCGTGAATCCGGGTGGAACCCGAACCAAAATGCGAGCGGAAGCAATGCCAGGTGAAAACCCATCCACCTTGCCAGCACCGGAAATCGTTGCCGATGCCTTCTTATATGGTCTGACAATCGAAGCAGGAGCCTTTCACGGCCAGCGAGTTAACGCCCGCGATCTGATGGCCGCCCTCGGGACGTGGCCGGCTTCTCAGCCGACGACTGAGGGCGTCGTGAAGACGCCTTTTTCGACAAACGGCGCCGGACATCCTTGAGTTCCTGAGGCGTCATTTTTGGCACCGGCAAGGTTGGGAGATCCACCAGTTTGACCAGGTCATCCACTTCTTTCTGACCGAGCTCGACGAAATGACCCTGCTTGAGAAATGACGGCAGAAAAATACATCCGTAGCGGACCCGTTTGAGACGATTGACCTGAAACCCTTGGCTTTCCCACAGTCGTCGAACTTCGCGATTACGACCTTCCATCAAAGCGACATAGAACCATTGATTACGACGATCAAGATCTGCTTCCGGATGCCGAACCACATCAGTGAATCGAGCCGGCCCATCGTCCAAAATGACGCCTTCAACCAATTGTTTGATGTGTTCTTCTCTGACATCACCATGAACCCGAACCAAGTACTCGCGACCCACCTCATTCGAGGGATGCATGAGACGGTTCGCCAACTCGCCATCAGTGGTCAATACAATCAGACCCGAGGTATTGATATCCAGACGACCCACCGCTATCCAGCGACCTTGAGCGATCTTCGGCAAACGATCAAATATGGTCGGCCGACCCTCAGGGTCACTGCGGGTGCAAACTTCACCTACAGGCTTATGGTAAGCAATGACTAATCGCGCCTGCTCAAACAATTTTTCAGCCGGAACCGGCTTCCCATCAAAAATGATCTTGTCGTCTTTTTCGACCTTCGTGCCTAAAACGGCGATGGCTCCATTCACAGACACTCGACCTTCGGTGATTGCGGTCTCAAGCATGCGTCGAGATCCATACCCTGCGCGGGCTAAAGCTTTCTGAAGTCGTTCACTCACTGCTCTGTTCCATCTGATCGAGAAGATCTGTTTTTGGTGTTGCAATCAAATCTTCGGCATTCGGTAATTGTTCCAATGACTTCAACCCAAAATCATCTAAGAACTGTGTTGTGGTGGCAAATAACGCTGGTCGACCTGGCACTTCTTTATGGCCAACCACAGTAATCCAACCACGCTCTTCGAGTGTTCGAATAATTTGCGTATTCACAGCGACGCCGCGAACGGCCTCAATCTCCCCTCGGGTCGCCGGCTGCCGATAGGCAATCATCGCTAAGGTTTCGAGGGTCGCACGTGAATATTTCCCCGGTTTTTCATCCGTCAAATTGGCCAAATATGGAGCCAATGCATCCGAGACCTGGAATCGAAAACCGCCGGCGACTTCGACCAAACTGACTGAGCGATTCTGATACTCCTCCGCCAAACTGGATAAGGCTTCTCTCAGCATCCCCTCCGTCGGAGCTTTTTGATCACCAAAGAGTTTCTTCATTTGGTAAATGGTCATCGGTCCGCGACTCGCAAAGAGCGAACCCTCCAAAATCCGTTTCAAATCAAATTCAGGCATCCGTTGGTCTCCGGATGTAAATCTGACTCCCAGGAGCCGCCTGAATCAGAGCACATAAGCCTTCGCGCCCAAGTTCCAAGATCGCTAAAAAGGAAACGACAACACCTGCGCGCCCCTCATCCGGCGCGAAGAGATCAGATAACGTCAGCTCAGCGGTTTCTTCGAGCTTCATCAGAATTTCACTCATCCGCTGTCGAGTCGACAGAGGCTCCCACTCAATTTGATGCGCAGATGAGAGCCTCGCCCGTGCGAGCAGTTCAGCAAAGGCCAACACCAACTCCGATAAATCCACTTGCGGCGGCGCCGTTCGTTCATCGATCTCCGGCTGACCAGCCTCAGCCACATAAAAGTCGCGATCCACTCGCGGCATCTCGTCGATTGCCTCGGCAGATATTTTGACCTTCTCATACTCCAACAGTCTGCGAATCAGCTCAGCCCTTGGATCATGGTCTTCGTCCTCGTCCGCGCCAACAGGTCGTGGCAAGAGTGCTCGGGATTTGATTTCAGCCAGCATGGCTGCCATCACCAAATATTCAGCTGCCAGTTCAAACCGCATGCTTTCAAGCAGCGCGATGTATCCCATGTACTGACGGGTAATTTCAGCAACGTTAATTTGAATAATGTCGAGGTTTTGACGACGGATGAGATACAGCAACAGATCCAGTGGTCCCTCAAACGCATCCAAAATGATTTCCAGAGCATCCGGCGGGATATACAAATCCTCCGGAAGTTGCGTTAGGGGCGAGCCCTCAACAACAGCGAGTGGCAACTCACCCTGAACATGATTGATCACCGGTAACTCAGTCCCATCGCCTGACGAACCTCGTTGAGTGTTTGACGTGCGTCATCCTCAGCTTTTTCCGCGCCTTCAATTAAAATCGATCGGACCATGTCTGGATTTTCTTCATAGGGTGCCGCGCGAGCAATGATTTGCTCTTGTTCTGCAATCACCGCATCGATCACCGGCTGTTTGCATTCTAAGCAGCCAATTCCGGCAGAGGTACAACCCTGCCTGACCCAATCTTTGGTGGTTTGATCGGAATAGACCTCATGGAATTGCCAAACGGGACATTTGTCAGGCGTTCCTGGGTCAGAAAGCCGCACACGCGCAGGATCAGTCGGCATCCGCTTCATCTTCGTGGTCACTGAATCGGCATCTTCCCTGAGCCCAATGGTATTCCCGTATGACTTTGACATCTTCTGACCATCAAGCCCAGGCATCTTAGCGGCTTCGGTTAATAACGCCTGAGGTTCGGGTAGGATGACCTTCCCGGTCCCTTCTAAGTATCCGATGAGGCGCTCTCGGTCGGCTAAGGTAATGTTTTGCTGTTCTTTCACCAATGCCTGAGCGCGTTGAAGACCCTCTTGATCACCATTTTCAAGATAGGCTTTCCGCAGAGACCGGTAGAGCTTCGATCCTTTCTTCCCCATCTTATCGCAAGCCGATTCCGCCAATTCTTCAAAATCTGGCTCGCGTCCATAAATGTGATTGAATCGGCGTGCGATCTCACGCGTGATCTCAACGTGCGCAACTTGATCCGCACCGACAGGAACCTGTCCTGCTCGATAGAGCAAAATATCGGCGCTCTGCAATAACGGATATCCGAGGAACCCGTAAGTTGTCAGATCCTTATCGGTGAGCTTTTCCTGCTGATCTTTATAAGTTGGAACACGCTCAAGCCATCCAAGCGGTGTAATCATCGATAACAACAGATGCAACTCCGCGTGAGCCACCACCTGAGACTGGACGAACAGGGTCGCCGACCCCGGATTCACACCCGCAGCGAGCCAATCAATAACCATGTCGGTGATCGCCTGATCAATGCCTCGTGTGTCTTGGTAATGGGTGGTGAGTGCATGCCAATCAGCAACAAAGAAAAAGCACTCATACTCGTGCTGGAGCTGAACCCAATTTTTTAAAACGCCATGGTAATGGCCCAAATGTAACCGCCCGGTGGGACGCATGCCTGATAGCACGCGATGGGACGGATCAACCCCGCTCAAATGTTACTCCTCAGATGGTTCTTAAACATGAATGATACCAAGGTTATGCCAGTTCGGAAAAAGCCGATGCATCTCCGGCACCCTGACGCGTCACCATTGGTAACTCCTGGGTTAGATCAATGACCGTTGTCCCTTCAAAACCACAAAACCCACCATCAATGACCAGATCGAGCTGATGACCCAGCACAGTATTGATCTCATACGGATCGGTCATCGGCAATGACTCACCCGGCAACATCAAAGTCGAGGTCATCAAGGGTTCGCCCACATTCTCGAGCAAATCAAGCGCGATCCGATTATCCGGAACCCGAATACCAATTTGCTTGCGCTTGGGATGCAATAACCGTCGGGGAACTTCACGCGTCGCCTCAAGGATAAAGGTATAGGCTCCAGGGGTGTGCGCTTTCAGCAGCCGGTATTCCTGATTCTCGACCCGGGCATACAGAGCAATTTCAGAAAGATCACGGCACAACAGTGTGAAGTTATGCTTGTCGTCAAGCCGTCTGATTTGACGGATGACATCCACACCGCGTTTATTTTCCAATGCACAGCCAAGGGCATACCCTGAATCGGTGGGTAACACGACGACTCCACCCTGGCGAATGACATCTGCGGCCTGCTGGATAAGACGAACCTGTGGATTGTCTGAATGAATTGCGAAAAACTGTGCCACGGACAGCCAAACCCTTTGCCATAAAAACGGTATGATGCCAGAAATTAATGGAAGCGCTCGATGAAACTACTACTCGATTTTTTACCAATCCTGATTTTTTTTGGTGTGTATAAGACCACAGGCGATTTAATTACCGCGACAGCTGTCCTGATTCCGGTCACGATCGTTCAGGTTACAGTCGTCTACTGGTTAACGAAAACAGTCGAAAAAATGGCGCTTGTCACTCTAGCGTTGGTCGTTGTTCTCGGTGGATTGACGGTTCTCTTGAATGATGGCTGGTTCATTATGTGGAAGCCTACAGTTGTCAATTGGTTGTTCGCCGCAGCATTTTTTGGTAGCCATTTCATCGGGAATCGACCAATCATTGAACGCCTGCTCAGTCATGCCATTTCTCTCAATCACTCGGATTGGCTCAAACTCTCGTTTGCCTGGATCGCGTTTTTTATCACTTCGGGAATCTTAAATCTCGTTGTGGCCTATCAATTTTCAGAAGCAGTGTGGGTCAACTTTAAGCTCTTCGGCCTTCTGGGTCTCACCTTTGTCTTTCTAATTATTCAAGGAGTCTGGATCAGTCGACACGGTTCCGAAGTCACGCCGAATGCTGAGGAAAAAACAGATGCTTAAGAAATTGCACTGTGCTCTCACCATCCTCATGCTCAGTGTTCCAATGACCGCCTTTGCAGAAAAAGCATACATCACCGAGAAACTCGAGATTCCAGTTCGGTCGGGGGACTCGCGCGACTACCGAATCATAAGATATCTGCAAGCCGGCGCTCAGGTGGACATCATCGAAACCTTTGATTCCGGCTATGCCAAGATTCAAGATGAACGCGGTCGCGAGGGTTTTGTTTTAGGCCGCTACTTGGTCGACCGGGCGCCCTCATTTGTCATCGCAGGCCGACTCGAAGCGGAAGTGGCAAAACAAAAAGAAACCATTAAACGTCTCAGACAAGATAACGATGCGCTAAAAACGCAACATGAGGCCTCAGGGACAACGTTGAAAACCGTCAAAGACCAACTGGCGCGGAAAGAATCCGAGCTGAATGAATTTATCGCTACTGCTGGTGATTCCATCACCTTAAGAAATCGATTGGTGGCTCTGGAAACAGAGCGACAAGTCTTACTGTCTGACAACGAGACTTTGCGCGCTGAAAAACTAGCTGCTGGCGATGACTCATCGAAAAGCTGGTTTGCTTTGGGAGCATTAACCTTGGCTGCAGGCTGGTTTGTTGGACTATTGATGCCGCGGATTCGAAAGTCTCGCGTTGACACGAGTTTGTGAGGCGATACCCCAACATCAACCAGGCGCACATTGATGCCAACCATCCGCATCGATCAATAGCCTTTGATGATGATTATTTCCTGCTGCTTGACCCCATCGGTGAGCGCCAATCGGTTTTCATCGATGGTAATCAACTCTCCAAGCGCTTTGCCGAACTGCAACCGAACTCCATCTTTCGGGTCGGCGAGACTGGCTTTGGGACCGGACTGACGTTCTTACTGGGATGGTTGAGCTTCCTCACCTATGCACCGCCCAGCGCACGTCTTCAGTGGGTCTCAACCGAAGCGTTTCCATTGTCGCACCACGATCTCGACCAAGCCCTCGATGCACTGTCGCTGCCTGACGCATTTATCAAGATCGCTAATCAACTGAGAGAAGCCTGGCCCGACCCCATTCCAACCTGCCATCGTCGTTTGTTTGCGGATGGACGGATTATCCTCGACTTGCATTTGAATGATGCAGAAGTAGTCTTCAGTCAGCTGTCAGGGTCCATCGATGCTTGGTGCCTTGATGGATTTTCACCCGATCGCAATCCAACACTCTGGACCAACGGGCTTTTTCATGCCCTGGCCAAGCATTCGCATCGGACCACGACACTGAGCACATTTACCTCGGCCCGGCTGGTTCGCGATGGACTGACTGACGCTGGATTTTCTGTAGGGAAAGTTAAGGGATACAGTGGAAAACGTGACCGATTGAACGCTGTCTTTGCGAAAAATCCAGAACAACACCCCTGGGTGCCAGGGAGCCATGCCACAGCCATGAACAGAATAGCCATTGTCGGAGCGGGCTTGGCCGGCGCCTGGGTTGCTCAGGCATTTGCACAGCGTGGCATCGCCGTCATGCTCTTTGAAAAAGACCGACCCGCATCAGGTGCTTCTGGGAATCTTCAAGGAATCACTTACGCCAAACTGAGTATCGAGGCGACGCCCAACAGCTTGATTCAGATGCAGTCGCTCGCGCATCTCAGTCAGTGGTTTCAACATTTCGCTCCCGATCACTGGCAGCAAAGCGGAGCCCTTCTCCTGGCTCAAGACGACCAGGCGCAATCCCATCAAGACAAACTCCTTGCCGCATTACCGGATTGCTATTTGCAAATGCAATCTGTGTCTCGCTCGGATGCATCAGACCTAGCCGGCCTGTCGTTGAACCATAGTGGGCTATTTTTACCTGATGCTGGCTGGCTCAATCCCAAGGGGTGCGTCAGCGAACTTCTCACAAACCCTATGATTGAAGTGAAGCCCTATCAGCGGATCCTTCAAGCGGAAACCAGCAAGGACGGCACCCTGTTAACGATCCAGTCTCCGAAAGATCTGGAGGAACATCAGGTGGTTGATCTGGTGATCTGGACCAATGCCCTTGAAGCATCACAATTCATTGACATGCATCTGCCGCTGAAGCCTGTGCGAGGCCAAATCACACAAATCTCGAGCGTACCGGCATTGCGTATGCCGATCTGCGGAGATGCTTATATTGCGCCAGCGGCGAACGGCATGATGACCTGTGGTGCCACTTATTTACCGAATTCTGATGACGTAGAGCCGCGTGTTGATGATGACTTCACCAATCTTGCAGCTGCGAATTCCTTGCTTCAACATCCGACATGGACTGCCAAGGATATCTTGGGTCACCGAGTCAGTCTCCGCACGGCGACACCGGACTACGCGCCCATTGTCGGGCAAATTGCAGATCCGATCGACTGGGACAGTCGACTCGATGGACTCAAATACGATGCAAGCTTTCAGCCAACAGAAGCGCTTCCCTATCTCAACGGGCAATATGTTCTCGCTGGTTTGGGCTCACGCGGTACGTTAACTGCGCCAATCACCGCAGAACTCGTTGTCAGTCAAATCTTGGGGGAAGTTCTTCCAGTCTCTGAGGTTGTTCGCGATGCATTAGCTCCAGATCGGTTTTTTCGACGTCAACTGATTCGTGGGCTTAACTGAAGGGGTTCCACCAAGATCCACTATCAAATTTATCCCGACAACTGGCCAACTGATTATCGTAACTGCGTGCTTTTTGATCGACCCGTTTGGCAACACCCATCAACCAACGTTTCGATTTAAAGGTCCCACGCTGAAATCCACCGACACCCTCATGATAGGCCAAATAATGTCGATACGGATCCGATTTAGAAATCCCGGCAATTCGATGAGCGCGATCGACATACCATCCGACAAAATCGGCAGCATCCCGAAAGTTATCACGCTCTGCTAAGTAGGAATTGGTGTCACTGCGGTAGTCACTCCATGTTCCTTCTTTGGCTTGCGGGTAGCCATAGGCAGAGCTCGCACGAGGGCCAGGAAACACCCACAAGATTTTCGTCCGTGGTGGCTTGGCGTCAGCAACAAACGAGGATTCTTGCCGAATAAATGAGAGAATCAGCCCCTCAGAAACATCCCAGGAATCGGCTGCATCGCTGACGGCATCATACCAGCCTGGTTTTTCTGCCAGCAGATGACAGGCATTTTCAGTACTGCGTGGTGGCGAGACTGCGCAACCACCAAGCGTCATCAGTATCAAGATGATCGCGAGCTTCTTTCTCATGATCCCAAAAGCTCCATCAATGCCGATTCATCCATCACTGTCACCCCTAAATCTTGCGCTTTAGACAACTTACTCCCCGCCCCTGGCCCTGCCACCAGCACAGTGGTCTTGGCACTGACCGATCCGGAAACTTTCGCTCCAAGTGCACGTAATCTGTCCGATGCTTCATCTCGAGTCATGGATTCTAATGTACCAGTTAACACCCAAGTCTGCCCTGACAAGTCGACTCCAGTTGTTGGTGCTTCGACAGAGCGGACTGGCCAATGGACGCCTAAATCCCGCAGCTCTTGGATCACCACACGGTTTTGTTGCACCTCAAGAAATGCACGAATGTGCGAAGCAACGATGGGTCCGACATCGTCGACCGTCATCAGATCTTCCAGTGTTGCCGACATCAAGGGTTCTAAATCGCCAAAGGTCTGTGCGAGTGTTCGTGCTGTCGCCTCGCCCACATCCCGAATACCCAGTGCATAAAGGAATCGAGCCAAAGTGGTGGCCTTCGATGCAGCAATTGCTTGCACCACATTGGCTGCAGATTTTTCGCCCATTCGATCCAAGTCTTTCAGTGACTCAATCGATAATCGATACAGATCAGCCGGAGTCTGCACCCATTGTTTTTCAATCACAATCTCCAACAAGCGTTCACCCACGCCATCGATGTCCATGGCTTTTCGCGAGACAAAATGCTTGAGATGTTCCAAGCGCTGCGCCTGACAAATGAGTCCGCCGGAGCATCGAATGACGGCCTCGCCATCAGCGCGTTCGACAGGCGAATCACAAATCGGACATGCGGTCGGTAGAGTCACCGCTTGACTGTTCGTTAGTCGTTGGTCAGTCAACACACGGACAATTTGCGGAATCACATCACCCGCGCGTCGCACCATGACCTGATCACCAGGACGCACATCCAATCGAGCCACCTCATCAAAATTATGCAAGGTCGCATTGGAGACCGTCACGCCACCGACGAACACTGGTTCTAAGCGAGCAACTGGAGTAATTGCACCGGTTCGACCCACCTGGACGTCTATGGCAATTAAATCGGTCGCCGCCTCTTGAGCGGGAAATTTCCACGCCGTTGCAAACCGCGGGGCACGAGCGACGAACCCCAAGGCATCCTGCAATACCAATGGATCAACCTTCACGACCATGCCATCAATTTCATAAGGCAAGGAATCGCGTTTGGCGAATAACATTTGGTAGGCGCTTTCAATCGACGACGCATCGCCTTTGACCAAACCGGGATTGACTGGGATACCCAAAGATTTGAGCATCTCCATCACGTCGGAATGCCGATCACCCAGGGGGGCAGATACCTCGCCGACGCCATAGGCATAAAACGACAACGGCCGTGTCGCAACAATCGCGGGATCTAATTGACGTAGACTGCCAGCGGCCGCGTTGCGCGGATTCACGAATGTTTTTTCCCCAGCCGCTTGAAGTCGACTGTTCATCGCGTCGAAATCTTCTTTTTTCATGATGACTTCACCCCGGACCTCCAGAATCTCAGGGAGATGCTCACCGTGTAACGTTAACGGGATTGATCGAATTGTCCGAACGCTCTGTGTCACGTTTTCGCCGGTCGAACCATCACCCCGCGTTGCTGCCAAGATGAGTTCACCCTGCTCATAACGAATCGAGAGCGCTAACCCATCAAGCTTTGGTTCGGCTGTCAATTCGAGTGATGAGATGCCATCCAAGCGATCCGTCATTCGTTCCACAAACTGCTGGAACTCGTCCGCATCAAACACATTATCGAGAGATAACATTGGAACCCGGTGGCTCACTTCGGAAAATCCTGAGTCGGGTTTGGCGCCGACTCGCTGGGTTGGCGAGTTGGGGTCAAGACTGTCAGGAAACTCGGTCTCTAGACGTTTGAGTTCAGCGACAAGCTGGTCGTATTGCGTATCACCAATCGTCGGTGCGTCAAGCACGTGATAGCGATAGTCTTGCTGACGAATGTCTGCAATGAGTTCGCGAATTCGTCGAACAACTGACTCCGTCATGAGCGCAGAAGATGATGATGCCCGGCCTGCGCTCTGGCGAGATCAATCCATTCCTTAGAAATCGCCACCCCGTCTTGATCGTAAACATCGCCACCAATGTCACGAGCGATCGATCGAGCACCAGAGATCAATTCATTGACTGCAAACACAGGATCCGTTTGCTTGGGTAATTCTGTGAACAAAAAGACAACTGGTGTGTCGATTGATTGAGCATCCTCATCGAATGTGCCGGGCTCGATACCATTCACTAACGAAAACAGTGGTTGAGCGCCTTCATCCAATGGGAATCGCTGGTACATCAATGATTCACCTCGACGCAATCCCGCCCGCAGACACGCTTTGTGTAAATTAATTCCCTCAAACCGAGGAGTCCGCGCCGATTGAATACGGACGACGATCAAATAATCCATGGATTCTTCGACAACAGGTTCGTGACTCGGATCAACAGTCGATCCCCGATCCACATCTGCACACTCGATTGGCTCGTCAAGGATCGCATCAACAGAACTTGGAGCTGACTCTTTTTTCCCAAAGCGTCCAAAGATTCGTCCAAGGGTGGAGCCGAGAATGCCACCTTCGGTGCTGGCTTTCATTGGGCGCTCCACCGGTCCATCGGCTAAAATCCGCATATCATCATCGTGATCAGAGTCAGCGGTATCATCCTCAAGGTCCCGCTCCTCAACCTCGCTTGGAATCTCGTCTAAGGAAGCCGGCTCATCATCCCAGACGGGCTCGACACGATCAGCAGTGACAGACTCGGATTCTTCAATGGAATGGGGATCGCTGGGTTGGTCCACCGGCTCGTAACCGTCAAATAACGAGTCTGTCTGAGTATCTGGCAAACTGTCTTCAACCAAAGCGTCGTGATCAGCAGACTTCATCGCTTCGGCCTTGATCTCCCCTGCCCATAAATTCAGCTGGCTGGCATCAGAGGATTCAAACAGTGGATCAGCATCTACCTGAGGCTCGAGCTCTTCAGGAGTCGCTTTTTTCACAGGGCGCGGTTGACTGACATCACTGCGTTGTGGCGACTCAGGCGGCGCGGCTATTAAGTCAAGTTTGAGGCCTTCACGCTTGTGCTTTAGGGTTCGTCGAATACCGTCAGCAAGTAATCCAACGATTAACACCGCTCCCAAAATTAAAAGATATTCCCGTAACCCAAACTCCATGTGTCCTCTACTCAGTGGTGGCTAATTCAACCGCTCGATCAATATCCACAGAAACCAATCGCGAGACGCCAGGTTCTGACATTGTCACACCCATCAACTGCTCGGCACGCTCCATAGCGATTTTGTTGTGCGTGATATAAATAAATTGTATCGCGTTTGACATCTTAGCAACTGCATCGGCATAACGCCCAACGTTCGCATCATCAAGTGGCGCATCAACTTCATCAAGTAGGCAAAATGGCGCTGGGTTCAGGTGGAAAATAGCAAACACAAGTGACAAGGCTGTTAGTGCTTTTTCGCCGCCACTCAACAGATAAATACTCGAATTTCTCTTCCCCGGCGGACGCGCCATGATGGTAACCCCCGTGAAAAGTAAGTCCTCATCGGTCAACATCAGCCACGCCTCACCGCCGCCAAACAGTTGCGGGAAAATCTCACCAAAGGACTGGTTAATGGCATCAAAGGTGTTGCGAAACAGAGCTCTCGTCTCACGATCGATTTTTCGGATCGCATCCTCAAGCGTCTCTAAGGCCTCTGTCAGCTCAGCATGCTGATGATCAAGCTCCACTTTCCGCTCCAATTCTTTTTGATATTCATCCAAGGCCACCAGATTAATGGGGCCTAATCGTTCGATCCGAGTTTCAATGCGGTTCAGTTCCGATTCCGCAGCCTCTCGGCCCTCAAATCGCTGCTCAATCTCGATCAGATGTGCCTCATTGGCTTGTCGATTGTTGAGCTCCTGTTGCAAACGACTGAGCTCAATCTCAATGGCTTGCTCTTTTAAACGTCGCTCGTTCAATGCTTGATGTTGAACTTCTCGGTCACGTTCAAGGCCGGCTCGCTCTGTTTCCAACTGCCGAAGACATTCTTCTCGCTCACCGAGTGATTGACGAGCAATCTGAAGCGCCTGTTCCAGACGCTGACTTTCAGAGACCGCTGCTTTTAGATCTGCATCAGTCACCGCTGGGCGATCGCTCAATGTGTGCCGGTGTGTTGCGAGCGATTCTAATTCGTCGACCAAACTCGCGAGCTGTACTTCAATCCGTTCGACCTGTGTTTGAGACCGTGACTCAATCCCAGACAAACGCTCGACTTCGACACGCAAGTCCGAGCGCAGGAGCATCAGCTGATTGCGCTCATCGCGTAATCGGCCTAGGGAGGCCTTATAAGCGTCAAGCCTTTGATGAATTGGAGTCAGTTGATCCTGAATCGACTGCCGCAAGCGGGTGATTTCATCTAACTGCTGATCAAGTTCGTCTCGCTCCTTATCGATCTGCGATTGCGCATCAATTAACGATTGCTTTTCTCGCTGCAGTCGTAAGCGACTGGCTTCAACCTCCTGGTTTTTGGCATGCAGGCCAGCCAATCGATGACTCAGTTGCACCGATTGTTTTTCCAGTGCTGCCAACGATTCGGACGTCGCTTTCAACTCAATGACTGCCTGATCGCGCAGCTCTTGCAGCCGACTGAATTCCGCTTCAACGTCAGCTAACCGGCTTTTCGCCTGTTCTTGTGCATGCTCAAGATCGGGAAGACGCGCTTGAATCTCGAGAATACCTGTCGCCCGACCGGCCACACGCTCGACCCAACCCTGACCAAATCGAAGGCCCTGATCGGTGTAACCCTCTCCATCAGCGACTCGATGACTCACTGTCTTTTTCACGATTTGAGGCAGTCCGTTGGCATAGTCGAGCGAAACCACTCGAACTCCGGCTGGCAGGCCATCGACGTCTAACGTCTCGAGATCCTGACACACGAAAGCGCTCAACACCTCCGGATAAGCAGCCTCAAATGCTGACCGATCCTCACCCGGTAACTCAATGTACTCCAAAACACGGCCAAGAATGTGCGACTGCCGAGATACCCAGGCACTGATCTCTCGGTCATCGATACGCGACTCAGCCTCGATAATTCGACGCGCTTTTTGAAGTTCAGCTTCAGCACTCTGCAGCACACCTTGATGTTCGCGAACTGACACTTCTTGCTCGGTGACTATTACCTGACTGCGCTCGTGAGATGCCTTCAGCCTTTCATGCTCGGCTGTTTTCTCAGCGAGCCTTTCAGTCAGCACCAAACATTCAGCTTCCAACTCGGCGATCACTTGTGGATCGGTGTCTGCGATTTGTAATACCGCATGATCAATGGTTTCCAAACGTTGACGATCAAGCCTTTGTTGCCGCTCAAGACCTTGTTTTTCTGTCTCTAATCGAGTGATCTCGGATTTGACTCGACCCAACTCCCCGGCTAACTGGCTACGGGTCGAATCTTGTGCGTTCAATTGCCCTTCCAGTGTGGCGATAGAGGCCTCGAGGGATGTTAAGTCAGCCTCAATCGTTTGAAGCTTCGGTTCAAGCAATGCGCTTTTGTGAGAAGCATCGACGCCTTCGTCGCGGTCTTTGGCAGTCAGCGTTTTTAAGGTTTCGATGTCGTTTTGGATTCGCTCTTGATTGGCCGTCAACTGCTTGACTTGCTGCTCATAAGCCTCTTTGTTTGCCTCCAAGCGAGAGAGCGTTGCCGCATGGGTGTAGTAAGCAGTATTTGCCGCATCCAACAGCTGATTCGCATCCTCGCGAGCGACCTGAGCATCAATCCGTCCTCGTTCATTGGTCGACAGCGAACTTGCTGATTGATCCATGATCTTTTGGCAGTCTTCTTTCGCGACGCGCTCTTGCTGTTGCTTTTCTTTGTGGTCTTGCAACTGATACCAAAACACCAGAGATTCTAGATCTCTCGATTGAGCTTTTAGTGTTTTGTAGCGTTCGGCCGCATCAGCCTGCCGCTTGAGACGATCTAACTGACGGCCCAGCTCATCAGACAGATCATTGAGTCGATCGAGGTTTTCTCGTGTCCGCAAAATACGGCTCTCAGTCTCGCGCCGGCGTTCTTTGTACTTCGAGACCCCAGCCGCCTCTTCAACATAGGTTTTCAATTCTTCAGGCTTTGCTTCAATAATTCGAGCAATCATGCCTTGCTCGATAATCGCGTAGGACCGCGGCCCTAAGCCCGTCCCTAAAAACAAATCCGTCACGTCACGTCGACGACAATGACTGCCGTTTAAAAAATACTTGGATTGCCCGTCACGGGTGACTTCCCGTTTGACAGCGATTTCAGCAAATTTGGCATACTCACCAGCAGCACGCCCTTCGGTGTTATCAAACACCAACTCAATCGATGCACGGGAAACCGGCTTTCGACTCACAGAACCGTTAAAGATGACGTCGGTCATGGATTCGCCACGCAAGTGCTTGGCACTGGACTCACCCATCACCCAACGCACCGCGTCAATCACATTGGATTTCCCGCAGCCGTTGGGCCCAACAATCGCTGTCAGATTCGACTGAAAAGGAACGGTAGTTGGGTCAACAAAGGATTTAAACCCTGCCAGTTTGATACTTTTTAAGCGCAACTCTTTGAACTTCCACTGTCGATTACTAGGAAGCTATCCAGTGCGCTCCAGAGTTTCAAGATATTTACGTTCAAGCATACGACAAAGTTCGGTGACGTAATCGATCACCTGTTCCCTTTCACCAGCGTCAAGGGCCGGGATTATCTTTAACTTCAAGAGTTGATCGAGTGATTCGACACCAGCCAAATTAGACCGAACCAATTTAGAGAAAACCCGATCAAACGTCGGGACGAGGTCATCGATTAATTCGAGATAGACTCGATTCGGATGCAGTTGACACAGAATCTCCAGAACACTGACTGGATTGACGCAGCCAAACTTTCCTTCAGAAATTTCCATTGCATGCTGAATCGACTGGGAATGTCGATCCGTCCAATTCGGAATTAGATCCGCGACCACTTGAGTCAAAAGCGGCGGGAGCACAGAGGTAAGATCGCGAACCCGAGTTGGGCTTAAGCTTGTGACGATTACGCCTTTTCGTGGAATCACATCAATCAATCGACGTCGCTCAAGGACTCGAAACGACTCACGCACCGAACCCCTGGAGACATCCAGTTGACTAACTATCCTGGATTCTTGAATCCGATCCCCAGACCGCAAGACGCCGGCCACGATCTGGTGCTCAATGTGAAGTGCTATATGTTCCACCAACCCTAGCGCTGGTTTGAACGGCACATAACTTAATCCGTCTGCCATGACTATTTGCTCGACACTGATCCTTCAGTACAAGGCCTAGTATGAACCCCTCGCTAGAAAACGCAAGACTTCACGATCGGCTAGGGTTTTAATCGAATCTCAGCGGTATTTTCGGCAGTTAAGGTCAAAAGTACAGGACCGCCCATCCAGTCTCCTTCACTGCCGTTGGCGTCTCCGACGGTGAGTCGAGCAGCAATTTCTACCGCGAGTCCTTGATGCAATCGTCCACCCATCAAAGCGTCTTGATTCGATAAGCGGACAGTCATCGGCAAGTCCGTCACCGACAAACGGCGCGCCACAAGAGGTCTCGATGAACCGTTAACTTCGCGAGCAAATACAAAGACGGTTGCATCTTTCAAACTCTCGGGAATTGCCTGACTCAATGCAACCGACAAATCAATTGTCGCATCGCCGAGTTGAACTTTTTCGGACAACTGTTGGTTCGCACGCTCGGTCGCGCGAGCAATGCCCATTTCAATGGCCTTCGCTTGCTCAGAACTAGCCGGTAATTGACCAAGCATACGTGTCCAATAATTGACCGACTGCTGATAATCCGAGGCCTCAAATGCAATGATGCCAAGAGAGCCAAGCGCGGTGACTTGGTTTGGATCGAGTTCAAGCGCAAGCTGAAACAAATTCACAATGTCTTGGTCAGCCACTCGGTTTCTCGCTAAGAACTCATCTTGAGCAGCTTGGGCGATCACATAGGCACGCTCATCTTCCGGAAGGGCATTGAGTGCTTCTGTCGACAAGGACATTTCATAAGCACCTAAGTACCAATACATATAGGATGATCCGCCAGCTATCATCAGCGTTAGCAGACATGCGATCAGAAGACCTTGTCGACCAAAACCACGCAAAGCCCAGAGCAATCCTGCCAAGACGGTTGCCGCGAGCAATCCCATCCAAATCATGCGTTAGATTCTCCCCGCTCCAATGCTTGTTTTGACCGTCGAATACGAAGTGCAACCACAATCCCACCAATCACCAAAAGACCAGCCGGGCCAAACCATAAAATAAACGTTTGCCGATCCAAGGGTGGGCTGTAGAGCACATACCGGCCGTACCGAGCGACCATAAATTCCTTAATTTCTTCGTCAGTCGCGCCTTCTTTGATCAAGCGATAGACCTCAGCTCGCAAATCACCAGAGATTTCCGCGTCTGAATCCCCAATGGCTTGGTTCTGGCATTTAGGACAACGAAGCTCAAAGCCCAATTGACGGAAACGCTCTTCTTGCTCAGGTGAATCGAATTGATAGGTTTCGATGGCCCCAAGGGTCACCATCGCAATACTCATCAACCAGGCAATGAACCCGGTCTTCAACACGGATTTCATCATTGAACAGTCTCAAGTAGCGGTTGAATCTGGCGCTCGAAAACACGCTGGTTGACCTCACCTTGGATTCGCGCGTGGATCACGCCACTGCCGTCAACAAGAAAGGTCTCAGGAGCTCCTGCGACGCCTAAATCGAGCCCCAAACGACCCGTCGGATCAAAGATCTGCACAGCGTAAGGATCACCGAGCTTTTGTAGCCAATTTCTGGCAGCGGTCTCGGTGTCTTTGTAATTCAAACCAACCACAGGCATCTGTTGAGAAAGTTGCGTCAGGTAGGGGTGTTCCACCTGACAAGTGATGCACCAACTCGCCCAGACATTCAAGAGAAATGGCTGCTGCGGGAGCTGTTCCCGCGATAACGGTTGACCAGTGTTCAGATCGGTCAGTTGAAACTCTGGAACTGGCTGACCAATCAAGGCCGACGGTTGCTCGTTAGGATCCAAGGTGAGCCCTTTAAAAAAGAAGCCGACCAAAACCGCAAATACAGCCAAAGGTAGCCACACCATGATCCGACTCATGCTGCAGCCCCTTCAGCAGTCCCCACTTCCTTCTCTTCTCGAACACGTTGGCGGTACCGCTTATCGGTGATGGAGACAAAACCTCCCAAGCCCATAAAAAAGGCACCAGCCCAGATCCAATCGACAAATGGTTTCACAGACAATCGCACAGCCCAATCGCCACCATCCAGAGGTTCGCCCATCGCGATATACAGATCTCTGGTGACGCCAGAGTCAATGGCTGCTTCAGTCATCACCATGCCTGAAGCGTTGTAGCGTCGTTTCTGAGGTGTCACCGTCTTATACAGGGCATCCCCTTGATAGATCTCAAATGTCGCTTGATCAGCAACATAATTCGGACCATTGATCACCGTTAAATCCGTCATCCGAACGTCATAAGAGCCAAGGTTCTGAGAATCACCAACACCCATCCGAAGATCACGGTGCTCTGTGTGATTTTCCACCATCACCACACCAAAAATGGTCAATGCCAACCCAAAGTGTGCAAGCCACATCCCAATCGTCCCTCGTTCGACGCGCGCGAGAGTCGTACCAACTCCCCCATAGAGACCGACCTTTTTGGCAACATCGACGACCGTAGCGATCGCAACCCATAATGCGAGAGCGACACCGATCGCAGTCCCAATGGAATATTGACCATCCAACATATTGGGCCAGGCTAGGCCAACCACAATACTCACAATTAAGGTCACGATCAGCGGTCGAAAAAGTCTTGGATCCTCTGATTGGCGCCATTTTGCCAGCGGGCCAAAGGCCATGCCACTGACTAAGATGGCGGTCAATGGAACAAAGACAGCATTAAAGAACGGAGGTCCCACGGAGACTTTTCCACCACCGACGGCATCAACCAGCAAAGGGTAGAGCGTTCCCAATAGCACGCTGACTGCCATGACTGTCAGAATCAGGTTATTGAACAACAGGAATGATTCACGTGAAATCCAAGCAAATTCACCTGGCTCAGAGACCTTCGACGCCCGGATAGCGTAGAGAGTCAAAGACCCACCGATCACAACAATCAGGAATCCTAAGATGAATACCCCTCGTTCAGGATCATTAGCAAACGCATGAACCGACGTGAGCACACCTGAACGCACCAGGAATGTTCCCAATAGGGATAACGAGAATGCAGCAATGGCCAGCAGCAACGTCCAACTTCTGAAGAGGCCTCGCTTCTCAGTCACTGCCAATGAGTGCATGAGTGCAGTCGCCACTAACCAAGGAATTAATGATGCATTTTCAACGGGATCCCAGAACCACCAGCCACCCCAGCCAAGTTCGTAGTAGGCCCACCAACTCCCAAGCGCAATGCCAAGCGTGAGGAAGGCCCAAGCGATGGTTGTCCAAGGCCTCGACCATCGTGCCCAAGTGGCATCGAGCTTTCCGGAAATCAGTGACGCCATGGCAAACGCGAAGGCCACGGATAACCCAACGTAGCCCATGTAGAGCATCGGTGGGTGGAAGATCAGACCCGGATCCTGAAGTAACGGATTTAAATCGGCTCCATTGGCCGGTGAAAACGGCAAAATGCGAACAAAAGGGTTACTGGTGAACAGCATGAAAGCCAGAAAACCAACACTGATCATCCCCATGACTGATAGCACAAGCGCCGACATATGATCGGGAATTCCACGACTGAATAAGGCCACCGCGACGCCCCAGAATGCAAGAATCAGGGCCCAAAGAAGTAAAGATCCCTCATGCGCACCCCAGACTGCACTCATTCGAAAATACCAAGGCAAGTCCAAATTTGAGTTATCAGCGACATATTTGACACTGAAATCGTGCGCCAAAAAGCCATACATCAAGACCCCAAAGGACACCGCTAATGCCAGTCCTTGTAGGAGGGCTAAGGGTTTGGCTGTTGCGCAAAAACCTTGCTGATTACTCAGATAGCCATACAACGGGAAGACCGCGAGGCAGATCGCAAGCGCGAACGCGAGCACAAGGGCAAAATGCCCAATTTCTGGAATCATTGCTGCTGCCCTCCTTTCATCTGATCAAGTTTACCCGATTGACGGAGCGCTTCAGTGACCTCCGGTGGCATGTAGTTCTCATCGTGCTTTGCTAGTACTTCACTGGCGACAAATTGGCCTTGGTTGATTCGACCCTGCACTACAACCCCTTGGCCTTCTCGAAAGAGATCAGGAAGAATTCCTTCATAGGTCACACGCACCTGATGGTCAAAATCCGTCACATCAAAAGCAACTTTCAAACTTTGTGGATCACGGTCAACGGTCCCATCAGCCACCATCCCTCCGACACGAATCAGTTGCGCTGACGGCGCTTGGCCAGTTGCAATCTGGGTCGGTGTAAAAAACAGGTTAATGTTTTGGCTCAGTGCATACATCACCAAGCCGACGGCCACGCCCAACCCAGACACCAAGCCCAAAATAATCAACATGCGTTGTTTGCGTTTAGGATTCATGTATTCCCTCCCGTTCGAGTTGTCGCTTGACCACCCGAATCGCTTGCCGATGCTGCCGCAGATTCACCCAAGTCAAACCACCAAGAATCAATAGACCTAAGACATAAACAGGCCAGACATAGGCACCATGGGGAGCCATTGCTAAAAAAGCCATCAAAGATTCGAACTGGAACTCAAGCACGACCGACCAACTCCTTGACCCATGAGGCACGACGTTCGCGCCCAATGACGATCGCTCGCATTGATCCCAAGACCAGATAAGCCGCAGCAATGTAATAGCCTAAAATATTCACTAATAACGGCATCCACATTGAGGCTGGCATCGTCGGTTTTTCAGTCAACTTCAAACTTGCTGGCTGGTGCAGCGTATTCCACCACTCCACCGAATATTTGATGATTGGTAGATTAACCACACCGACCAACACCAAGATGCCACAGGCTTTTCCTGCTTGATCTGGGTTTTGAATGGCTGCTCGCAATCCAATCAATCCGAGATAGAGAAAACCAAGAATGAGCATTGATGTCAGCCGCGCATCCCAAACCCAGTAGGTACCCCAGGTCGGCTTACCCCAAACCGCACCGCTCACCAAGGATAGAACCGTAAAGGCCAATCCCGTCACTGCGATTGCTTGCATGGCGACATCAGCTAACTTCATTTTCCAGACAAATAAAACTACCGCGCAGACAGCCATCGCGGCATACATCGCTTGAGCCAAGAACGCGACTGGAACATGGAGATAAATGATGCGGTAACTATTACCCTGCTGGTAATCAACAGGCGCGAACCCGAGACCCCAAAGGGAACCAACCACTAAGAGAATCAGCGCGAGCCAACCGCAAACCAGTTGCCAACGACCGGCGCGCTCATAGAACCATCGCGGGGAACCCCACTGATGAAACCAACGCCAACTCATTAGTTAGAACCTCCTATATTCAATCGAATCGCCGCAGACACCGCGATCGGGACCAGTGTCGCCGCAACGAGACTGAATGCTCCCAGCAATGCCATTAAAGGCAGGATTTCAGAACCATCCGTGGCCCGGATTAACACCCCAGCAGCCAAGATCACCACTGGGACAAACAATGGCATCATGACTAATACCCCAAGGATACCAGATCGTGATGATCCAAGGGTAAGGGCTGCGCCTAATCCAGAAAAACAAGTCAAGGCTGGGGTGGCGACCACCAGCGTCATCAATAGCGCAATTAAGACATCAGTTGGCACTGATAGCATCAATCCAGCAATGGGTGTGATACAGATCAGCGGAACCACATTGAACAACCAATGCACAATTAATTTTAAACCCACGAGCCAAGCCAAGGGCCGGTCCAAAAATAACCACTGTTCGAGAACACCGTCGGAGAAATCCGACTGAAACAAATGCTCGGTGTTCAGTAAAAGCGCCAAAAGGGTCGCAACCCAGATCATGGCAGAACCAATGTCAGCGAGTAGCACGGAATCTGACGAGAGTGCCAAAGGCACCATCGAAATCACCAGCATCAAAAACCACATGGGTTTAAAGATGTCGCCCGGACGCGCAGCAGCCAGCTTCAACTCTCGCGCGAGCATGCGTTTTTCAATCGACACGGCCAAGCTCCAAAGTTTCAAAGTTGAGCGATTGTGGTAGTTGGTGTGTGGTGAAAAGGCAGAGGCCACCTTGCGCGACATGCGCATTAATTTTCCGATCTAAAGTTTCAACCATTGTCACATCCAAGGCTGTGTAGGGTTCGTCGAGGATCCAGATGGGAACCTCTGAGCACCAAAGTCTGGCAAGTGCACATCGGCGCCCCTGGCCTTGCGACAACTCTTTAACGAGTGAGTCGTGATAACCACGTAATCCCACATCGATTAATGCTTGTTTCACGACGGGCTCATCAAATCCGGTCAGAAACTTGAGATTATCGATGACCGTCAAGTCCCGCGAAACTTGAGGTTTGTGTCCAATGTAGAGCACTTGGTGACGCCGTTCGCTTAGTGGTTCTTGGTCGATCGTAATTACACCATCTTGAACCTCGAAAAGGCCGGCAATCATTCTGAGAAGCGTTGTCTTTCCCGCACCGTTTGGTCCCGCCACACGCAAGATGTCACCAGAGCTCAATGCAAACGACAAATTTTGGAATAGCAAGCGATCATCACGCTCACAACTGACTTGTGAAATATTCAATGATACGGGTTCGAAAATCATGGCGAGAGTTTACCGGAAACTGAGTGTGGGACTAGAGGATGACTCGTGTTAGTCTCTCCTTCGCCTGTTTGTCAAGCATAACTCGCGTCCCGGTAGCTCAGTAGGATAGAGCGGCCGCCTCCTAAGCGGCAGGTCACAGGTTCGATTCCTGTTCGGGACACCATATCCAACACATTATTAACTACAACTCATTGATTTATATGCAAATATCGTGTCCATCAGTATTGTAGGTACAACAAATGAGTGCACAAATTGATGCCCCCAAATACACCTATCTCAAACGTGGTGTGTATTACTTTGTGGGACGTATTTTCCCCTGTACCATATGATGTGGGACCAACACCTTTAAAACGTAGCCATGAAACTTGTAATTGACTTTATATTCAGGCCCAAAACATCTTATCCCGATAGCTGGAAGCCAGCCTTCGTGGCCATGCAGTTGGGTTTCTTAGCGGGTGCTCTTGGTCTACTACTCCGTGACTTGTTTATAATTTATACAATTGAAAATTGGGAATTAGTTGTATTGACGGAATTGGCATTTGGGGTAGTTGTTGGAATCGGTTTTCTACTACACACCCTGGGCCGAGCCGCACTTGGAGTTCTCATTGCCTGTCTGGGCGGTATCGGTTCGGCTACAGCATTTTTGATTCTGTTGGGTTGGAATGGCTATTTTCACCTCTGGTACCTAAACTTAGCCATACTATTGATAGCAGTACCGATCAATATTTGGATCAAGTCCTGCTTAGCTTTGTCATTCATTTCCTTATACGTTTTTATGTTTTTCTTCTACTCAAATGTGCAACCTATCGTTGCGGCGGATGAGATCGTATTACAACTCATTGCAATATCTAACATTGTCGGATCGTTACTTATGCTGGGGTTACCTATGGCTCTGTATTCGCATTACTTGGTCGAGGAGCGTATTAAATCAGAACGCCTTCTTCATAATATTATTCCCAAAGATCTAGCCAACATTCTCAGAGAAAGCGATGGTGTCATCGCATTAGATAACCCGAATGTTAGCGTAATGTTTGCCGATATCGTTGGTTTTACACAATTAGCCGAAAAAATGTCTGCTCGACAAGTGGTCGACTTGCTAAACAAGATATTTTTCAAATTTGACACTATTTGCGAAGAATACGGAATTGAAAAAATAAAGACTATTGGCGACGCTTATATGGCCGTGTCTGGTCTTCCACGTCCTCGACAGGATCATGCTCAAAGTCTTATTGATGTGGGATTCGAATTCTTAGAAACGATCGCTAGTCAAGACTTTGGCTTAGAGGATCCACTTCAAATCAGAGTAGGAATCCATTCGGGAGATGCAGTTTCTGGGGTGATTGGGAAGTCAAAATTCTCTTTCGACATTTGGGGAGACTCAGTCAATCTTGCGTCTAGACTCCAAACCTCAGGGAAGCCGGGCTTCATTCATGCCTCGCAGGAAACGGTGGGACTTATAGATCAGAGGAAACTTAACATTGAGAAGCAAGTAGTGAACATTAAAGGTAAAGGCGAGATAACTTCTTATTTAATTCAACTGCGAAGCGAGAGCAAGGTCGGAGATATAAAGTAGTTAACCTAAATAGAAAACGTTGCGCCGGTCGCTATGAAGAGATCAATTGTGGTAATTTCCTCGACATTTCCGACTTTTAGTCTATTTCAAAATTATCGGCCTCCATCAATGATCTTAAACAACCCGTTTGTGTAGCGCCTTAACTACAACATACCCACGTACCCCCACTGGCCCATGCATACCCCCTATGCGATGCATATAAGTGGTTTATTCAGAGAGATGTTAAATACACCTAACGTGATCACTGGCAGATGTAGCATTTGTGGTGAGGCAGTGGTGAGTGGGTACTGATAACAGTTAGCAGGATTCACAGTACGTGCACAAACGGTAGAACATTTATCGGTATTGACTGTGAACTCACACCCAGTGAACACTAGTAATTGCAGGTAATCATTGAATTGTTAGTTCCGTAGCAAGGCATCACGTCCTGTTCGGGACACCAGATTCAACACATTATTAGACACAACTTATTGGTATTCCTGGCCTTACCGTGTCCAGCAGTATTGTAGGTACAACAAAGGGTAGAACATTTTCATCTGTTCCATACACCTATCTCAAACGTGGTGTGTATTACTTTGTGAGACGCATTCCTAGCGATTTACAGACGCTCTATCGCACTGATCGAGTTCGAATTATCCCAGTGCCTTATCGATTAGGTTTTTTGAAAGAGCTGATGCTCGAAATAGATCACGGACAAGAAACGGTCTTACCTGAAACCATATTGCACTAGGCACACGTTTAAACACCATTTGTCACTTACTCATGGAGCACCTATGCAAATTCAATATCTGCAGGGATGGTCAGGCGTCAAACAAGATGAACGGCAGAGATTCGAGCAATATGGTCAAGCGGCTTATGAAAACAGAGCCAAGCATCCAGAGATTTTTAAAGCCCTATTTGAAATATCAAAACGAGCAATGTCATTCCTTGATGATTCTAATAACGACAATGTCATTTCGATTCATAAAACAGAAAAGAATGTGACTGCATAGGTGCTTTATTACGCTGTAATTATGGGTATTTACTTCTGGATATTATGAGCTGTTAAACGCTCTGAAGCTCTACTGTCCCTATATCTAAGATTTAAGAATGATGGGATTTAGGGGAATACTGAGAACTGGTGTGAGGTTCTTAGACCTACATCGCCCTATGCAGACCACATCTCAATTGCTGTTATGGGTAATGGGAAAGATTAAGGGACTAAAAAGAGGCTATGCAGTCTCCTACTGTAGGAACTTTACGGACTGCACAGCAATAGCGTGTACAGATGGCAGTGTACCTATATCTTATACATTTTTATTAAGCACCTTGCACAGCCAACAAAGCACCA
>CABZRL010000021.1:0-25131 GCA_902528165.1 uncultured Litorivicinus sp.
CGATCAGTGTTGTCATGCGCGCTTCCTTGCAGCCAGTTGATAATTGATTCCCAAATCGGTGTTGCTTCGCTTGAACTGCTTATAGAGCGGTTGATAAACCACGCCTTCAAGGGATTCAAGATCAAGCCCGTGAGGACGTAATCCGGCGGCAAGTTCTGATGGCTTCAAAAAGCGAGCATAATCGTGCGTTCCCTTCGGGACCCAGTTGAGCAGATATTCCGCGGCCAAGACTGCACCTAAATAGGCTTTTGGGGTCCGATTGATCGTCGACAGGATTAACCATCCCCCGGGCCTGACGAGTCCCGAGAGCGCTTTGAGTGTCTCCATGGGCTCAGGGACGTGCTCGATCATCTCGAAACAAGTGACCACGTCAAATTGCGAAGCGTGGGTCTCTAAAAAAGCCTCAGCGTAGGATTCTTGGTATTCGACGGTGACCTCCGACTCCAGCGCATGAAGTTTGGCTGTTTTCAACATGTCAGGGGAGGCATCAATTCCGGTTACGCGGCTTCCTCGTTTAGCCATGGCTTCTGCCGCAAGCCCACCTCCGCAGCCGACATCAAGAACATGTGCGTCTTGCAGCGGATAACAGGATTCTGTGAAGTCAACCCGAAGCGGATTGATTTGATGGATCGCTCGCATTGGACCGTCAGGGTCCCAATAACCGCGGGCGATCTGGTTGAATTTCGTGACTTCTTTGGGGTCAACCAGTGTTGTCATAGGTGATCCGTGTGTCTGCGCCTAAGGCTTCAATTACTGCGTTCCGATTCATGATACAGGGCTCGTCCATATCCGCACAGAAGAAGACCGTTTTTTAACCGGTTCGTGGTATAATCGCACGTTTAAGAACCATCTAGGGATAGCCCACCATCCATGTCAGATTCGGCACGCGAAATT
Organism: uncultured Litorivicinus sp.; assembly: GCA_902528165.1. Taxonomy (GTDB): domain Bacteria; phylum Pseudomonadota; class Gammaproteobacteria; order Pseudomonadales; family Litorivicinaceae; genus HIMB30. The sequence goes on from CABZRL010000021.1 coordinate 895, forward strand.
TTACCCATCAATATTGAAGACGAACTCAAAAACAGTTACCTCGACTATGCAATGAGTGTCATTGTCGGTCGCGCACTACCTGATGTGCGTGACGGCTTGAAGCCTGTGCATCGACGGGTGCTGTTTGCGCAGAGTGAGTTAAGTAATAACTGGAATGCAGCCTATAAGAAATCGGCTCGTGTTGTTGGCGATGTGATCGGTAAGTATCACCCGCACGGTGACTCGGCGGTTTACGACACGATCGTCCGCCTAGCGCAGCCGTTTTCGATGCGTTACCCCCTGATTGATGGTCAAGGGAACTTCGGTTCAGTGGACGGTGACCGTGCTGCAGCCATGCGATACACCGAAATCCGGATGGAGCGGATTGCTCACGAGTTGCTCGCTGATCTGGACAAAGACACCGTTGACTATGTGCCGAACTACGACGGAACTGAAAAAATCCCGGAGGTGCTTCCCACTAAGATCCCGAATTTATTGGTGAATGGATCTGCGGGTATCGCCGTTGGTATGGCGACCAATATTCCTCCACATAACCTCACGGAAGTAATCAATGGATGTCTGGCTTATCTCGACGACTCGAATGTCTCAGTCGATGATTTGATGGCTTTTATTCCAGCGCCTGATTTTCCGACCGGAGCGTTAATTAACGGACTCGAGGGGCTTCGTGAGGCGTATTCGACAGGCCGTGGTCGAGTGATTATGCGCTCGAAGTTCCATATTGAAGGCGAGGATAAGAAAACCATCGTCTTTACCGAAATTCCTTATCAGGTCAACAAAGCGCGCGTCATCGAGAAGATTGCGGAGTTGGTGAAAGAGAAAAAGATCGAGGGCATCACTGAGCTGCGCGATGAGTCTGACAAAGAAGGGATGCGGATTGTGATCGATCTGCGTCGAGGTGAGACGCCGGAAGTCATCGTCAATAACCTGTTCAGTCAAACGCAGTTGCAATCGAGCTTCGGTATCAACATGGTGGCCTTGGTTGATGGCCAGCCAAAAACCTTGAATCTCAAGGATATGCTGGCTTGCTTTATTCGTCACCGCCGTGAAGTGGTGACGCGTAGGACCTTATTTGAACTGAGAAAAGCGCGTGAGCGCGGTCACATTTTGGAAGGTCAGGCTGTTGCCTTGGCGAATATTGATCCAGTGATTGAGTTGATTAAGTCATCTGCCAACGCGCAAGTCGCAAAAGAGCGGTTGATTGCGACATCTTGGGCTCCAGGATCTGTGACAGACATGCTTGAGCGTGCGGGTACTGGTGGAATTCGTCCGGATGATCTCCCTGATGGATTTGGTTTGGTGGATGGCCAATATCACTTAAGCCCTCAGCAAGCTCAGGCGATCCTGGATTTGCGTCTGCATCGACTGACGGGCCTTGAAATTGAGAAGTTGCTCGAGGAATACGGCTCTATCCTTGAAGATATCGCAGATCGTGAGGCGATCCTGGCAGATTCGACCAAACTGACTGCGGTGATTCGTGAAGAGCTGGAAGCGGTTCGGCATCAGTACGGAGACGCACGTCGATCCGAGATTATCGAGCCACATCTGTCGTTGTCGACTGAGGATTTGATTCCGCGTGAAGACATGGTGGTGACCTTCTCGAAAACAGGTTATGCCAAAACCCAACCCTTGACGTCTTACCAATCTCAGCGTCGCGGCGGTCGGGGTAAGAGCGCCACCAATCTCAAAGATGAAGATGTGGTTGATCTGCTGTTGGTTGCCAATTCGCATGACACCTTGTTGTTGTTCACTGATACCGGTCGTTTGCACTGGTTGAAGGTGTATGAGATTCCGCAAGCGTCACGGAATGCTCGAGGGAAGCCGATCGTCAATATGATCGACGCACTAGAAGGCGGCGGTCGTGTCACAGCAGTCTTGCCTTTGGGCGAAGATGATCGGGGCGAGGGTCGTTATGTGTTCATGGCAACAGCTCGTGGTACGGTCAAAAAGGTACCGCTGGAGCGCTTTGCGCGTCCACGTGCGTCGGGAATTCGGGCCATTGAATTCAACGAAGATGATACCTTAATCGGCGCGTCGATCACCGACGGTACGCGAGACATTGTGCTGGTGAACTCCAACGGTAAAGTCACACGATTTGTTGAGACCGAGGTTCGGCCCATGGGTCGCGAAGCGCGTGGTGTCCGAGGAATCCGATTGAAGGAAACTGGAGAATCAGTGGTGGCGATGATCGTTGCTGATGACGAGGCGACACTCCTTCTGGCCTGCGAAAACGGATATGGCAAACGCACCTTAGTCAGCGAATTCCCATGTAAAGGTCGCGGTGCAATGGGTATGATTGGAATTCAGACATCCGATCGGAATGGCGCTGTAGTTGGTGCTGCGCAGGTGATTGATGACGATGATCTGTTATTGATCACTAACGGTGGAACGATGGTTCGGACGCCTTGCCAGGATATTTCGTTGCTAGGCCGAAATACGCAAGGTGTGACTCTGATCCGTTTGACAGATGGTGAACAATTGGTTCGAGTGGACGCAGTTGCTGAGCCCCCAGTGGAACCGTTGTCGGAGAGCGACACAGACGATGGTGAGATCATCGACGGGTCTGACGTGGAGATGGATGATGAGTCGGCCGATTAATTTCTGTTCTGGTCCGGCGGCACTGCCGTTGCCGGTTCTTGAACAGATTCAGGCAGAACTTCTCGATTTTCAGGGCTCTGGCGTGTCGGTGATGGAGCATTCGCATCGGGATCGTTTGATTGTGCGTTTGTTTGAAGAGACTGAAGCGCAATTGAAAACGCTTTTGGGTGTGGGTAACGCCTACCGTGTGTTGTTTTTGCCTGGCGGTGCAACACTTCAGTTTTCTCAAGTCCCGATGAATTTGTTAAACCCGCGCGATACGGCCGCCTATGTCACCACTGGTGCTTGGTCACAGAAAGCCATTAAAGAGGCTCAAAAGTATGCGACTGCGGTCGAGGTTGCGAGTGCTATAGACACCAACTTCACCACCATGCCCAGTCCTGATTCATGGCAGATTCCAGAATCGTCAAAGTATCTGCACATCTGTACCAACGAGACCATTCATGGCGTTGAATGGTTTGGTTCGCTGGCAGGCGTTGGGCTTCCTGTGATTGCCGACATGTCTTCGCATTTGTTATCGCGTTCGATGCCCATTCAAGAGTTCGATCTGATTTATGCGGGTGCCCAGAAGAATTTAGGAACCGCAGGCGTCACGATTGTGTTGGTCAAGACTGAATTACTGGGAGAATGCCAGAGCACGACTCCGAGCCTGATGGACTACCGTCATCAGATCACTAACGACTCAATGGTCAACACACCACCTGTCTATCCGGTGTGGGTGTTATCCCTGGTTCTTCAGTGGCTCAACTCGATCGGTGGCGTGGAGTCAGTTGAGGCACTGAATCGGAAAAAGGCCGCTAGCTTGTATCAGGCAATTGATCACAGTTCCTTCTATCACAACCCGGTCGCATTGAATTGTCGGAGTCTGATGAATATTCCGTTTGTCCTCGCTGATGCCAACCTTGATGGGCGATTTGTCGAGCAATCGTTCAAAGAAGGATTGTTGAATTTGAAAGGTCACCGCAGTGTGGGTGGCATGCGGGCATCGATCTACAATGCCATGACCCAGACGGAAGTTGATACCTTGATCGATTTTATGTGCGAGTTTGAGAGGACAGCGGCGTGAGTGACAATCCGGAACTCTTAAAAATTCGGGAAGAAATTGATGCGATTGATCAGCAAATCCAGACTTTGATCAACGCGCGAGCTGACTGCGCGATGCGAGTGGCTGAAGTGAAACAAGCGGAAATGGCCAAGACCGGTGAAGCGCCAGTCTATTACCGACCTGAGCGCGAGGCACAAGTGCTAGCTCGAGTCATGGAGCGTAATGAAGGCCCGCTACCAAAAGAAGAAGTGGCTCGAATTTTTCGTGAAATCATGTCCGGTTGTTTGGCACTCGAACGACCGCTGGCAGTGGGATATTTGGGCCCGATTGGGACCTTTACAGAAGCGGCTGCGTTAAAACACTTTGGCCATGCGGTGGATACGCGTGCATTGACGACGATTTCAGAGGTGTTCAGGGATGTGGATGCTGGAAATCTCGAGTACGGCGTGGTTCCGATTGAGAATTCAACCGAAGGGATGGTGACCCATACCTTGGAATGTTTCTTGGATTCACCGCTAGTGATTTGTGGTGAAGTGGAAATGCGGATCCATCAAGCACTCATGGTCAAGCCAGGTCTTGAGATCAGTCGCATTCAGACCATCTACTCTCATCAACAAAGTTTAGCGCAATGTCGTTTGTGGCTCGATGCAAACTTGCCGGGTGCGGAGCGCAAGACAGTTTCATCCAATGCTGAGGCGGCTCGTCTGGTCTCGGAATCAAACCTCAATGATGGTTTGGCGGCTGTGGCCGGAGAGCGAGCGGCAGAGACCTATGGGTTATCAACGGTGGCGGGATCGATCGAAGATCGTCCGGATAACACCACGCGCTTCCTAGTCATTGGCAAGCAATCGACGGAACCTTCCGGGCGAGATAAGACCTCACTGATTGTTTCTGTGAAAAATGAACCCGGCGCCCTGTATCGGCTACTTGAGCCGTTCGAGCGTCATGGGATCGATATGACGCGGTTGGAATCTCGTCCATCGCACTCTGGTATTTGGTCCTATCGGTTTTTTATCGACTTTCAAGGGCACGCCGATGATCAGGCGGTGCAGACCTTCCTCGATGAAATTCGGGCACAATCGGCGGAGCTTAAAGTCTTGGGCTCCTACCCAAGAGCGGTTTTATGAAACGACTCACGGTCATCGGTCTTGGGTTGATCGGTGCTTCTTGCTGTGCCGCGCTGAAAAAACGGTCGACAGAATGGCTGATTTCAGGCTACTCACGGACTGAAGCAACACGTCAACAAGCGCTTGCAAAGGGCCTCATTGATCAAAGTTTTGACAGGATCAGTGATGCTGTTGCGGACGCTGACTTGGTGTTGATTGCCGTTCCAATGGGGCAATTTTTAACGATTGTTCAAGCGGTGAGTGAGGCGCGTCCTGATCATTCTGTAGTGACAGATGCTGGATCGACCAAAGGCAGTGTGATTCGTGATTTAGCAACAGTATACGGAACCACACCGTCTTGGTTTGTCCCCGGTCATCCAATCGCCGGGAGCGAACAAAGTGGTGTTGATGCCGCCAATCCTGATTTGTATGTTGATCATCAAGTTATCCTGACCCCAGACTCGCAAACTGCAGTCAACGCGATTGACCTAGTGTCTGCGTTTTGGTCGAGTCTCGGTGCCACGGTCTCTACCATGGATGTCGAGCGGCATGACGAGGTGCTGGCCTTAACTAGTCATCTCCCGCATGTTTTAGCGTTCAATTTGGTGCATGCTTTGTCTGATGACGATGAGCATCTTGAGATTTTTCGCTACGCGGCTGGTGGTTTTCGGGACTTCACTCGGGTCGCAGCCAGTGATCCAACCATGTGGCGAGACATCAGTCTAGCCAACCGCGAGGCGATTCTGGGTGGCATTGATCGTTTTGCTGAGCGGTTGGGTGAAATGCGTCTTGCCATTGCATCCGGTGATGGAGAGTGGCTGATGCGAAGTTTTGAAAGAGCGCGGACAGCTCGCAAATTATTTTCCTCATTAACTGATCAAGGAGTTCATCCGGTGACGGATACCCATCCTTCTGTTTTTACAATCACTGAGGCTCAACAGGGAATTCATGGAACCATTCGAGTCCCTGGCGATAAGTCCATTTCACATCGCTCGATTATGCTCGGAGCTCTGGCCGATGGTGTGACCACCGTCGATGGGTTTCTGGAAGGAGAGGACGCCATCGCCACTGTTCAGGCGTTTCGGGACATGGGTGTGCAGATCGATGGACCGATCGACGGGCGAGTGACGGTGCATGGTGTTGGTCGGGATGGACTGAAGGCTCCAGCAGCGCCTCTGTATATGGGCAATTCGGGAACATCCATGCGTCTCCTGTCTGGCATTCTCGCCGGACAGTCGTTTGACTCTGAACTCACGGGTGATACCTCGCTCTCTCGGCGTCCAATGCGGCGGGTCAGTGATCCGCTGTCGCGATTGGGTGCGGTGATTCAAACCTCTGACGATGGGACGCCACCTGTTCAAATTTTCGGTGGTCATCCCCTCGCGGGCTGTCACACTGAGATGCAGATGGCGAGCGCACAAGTCAAATCGGCGTTGTTACTGGCTGGACTCTATGCCGATGCCGAAACCAGTGTGACTGAGCCTGCACCCACCCGAGATCATACGGAACGGATGCTTCAGGGATTTGGGTATCCGGTCAGGCGAGATGGAGCGACCGCATCAGTGGTTGGCGGAGGCCGTTTGACAGCCTGTCATATTGACGTGCCATCTGATATTTCCTCGGCGGCATTTTTCTTGGTGGCTGCATCCATTGTTCCAGGATCAGACTTGACTGTATCGCACGTGGGAATCAATCCCACTCGAGTGGGTATCCTTGAAATTTTGAAATTAATGGGTGCCAAGATCGAAGTGTTGAATGCACGCGAAGTTGGCGGCGAGCCGGTTGCGGATTTGCGTGTGCTCTATGCTCCCCTGCATGGTATTGACGTTCCCGAGGCGCTGGTTCCTCTGGCGATTGATGAATTTCCTGTGCTGTTTGTTGCGGCCTGTTGTGCAACGGGACAAACTCGGGTGACGGGTGCGGAAGAACTCCGGGTGAAAGAGTCTGACCGAATTCAGAGTATGGTCGATGGATTAAGTGCTTTGGGTACTGTCATTGAGGGAACCCCTGATGGTGCTGTGATTCGGGGTGGTGGACCGGATTTCCGATTTGCAGGAGGTTCGGTTGAGGCTCATGAGGATCATCGAATCGCAATGGCTTTCAGTGTTGCAGGTCTTGTGAGTCGCGAGCCAATTGTGGTCAACGATTGTGCGAACGTTGCCACAAGTTTTCCGAATTTTGTGGGTCTTGCTCGCGAGACTGGTTTTCCGTTGACCGTGTCATCGTGACTGTTCCTGTCATTACCATTGATGGCCCGAGCGGGGCTGGAAAAGGAACAGTTGCACGATGCATTGCGCTAGAACTCGGTTTTCACTTATTAGATTCAGGTGCGATCTATCGCATTCTTGGTTTGGCGGCGATGGACAATCGAATTGCATTTGATGACATTCCATCGCTTGTGGAACTCGCCAATTCACTCGAATTAAGCTTTCCCTTCGACAAGAATCACAATGATGTCGTGCTCAATGGTGTGTCGGTGGGCCAGAAGTTGAGGACTCAAATGGTAGCGGATGCCGCTAGCCAAGTGGCGATTCATCCGCCGGTTCGAAGTGCACTGATGGACCTCCAGCGCCGTCAGGCAAGGCTTCCAGGTCTTGTTGGAGATGGCCGAGACCTTGGCACGATTGTCTTTCCAGACGCCGAATTAAAGATTTTTTTGGATGCCAGTGTCGAGGTTCGTGCGGAGCGTCGGTATTTAGAATTAATTGAGTCTGGTCAAATAGTTGAGCGTTCCGTTATACTACGCGACCTCGAAATTCGGGACTTCCGAGATCGAACGCGTCCAGTCGCACCCTTGGTGCCGGCGACCGATGCGTCCGTGATTGATAGTTCGGAGAAAACTGTAGCCGATGTGGTCGCAGAAACACGAGACCTGTGTCAGGCCAAAGGCTTGATGCAGTAAATGTGAGATTTCAGTGGTGACATCAGCAACGAAGCTCACTGAAATCAAAAACCAACTCCGTTTGGGCTGATCAGACGGACGGCGTGAAGCCGAAAAAATAGGATAGATGAATGAGCGAAACTTTCGCAGAACTCTTTGAGCAGAGTCTAAACGACATCGATATGACTCCGGGCGCTATTGTTGACGCCACCGTTGTCGCCATTGAACCAGACTTCGTGATTGTCAACGCAGGTCTGAAATCTGAGGGAGCGATCCCAAGATCACAATTCATGAACGAATCTGGGGAATTGGCTATCGCTATTGGCGATTCAGTCAAGGTTGCCTTGGACGCGGTTGAAGACGGTTTTGGTGCCACACGCCTGTCTCGCGAAAAAGCGAAGCGTGCAGAAGCGTGGATCGACCTTGAGAAAGCGCATGAAGAGACTGCAGTCGTCATGGGTATCATCAACGGAAAGGTCAAAGGTGGATTCACAGTTGATCTCGCCGGGATCAGAGCGTTCCTGCCAGGATCCTTGGTTGATGTCCGTCCCGTGCGTGATGTCGCTCATTTGGAAGGCAAAGAACTCGAATTTAAGGTGATCAAGCTGGATCAGCGCCGGAACAACGTCGTTGTCTCGCGTCGCGCTGTGCTTGAGCAAGAGAACTCTGAAGAGCGCGAAGCGCTGCTTGAGAATCTGGTTGAAGGCCAGGCAGTGAAGGGTATCGTGAAGAACCTCACTGACTACGGTGCGTTCGTTGACTTAGGTGGTGTTGATGGTTTACTGCACATCACTGACATGTCGTGGAAGCGCATTAAACATCCATCAGAAGTCGTCGCTGTTGGTGACGAAGTGGATGTGAAGGTATTGAAGTTTGACCGTGAGCGTAACCGTGTTTCTCTTGGCTTGAAGCAGCTTGGTGAAGATCCATGGATCGAAATCAAGAATCGCTACCCAGTCAATACGCGCGTCAACGCGCGGATTACGAACCTCACAGATTACGGCTGTTTTGCTGAGATCGAAGAGGGTGTTGAGGGTCTCGTACATGTGTCTGAAATGGATTGGACCAATAAGAATGTTCATCCGTCGAAGATTGTGTCTTTGGGTGACGAAGTGGAAGTCATGGTTCTTGATATTGATGAAGAGCGTCGTCGCATTTCACTCGGTATCAAGCAATGTAAAGTTAATCCATGGGAAGCATTCTCTGCGACACATGCGAAAGGCGGAAAAGTTTCCGGTCCGATTAAGTCGATTACTGACTTCGGTGTCTTTATCGGTCTTGACGGCGGCATCGATGGCTTGATCCATTTGTCGGATCTCTCGTGGTCAGAGCCAGGTGAAGTTGCGGTTCGTAACTTCAAGAAGGGTGAAGATCTTGAAGCGGTCATCTTGGCAGTGGATCCAGAGCGCGAGCGTATTTCATTGGGTGTGAAGCAGTTGGAAGAAGACCCAATGGGTGGATTCTTGTCTGATACCGAGAAAGGCGCAGTGGTCAAAGGAACTGTGACCGAAGTTGAGCCAAAGCAAGCGCTGGTTGATCTCGGTGACGGAGTCGTTGCGATTCTGAAAGCATCAGAATTGTCTCGTGATCGTGTGGAAGATGCTCGCAACGTGTTGAACGTTGATGATGAAATCGAAGCGAAGATTTCGAATGTTGATCGTAAGACGCGCCAGATTTCATTGTCAGTTCGTGCAATGGAAGAAGCCGAAGAGAAGGAAGCCATGCGTAACCTGAATGAAGCACCCGCTGAAGAAGGTGACGCTGGTCCTACAACGATCGGTGAGCTCATCAAAGCTCAGATGGAAGGCCGAGAGTAATCCGGCAACTGAGGCCGGGCACTGCCCGGCCAGACATCGGAAGGTCATATGTCAGGTATTACTAAGTCGATGCTGATCGAACGCATCGCAACACGCTACCCAACATTACCTCCTAAAGATGTGGAATTAGCTGTGAAGGCAATTTTCGATCGCATGAGCCGACAATTGGTTGAAGGTGGTCGAATTGAGTTACGGGGATTTGGATCCTTTTCCTTACACAAGCGTAAAGCGCGTGTGGGTCGTAATCCAAAGACCGGTGAGTCAGTGGTTTTGGATTCCAAAGCCGTTCCGCACTTTAAGCCGGGTAAAGAGCTGCGCGAAGCAGTCAACACTGCATTTCGGGAATCCCGGAAAGCATGAAATTAGTCAGACGGCTGGTCACTTTCTTTGGGGTCGTTACCCTGCTAGTGACCGGTTGTGTGCTCTATCTCTTTAATTCAGATCCTGTTGTTATTGACCTAGTCTGGTTGCAAATCCCTTCGACGAGTCTTGCTGTGGTGTTGATCGCGACGTTTTTCATCGGAGTCGTCACCGGTGCGATTTTTGTGCTGTTGGCATCGATCATGCCCACTAAGCGGGAACCGCTTGATGGCTGATCAACGCATTATTGTTGCGCTTGATGTGTCAACGACCTCCGAATTAAAGGACTTGGTCGCGCAGATCCCGAACAGGCATTGCCGAGTCAAAATCGGGAAAGAGCTCTTTACATCAGTCGGACCTCTCGCAGTGGATATTTGTCATGCCGCTGGTTTGGACGTTTTTTTGGATCTGAAATTCCACGACATCCCAAACACCTGTGCGAAAGCAGTCCTTGCAGCAGCGCGCTTAGGGGTTTGGATGACGAATGTGCATTGCGCCGGCGGGGCCGACATGATGCGAGCGGCTCGCGAGATTCTCGACGATCAAGCGCATCGACCCCTATTGATTGGAGTGACATTACTGACCAGTATGTCTCAACAGAATTTGCTGGAGACAGGTGTGGAACGAGATCTTGAGGTTCAGGTGGACCATTTGGCTCGCTTGGCTCAGCAATTGGGCTTGGATGGTGTCGTCTGTTCAGCTCAAGAAACCCAACGATTACGTCAATCTCTCGGTGGGCCATTCTGTTTGGTAACACCAGGCATTCGGCCAAGTTGGTCTGCTCAAGATGATCAAACCCGAATTGTGACGCCTAACGAGGCGATCAAGAATGGTTCGGATTATTTGGTGATTGGCCGTCCGATCACGGCCTCGGCTGATCCTGAGCAATCGATTGCGAAAATTATCGCCGAACTCTGACCGTTGACTCATCGATTTCGTCAGCAGAGCCTAATCGTCTCATTAGCCTCCTCTTAGGAGGTCTTTCATGAAATCATTATTGCTTGGATTGATGCTCCTGGCAGTGTCAATGCTTGGACTTGCCCGGTCTGTTGATCTGAATACAGCAACCGCTGCACAGATTGCCAAACATCTGCATGGAATCGGTTTGGCTAAAGCCCAGAAGATTATTGAATATCGGCAACGGTTTGGCCCCATTGATACCTCGGAGGAGCTCTTGGTGATCAAGGGGATCGGGGAAAAGACGCTGGAAAAAAATCGTTCTCGAATGATCACGCGATTGATTCAGCCGGCAGCACCAAGAAATCCTGAGCCAGGTCTTGACGAAGGACCCTCGAATCATTAAAGTTCGCGGCCATCCTGAGTTCCGCGATAGCTCAGTTGGTAGAGCAGAAGACTGTTAATCTTTTGGTCGCAGGTTCGAGTCCTGCTCGCGGAGCCAATTCCCTTACAAGCCCCACATATTGAGTTCTCAGCAACAGTTGAAACAGGCTGTTAGCACCCTCTAAATTGATGTAGCCTTGCGATTCTGCTTGGGAAGGATGCTGCTCTTTTTTTCTGATTTTTTGAACTGATAGACAGAGGATCACATATGAAATCACTGATTACGTTGCTCTTCGTTACTTTGCCTGGCATCGCCCTTGCTCACGCGCCAGAGGGTGCTGGCGGAGGGTTCATGACAGGCTTCTTGCATCCCATCCTCGGTTTTGATCATCTAATCGCGATGGTCGCAGTCGGACTGTGGGGAGCTTTCCTTGGGGATCGTGCAATCTGGATCTTACCGATTGTGTTCCCGACCATTATGGCGGTTGGAGCTGCAATTGGCATCATGGGTCTCGAAATCCCACTAGTTGAGTTTGTGATTGCCCTTTCTGGCGTCGTCCTTGGTATATTGATAGCAGTTCGAGGTCGGGCGCCGCTTGCCATTGCCATGGTCCTTGTTGGCATTTTCGGTATTTTTCACGGTTACGCCCACGGCCTTGAAATGCCTGAACAAATCAGCGCGATTACCTATGGCGCTGGGTTCGTGATCGGGACGGGCCTTTTGCACATGGCTGGAATTGGACTTGGTTTCGCGACCCGGCTTCCACGTGGCGAGTTATTGGTTCGCGGTTGTGGCGGACTTATTTCGGTCATCGGTTTGACCTACCTTGTGGGTTAAAGCGCTTTTAGTTTTGAGTGCGTGTGCCTTGCCGCAATTGGTGTGGGCACATGCGCTTGGCACCGATCCAACTGTGATCGAACTGATCGAAGCGGGCTTGATGCTTCCCTCAGAGATCAGTGCTGTTTGGATATTTTGGCTCTTGTCTGGATTATGGATCGCTCAAAATCTAGACCGTATTCCATACTTCTTCATTGGCAGTGGTTCTGGAATCCTGTTGGCGACTGTCACTGGGCCACTGCCTTTCGATACTTCGCTCCTGGCTTTATTCGTTGGTCTTGCGATCGCCGCTTGGCTTTGTTTAGGTCGGTCTAGTAATGGATGGCTTGCTGCCATAGCGCTTGTTTCGATGGGCGTATTATCGATGTCGATGGTTTTTTCAGTACATGCTGATTTATCAACTGATCTATTGATTCGATCGATTGCTGCTATCTCGATGGGATTGACCGCAAGCTTTTTTGGGGGTCTTTTTAAGCAGATCAACGAGTGGTTTCCTAGGCAAACGCCAATTGGTATCCGCATTTTATCGAGTTGGATGGTGGCATTGATCACGATTCAACTCGCGATGAGCACTCTTGCATCATGAGTCATGATGCGTCGTTTCCATTTCAAGTTGTTTCTGACTACGAACCGGCTGGAGATCAACCGACTGCTATTAAAACGCTCATTGAGGGCGTAGAGGCAGGACTTGCCCATCAAACGCTCTTGGGTGTCACAGGCTCAGGTAAAACGTTCACAGTCGCAAAGGTGATTGAGTCGATCAAACGTCCAACCATCGTCATGGCTCATAACAAAACGTTGGCAGCTCAGTTATACGGAGAGTTTAAAGAATTCTTTCCAAATAACGCGGTCGAATACTTTGTATCTTATTACGACTACTACCAACCAGAAGCGTATGTTCCATCCAGTGATACCTTTATCGAGAAAGATGCCTCGATTAATGATCACATTGAGCAAATGCGCTTGTCGGCGACGAAGGCACTACTCGAACGTGATGACGTCATTATTGTGGCGACGGTCTCGTCGATTTATGGTCTAGGGGATCCTGAGGCCTACCATGAAATGGTCCTTCACCTGACTCGAGGCATGACCATCGATCAGCGCCAAATTTTGAGACGTCTCGCAGAACTTCAGTACAAGCGGAATGATATGGATTTCGGTCGGGGTAGCTATCGAGTTCGTGGTGATGTTATTGATATCTTTCCCGCTGAATCAGATCGTGAGGGAGTGCGTGTCGAGCTGTTTGACGATGAAATCGAACAACTTTCTTATTTTGACCCCTTGACCGGCGAGGTAATTCGAAAAGTTCCTCGTTTGACGATCTACCCCAAGACTCACTACGTCACCAGTAAAGACCGATTGGTGAATACCCTTGACGACATCAAAGACGAACTGAAAATGCGGTTGGCGCAATTTCGGGAGCAAGGAAAGTTACTTGAGGCGCAACGCTTAGAGCAACGCACGAAATTTGATTTAGAGATGATTGCTGAGCTTGGTTATTGTCAGGGGATTGAGAATTACTCACGGTATTTATCAGGTCGTCCGTCCGGAGAAGCGCCACCGACTCTGTTTGATTATCTTCCGCCTGATGCGTTATTGGTGATTGATGAGTCCCATGTTACCGTTCCACAAGTTGGTGGCATGTATCGTGGCGATCGGTCGCGAAAAGAAACCCTGGTGGAATATGGGTTTCGTCTGCCGTCTGCGTTAGATAACCGACCATTGAAGTTCGAAGAATGGGAATCACTGGCTCCACAGATGGTTTTTGTCTCAGCCACCCCTGGTGTGTATGAAAAAGAGCACCAGGCGCAAGTCGCTGAGCAGCTTGTTCGACCGACCGGTTTGGTTGATCCAACCATAGAGATTCGACCTGCAGGTTCTCAGGTCGATGATTGTCTAAGTGAAATCCATACCGTTGTCGCCAAAGATGAGCGTGTTCTCATTACTGTATTGACGAAGCGGATGGCTGAGGATCTTACCGATTATTTGATGGATCACGGAGTGCGTGTGCGTTATCTGCACTCCGATATTGATACCGTTGAGCGAGTGGAGATCATTCGTGATCTCAGGAAAGGGGAATTCGACGTGTTAGTCGGAATCAACCTGTTACGCGAAGGCTTGGATATGCCAGAGGTATCCTTAGTGGCCATTATGGATGCCGATAAAGAGGGCTTCCTTCGGTCGGACCGTTCGCTGATTCAGACCATCGGTCGTGCGGCGCGGAATGTGAACGGTCGAGCGATTTTGTATGCCGATCGAATCACCGATTCGATGCGACGCGCAATGGACGAAACAGAACGTCGGCGCAACAAGCAAATTGCCTTCAATGAAGACAATGGGATTACCCCAACTACGATTCGGAAACGGATCGATGATGTCATGGAAGGCGCGCATCGAGAAACACCAGGATCGCGTGGGCGAAAAGCCAAAGATAAGGCTGCCAAATCCACAGCAGAGACGCTGATGCCAAAGAATCCCCAGACACTCACACCGCAGCAGCTGGCAAAAGAAATCACACGACTTGAAGATGAAATGTTTCAGGCGGCAAAATCACTGGAATTTGAGCGCGCAGCTGCCATTCGAGATGCAGTGGCAGAGCTTCAATCATTAGCGTTTAAATAATTGAGGAACATCATGCCAATTCGGTTTGCACCAGCTGTTATGAGTTTATTTGGGCTTGCGTTAGCGTGGCGTGCACTGTCTGATCTCGGTGGTTGGGAAAGCGGTATTGGTCGGATGATCTCGATCGCCATGCTTTTGTTGGGCCTTGTGTCTTTCGGCTCCATTGTTCTGCATCAGCTTCACAAAGGGGCACTGAAGGAGACCATCGATAATCTGCAGCTTCGCGTTCTACCTGCCTGTTTAACTGTTGGCTTGATGCTGTTGAGTGCACTGTTGAACCCGCATATGCCCGAGGCCGCTCGCGTCTTGATTTGGGTGGCCGCGATTTCCCACTTCGCTTACCTTGCTTGGTTGATCGACGGCTGGTTTCGGGGCGGGCTCGCCCTTGAGATGATCTCTCCGGTTTGGTTCATTCCTGTTGTGGGAAATATTGTCGTACCAGTCGGCGCGATGGCGACCGGTCAGGTGATGTTGGCTTGGTTCGGATTCTCGATCGGTATTGTCATGTGGTTAATGCTCTTGCCCATTGTGTTTTTCCGCTTGATTCATGGAAAGCCCATGCCAGAGGAGCTTGAGAGTACGCAAATGGTTTTAGTTGCACCGCCGGCGATTGGCTCAGTGTCATGGTCGTTGTTGGCGGGTGACCACAGTGTGGTTCCAGGTGCAGTGATGTTATCCGTTGCTTTCTTTTTATTACTGACGTTCATACCAATGCTGCTGCGAGTGATTTCGAGGCCCTTTGTTCCGGCAAATTGGGCCTTTGGATTTCCGATGGCCGCATTGAGTACAGGACTTGCGACCTACAGCATCTTGCTCGAACGCGATATTCTGATGGGTGCAGGATTGGTGGTTTTATTATTGGTTTCAGCTTTGATCGTCTGGGCGCTGATTGGATCAGCTCGAGTTTTATTGAAGAGTTAATGTATGCATGTGTTAGTAACCGGCTCGGCCGGATTTATCGGCTCGACAGTTAGTCACCGTCTTCTTGACCGAGGCGATGACGTCGTCGGTTTGGATAATTACAACCACTATTACGAAGTCTCATTAAAAGACGCGCGTGGGCAGCGGCTCCTCGAGCGTGATGGGTACACCGAGGTCCGCGCGAGCGTTGAGGACAGGGACGCTCTCGAGGCTCTGTTTGAGGCCCATCAAATCGATCGGGTGGTGCACTTGGCGGCGCAAGCCGGTGTGCGTTATTCCCTCGAGAATCCGCACGCTTATGTCGATGCGAATCTTGTGGGCTTTATGAACATTCTCGAGTGCTGCCGGCATCATCAGGTGGATCATTTGGTTTATGCGTCCTCGAGCTCTGTGTATGGAGCTAATGAGTCCCTGCCATTTCGCGTTGAGGATTCGGTCGATCATCCGGTGAGCTTGTATGCTGCGAGCAAGAAGGCAAACGAGTTGATGGCGCATACCTACAGTCACTTGTTTGGCCTACCGACCACGGGCTTACGCTTCTTTACGGTCTACGGACCATGGGGCCGGCCTGATATGGCCTTATTTAAATTTACGCGTGCGATTTTGACAGGTGGTACGGTGCAGTTGTTTAACGGGGGACATCACAAGCGCGATTTCACGTTTATTTCAGATATCGTGGATGGTGTGATCGGAACACTTGACCAAATTGCGACCCCAGATCGTGGCTATGATCCGTTGACGCCCAATCCAGGAAAATCGAATGTCCCCTGGCGATTGTATAACATCGGATCGGATCGCCCGATTGACTTGGTGCGATATCTCGAGCTGATTGAACAAGCCTGTGGCCAAAAAGCCCACGTGGAATCGTTACCGATGCAGCCTGGTGATGTGATTGCAACCCATGCTGATGTATCGGCATTGAAGGCCGCGATTGGCTATGCGCCGAGAGTCACGGTCGAGGAAGGAATTCCTCAGTTTGTTGAGTGGTTCCGACATTACTACAGTCTTTAGGTCGCCACTTTACTTCGACAATGAAGGCTGTATACTTCGCCGCTCTTCAGGCGCGTAGCTCAGTCGGTTAGAGCGCCACCTTGACATGGTGGAGGTCGTTGGTTCGATTCCAATCGCGCCTACCAAATACAACCATATTGGAAGGCCCTTGGTGCGGGTCGCCAGATTGGAGTTGGAAATGCCGGTAATTACCCTTCCTGATGGATCCAAGCGCGAGTTTGATGATCCTATTTCTCTGATTGATGTTGCTCACTCGATTGGGCCTGGATTAGCCAAGGCGACGATTTGTGGGCGAGTCGATGGTGAGCTTAAAGACGCCTCTGACATCATCAACCATGACGCGAATGTCTCCCTCATTACCGCGAAGGACCCCGAAGGTTTGGAGGTGATTCGTCACTCCTTTGCACACTTGGTCGGTCACGCAGGTAAGCAGCTGTTTCCGGGGATTAAGATGGCCATTGGGCCTGTGATCGAGCATGGTTTTTACTACGATGTCGATTACGAGCGTCAGCTGACACCTGAAGATATCGAGGCGCTTGAGAAACGGATTCAGGAGCTCGTGAAAACAGACTATCCAGTGGTCAAGCAGTGGGCGTCTCGTGACGAAGCCATCGCCGAATTCACCGCGCGCGATGAATCTTACAAGCTCGAGATTATCCATCAAGACATTCCTGATAATGGGCACCCGGTTGGGCTTTATCACCACAAAGAATATATGGATATGTGTCGTGGCCCGCACGTACCGAATACGCGTTTCCTGAGACACTTTAAACTGACGAACGTCACTGGTGCTTATTGGCGAGGTAACGTCAATAACAAGCAACTGCAGCGTATTTACGGGATCGCATTTACATCGAAGCAAGATCTTGAAGCGCATCTGAAGTTTTTGGAAGAAGCGGCTAAACGCGACCATCGAAATCTCGCGAAGACACTTGATTTGTTCCATTTGCAACAAGAAGCTCCAGGCATGGTCTTCTGGCATCCCAATGGGTGGACAGTTTATCGCGTGTTAGAAGACTATATTCGTGATCGACTCGAGCATTCTGGATATCAAGAAATTCGAACGCCGCAACTGGTCGATCAGCGTTTGTGGGAAGCCTCAGGGCATTGGGGCAAATATCAGGAAAATATGTTCGTGACGTCGAGCGAGCAACGCGATTATGCGGTCAAGCCGATGAATTGCCCCTGTCATGTGCAGATCTACAACAAAAAAATTACGTCTTATCGCGAGTTACCGATTCGACTAGCTGAATTTGGTTCTTGTCATCGCAATGAACCGTCGGGTTCGCTGCATGGATTGATGCGGGTCCGTAACTTTGTGCAAGATGATGCGCATATTTTCTGTACTGAAGACCAAATTACCCAAGAAGTGAAGACCTTCAATCAGTTATTATCTGAGGTCTATTACGACATGGGCTTTGATGACATGATCGTTCGCATCTCAACCCGCCCTGACAAGCGTGTGGGTGACGACGCTAACTGGGATAAGGCGGAAAGTGCATTATCAAATGCTTTGGATGAGCTCGGTGTTGCCTGGGAAGAGCTGCCTGGCGAAGGAGCGTTTTATGGTCCGAAAATCGAATATTCTTTGAAAGATTGTTTAGGTCGTGTTTGGCAATGCGGCACGATGCAGGTCGATTTTTCGATGCCAGGCCGTCTAGGCGCCGAATATGTCGCAGAAGATGGGTCGAAACAAATCCCCGTGATGTTGCATCGTGCCATTCTTGGAAGCTTGGAGCGTTTTGTTGGCATTTTGCTCGAAAATACCGCGGGTTTGTTGCCGCCGTGGTTGTCTCCAACGCAAGCAGTTGTGATGACAATCACGGATTCACAGCATGAATATGCGAAAAAAGTGGAAAAAATGCTTGTCGCTCAAGGTCTTCGCGTGAAATCCGATTTGCGCAATGAGAAGATCGGCTATAAAATCCGCCACCACACTTTACAACGGGTCCCGTATTTACTCGTGATCGGTGATAAAGAAGTGGAAAACCAGCAAGTGGCTGTGCGGACCCGTTCCGGTGAAGACTTAGGTGCAATGAGCGTAGAAGCCTTTGCTGACAAGCTTCACAAGGACATTGGGTTGCGTGGCCGTTTCGGTATTGAGTCGGAGACAGAGTAATCAGAAGAGCACAACCCAAAGGTGCGCCGGGTGAAAAGCGCACACTGATCAATGAAGAAATTCGGGCGCCGCAGGTGCGTTTGATCGGACCAACAGGTGAACAAATCGGTGTTGTTAACACGAATGATGCACTGGTTGCCGCTCGTGAGAATGATCTTGATCTTGTGTTGATTGCGGAGTCCTCAGATCCTCCGGTTGCGAAAATCATGGATTTTGGCAAACGGTTGTACGAAGAGAAGAAAGCGAAGGCGGCTGCGAAGAAAAAGCAGCATCAACTGCAGGTGAAAGAAATTAAGTTTCGTCCGGGTACGGACATTGGAGACTACCAGGTCAAACTGCGCAACCTGGTGCGTTTCCTAGAGGACGGCGATAAGGCCAAGGTAACCATCCGGTTCCGCGGTCGTGAAATGGCCCACCAAGAACTCGGCATGCAAATGCTCGAGCGCTTGGAAAAGGACCTCGAAGAGCATGGAGTTGTTGAAGCGCGCCCTAAATTAGAGGGCCGTCAAATGATCATGGTCATCGCGCCGAAGAAAAAGTGAGAGCAATCAGCTCTAATGCGGAGTGAAAAGGAAATATGCCAAAACTCAAAAGTAACTCAGGCGCTCTAAAGCGCTTTAAGCGGACTGCCAAGGGCTTCAAGCACAAACAGTCTTTCCGTAGCCACATTTTGACCAAGAAAAGCACCAAGCGTAAGCGTCATTTACGCGGGACGTTGATGGTAGCAGCTTCAGATATCAAGCTGATCCATCGCATGCTTCCTGGTTCACGGTAAAAGGAGAGACCCATGCCAAGAGTCAAACGCGGTGTCACCGCACGTGCTAGTCACAAAAAAATTCTGAAGCAAGCGAAAGGATACTATGGTGCCCGCTCTCGTGTATTTCGTGTTGCTAAACAAGCTGTTATCAAAGCAGGCCAGTATGCGTATCGTGACCGTCGCCAAAGAAAGCGTCAGTTCCGTGCACTTTGGATCGCTCGTATCAATGCAGGTGCGCGCGAATGTGGTTTGAGCTACAGCCGTTTCATTGATGGTCTGAAAAAGGCCAATATTGAAATGGATCGCCGTGTACTCGCAGATCTTGCGATGAACGAGAAGATTGCCTTTGCTGCACTCGCAGAGCAAGCAAAGCAAGCGCTCGGGCAGGCGAACGCTTAATTTCAAACCTTCAGGGCGACTGAAGGGAAGGCCGCCTGGACATTCTCCTCGCGGCCTTTTTTATGCTGTTGGACTCCAAATGGACAATTTACAGAGTATTCAAGAAGAGGCTTTGGCGTTAATTGAATCAGCGGATTCACTGGCGCATCTTGACGAAGTTCGTGTGAAATTCCTGGGTAAAAAGGGATTGATCAGTGCGCAAATGAAAACACTGGGCCAATTATCTGCTGAGGAGCGACCTGAAGCAGGTGCCAAAATCAACGCGGTGCGTGATCGCGTGACGTCGTCACTGGAGGCGAAGAAAGATGCCCTCGAGCGTGACGCAGAAACACAGAGCTTAATGCGTGACGCGATTGACGTGACCATTCCAGGCCGCCCACAGGATGTGGCAGGGCTGCATCCTGTGACCCGAACATTGGATCGACTGAATCGACTGTTTGCGTCTCTCGGCTATACCGTGGCGACCGGCCCTGAAATCGAGGATGACTGGCATAACTTTGAAGCCTTAAATATTCCCTCGCACCATCCCGCACGAGCGATGCACGATACCTTCTATTTCGATGATGGACGTGTGTTGAGAACCCACACATCTCCAGTACAAATCCGCACCATGGTGAACGAAGAGCCTCCGATACGGATAGTCGCACCAGGTCGTGTGTATCGTTGCGATAGTGATCTCACCCATACTCCGATGTTCCATCAGATTGAAGGATTGGTGGTTGATCGTGATATTAGTTTTTCGGATCTAAAGGGAACAATCATCACCTTCTTGAATCGGTTTTTCGAGGCGGATCTGGACGTTCGTTTTCGTCCGAGTTATTTCCCCTTTACCGAGCCATCTGCTGAAGTCGATGTTCAGTGCGTGATGTGCGAAGGCTCAGGATGTCGAGTGTGCTCGCATACCGGTTGGCTTGAGGTCATGGGATGCGGCATGGTGCATCCTAAGGTGTTCCAGCAGACCGGCGTTGATACAACCATGTATACGGGGTTCGCATTTGGTATGGGCGTTGAGCGACTAGCGATGCTTCGTTATGGCATCGGCGATTTGCGCCTGTTCTACGAAAATGATCTGCAATTTCTTAACCAGTTTCACGGATAGTCATGAAAGCAAGTATCTCTTGGCTGAAAAGCCTATGCCCAACCGACTTATCAATCGATGACATTGTTCGTCGTTTGACCATGGCCGGTCTTGAAGTGGATGGAGTCGAACCTGCGGCCAAGCCGTGGACTCATGTGTTGGTTGGTGAGGTGTTATCAGTGACACAGCATCCTGATGCCGACAAATTAAACGTGTGTGAGGTCACAGATGGTGAGTCGACCTATCAGGTGGTGTGCGGCGCGACGAATGTCCGCGCTGGTCTCAAAGTTCCTTTCGCACGAGTCGGCGCGGTGATCGGAGACGACTTCAGGATTCAACAAGCGAAATTACGTGGTGTTGAGTCGCATGGCATGCTGTGCGGAGCAGACGAACTTGGGCTCTCTGATGAGCGCGATGGTCTGATGGAATTACCTGATCATGTGGTGACTGGATCGGATGTTGCCGATTTTCTGTCGCTTCCCGATCATGTGGTCGAGGTGGATTTGACACCGAATCGCGGAGATTGTTTATCCATCACAGGTCTCGCGCGGGAACTTGGGGTATTGAGTCAAACGACTGTTCGAACCGTGGATTGTGAGGCGGTGGATCCTGAATCGGATGAGACCCATGATGTGCATTTGTCCGTTCCTGAGGGTTGTCCTTGTTATGTCGGTCGTGTGATTGAACACGTGGATGTGACCAAGCCCACTCCGATGTGGATGGTCGAGCGACTCCGACGCAGTGGTATTCGATCGATCGATGCCATTGTCGATATCACGAACTATGTGATGCTCGAACTGGGTCAACCGATGCATGCCTTTGATCGCGATCAACTGGTGGGTGAAATCGATGTGCGGATGGCTCATCCAGGTGAACAGTTAGTGTTGTTGGATGGTAAGACGCTGACATTGAGTGACGATGTCTTGGTGATTGCAGACCAGGAAAAAGCATTGGCGCTTGCTGGAATTATGGGTGGGGAACATTCCGGTATTTCTGAACGAACAACAACAGTCTTTTTAGAAAGCGCATATTTCGATCCCATCACGATTGCGGGTAAAGCCCGTCGTTATGGCTTGCATACCGATGCGTCGGCGCGCTTTGAGCGTGGTGTGGACTGGCAGTTGGCCGAGCGTGCTTGTCAACGTGCAACTGCATTGATTCTCGACATCTGTGGTGGGGTTCCAGGTCCTGTGATGATCACGGATAACGAACAAGCATTACCGACATTGCAGATCGTGACACTGACCCATGCGCGGATCAAACAACAATTGAAGATCGAGTTGGCATCTGAGACGATTCAGCAGATGTTGCAAGCGCTTGGCTTTCACGTTGATGTGACGAACGACGGATTTCGTTGTGTTGCGCCGAGCTGGCGGTTTGATATCGCCATTGAGCAAGATCTGATTGAAGAGATTGCGCGAATTTATGGCTACAACAATCTTCCAACCTCATTACCGGCACAAGCATTGACGATGGCGGCTGTCCCCGAGGCAGAGACGCCGCTTATGCGCCTGAAGCACTATTTAGTGGATCAGGATGTTCAGGAAGCGGTGACCTACTCATTTGTTGATCCAGCAATGCAGGCACTCTTGGGTGATGGTGTACAGGGTGTACGGTTGGCTAACCCGATTGCGTCGAATCTCGCAGAGATGCGTCGTTCGCTCATGCCAGGACTCGTCGAAGCGGTTCGACACAATGTCAATCGGCAGGCACCGCGAGTCCGTGTTTTCGAAACAGGACAGTGCTTTGTGTCCTCAGGTGATCAATTGGATCAATCGGAACGGCTCGGGATCGCTCTTTACGGTCAGCAAGCACCATTGCATTTCAGTGGTGATCGCTCAGTCGACTTTTTTGATCTAAAAGGCATTGTTGACGGTCTGGGGATGGTGAATGGCGGCGGCAGCTTGAGTTGGTCGTCTGGTGAACATCCTGCGCTTGCGCCGGGTCAGACGGCATGCGTGAGCATCAATGGTCAGAGCATTGGTATCGTTGGTCGGCTGCATCCGAGGCTTGCTCGAGAACTGGATTTACCCAAGCCGTTATTTTTGGCTGATTTGAATCTGTCACCAGTCCTTAGCGGACAAGTTACTGCTTTTAAAGCAATTTCGCGTTATCCTAAAGTACTGCGTGATTTGGCTGTTGTGGTTGACAACAGCATCGCGTGGCAACAGATTGTTGATGCAGTTGAGAGTCTTGGTGATTCGCGCATTCAAGCTGTGGAGTTATTTGATGTGTATCGCGGAACTGGTGTTCCAGAGGGATGTCAGAGCTTAGCGCTCTCGCTGAGCTTACAGGATCCAGAAAAGACGCTGGATGATGTCGCGATTCAAGAGATGGTTGATCAGGTTGTTCGCACACTTGGCGAGCGAACTGGCGCAGAGTTACGAGGATAAAGACAGTGGCAGCCTTAACAAAAGCGGATTTATCTGAGCACTTGAATAATGTTGTTGGACTGAATAAGCGCGAAGCCAAAGAGATGGTTGAAATTCTTTTTGATGAATTGAGTGATTCGCTGATTGCTGGAGATCCCGTGCGTTTGTCTGGCTTTGGTAACTTTGAGCTTCGCGATAAGAATGAGCGGCCTGGTCGAAATCCAAAGACTGGAGAAGAAGTCCCTGTGAGTGCACGCCGAGTGGTCACCTTCCGTGCCGGTCAGAAGCTTCGTGTACAAGTCGAGATTTATCATCCACTGGATGATGAGTGAGTATTGTGGATCTCTTCGACGATGATCTCCCCCAGATCCCGGATCGGGTGTATTTCACGATCGGAGAAGCCAGTCGGTTGTGCGGAGTCAAACCGCACGTTTTGAGATATTGGGAACAAGAGTTCGAGCAGCTCAAACCCGATAAGCGTCGAGGCAATCGGCGCTACTATCGCTATCAAGACCTCATCATGATTCGACGTATCCGCGCGCTGGTGCATCAGCAAGGGTTTACCTTGTCAGGGGCTAAGCATCGCATTGCTGAAGAAGATGAGGCTCGCGTCGAAGCCACTCAAGATGATTCAAAAGGGATGGCACTTCGTGAAGTGATCCGCGAGCTCGAACAAGTTCGCCGGTTGCTGTCTGACTAAGACGCTGTATACTCTGCCGCTCTCGGGGCGTGGCGCAGCCTGGTAGCGCACTTGCATGGGGTGCAAGGGGTCGCAGGTTCAAATCCTGCCGTCCCGACCAAGTCGGAACCGATGATGTTAGAACGCTTGTTTCCCGTCTTGAACTGAAAATCCCGCCACCGGTTGTCATTGTCTTTGCAGGGCTATTGAATCGTCTTGGACGAGACCGGGGTCAAGTTCCCTTTGATCCCCCTTGGACACTGATTATTTCACTGATTGTGGTGTCTGGCGTGTTGGTGGTTTGATCGGGTGCTTTCGCGGCCGAACGACCGTGCATCCATGGAGCCCAGATGACA
>CABZRL010000022.1:0-24690 GCA_902528165.1 uncultured Litorivicinus sp.
GAAAGGCATTCAGTCGATTGCAATGACCTATACCAACAACGATTACGGTAAAGGTCTTGCTGACTCAATTCAGTCAAATTTTGAAGCAGCCGGTGGTAAAGTCACCATCAACACGCCTCACGAAGACGGTAAAGGCGATTATAGCGCGGAAGTTGCGGCATTAACCCAAGCTGGTGGTGACATTCTCATGGTGGTTGGTTACTTAGACCAAGGCGGCAAGGGAATTATTCAATCATCTCTTGATGCCGGTGCTTTTGATCAATTCTTCCTGCCAGACGCAATGATCGGCGAAAGTCTTGTCAAGGCCATTGGCCCAGACTTAAACGGCTCGATCGGGACTGTCCCTGGCACCGATTCCAACGGCGCTCAAATCTATGCTGATTTGGCGAAGAAAGACGGGTTTGACGCAGGTCCATACTCGCCTGAAGCCTATGATGCCGCAGCGGTAACGCTTTTGGCGATGCAGGCTGCAAACTCAACTGACAGCAATGCTGTCAAAGCAAAAATCTTTGATGTTGCCAATGCACCCGGTACACCAATTCTTCCTGGTGAACTCGCAAAAGGTCTTCAAATCCTAAAGGACGGTGGTGAGATCGACTATGTCGGTGCAACCGCTGTTGAACTGATCGGTGCCGGTGAGTCTGCTGGTAATTATCGAGAAATCCTCGTCAAAGACGGCAAAAATACAACGGTTCGCTACCGCTAGTCTTTGCTTCAAGGGCGGCGTAGGGTTACTCTCTGCGCCGCTTTTTTATTAAATAAGTTCATGATAGTTGTCGAGAATTTACACAAGCGCTTCGGCGGAGTTCATGCTGTTAACGGAGCGAGCCTCACCATTCGTCCAGGCTCGATCACCGGCCTGATCGGACCTAATGGTGCTGGAAAGACAACGCTATTCAACGTCATCGCCGGTCTTTACCAACCAACGGCGGGGCGAGTCTTCTTGGATGGCGAAGACATCACCGGACTCAAACCTCACGAGTTGTTCCACAAAGGCGTATTGAGAACCTTCCAACTCGCCCATGAATTCAAAACGCTAACCGTACGCGACAACTTGATGATGGTTCCGCCCAATCAAGCCGGCGAAAGCTTGCTGAATACCTGGTTTCAGCCAAGTCTTGTGCGAGCAAACGAAGAAGAAGTTCGAGCCAAAGCTGATGAGGTCATCGAATTTTTGGAAATTGAACATGTCGCCGATGAATTTGCTGGAACCCTCTCTGGCGGCCAGAAAAAATTATTAGAACTCGGTCGGACCATGATGGTTGATGCCAAAATCGTGTTTCTTGACGAAGTCGGCGCGGGCGTTAACCGCACGTTACTGCACAAAATTGGAGATGCCATCATCAAGCTCAATCAAGAACGAAACTATACGTTTTGCTTGATCGAACATGACATGGAATTCGTTGCGCGACTCTGTGAGCCTGTGATTTGTATGGCCGAAGGTGCGGTCTTAGCGGAGGGCACAATTGACGAAGTGAAAAATAACGAACAAGTGATCGAAGCCTATCTCGGGACTGGATTGAAACATAAGAAATAAGATGAGCTTTTTACTCGGCGAACACATGACAGGCGGATATGGAGCAGCAGACATTCTCCATGACTGTTCCATTGGCGTCGAAAAAGGCGAAATTGCCGTCATCGTTGGACCCAACGGTGCCGGTAAATCAACCGCGATGAAGGCCGTTTTTGGCATGTTGCCGTTACGAAAAGGTCGGATTTTTTTCGACGGCTCAGATGTCACCACATTAAAACCTGAAGAACGTGTAGTCAAAGGCATGGGGTTTGTGCCACAAACTCACAATGTCTTTACCTCCATGACCGTTGAAGAAAACCTGGAGATGGGTGCATTCATCCGAACCGATTCCATCAGTGATTCCATCAGTCAGGTCTATGACCTCTTCCCGATCCTAAAAGAGAAAAGGAAACAGCCTGCAGGCGAGCTCTCCGGTGGTCAACGTCAGCAAGTAGCAGTTGGCCGTGCACTGATGACACACCCAAAAGTCTTAATGCTTGATGAGCCAACCGCTGGCGTCTCGCCACTCGTCATGGATGAGCTATTTGACCGAATTATCGAAATCGCACGACTCGATGTTGCGATCTTGATGGTTGAGCAAAATGCCAAACAAGCACTCGGAATTGCTGATAAAGGCTATGTGCTGGTGCAAGGGCATAATCGATTTACAGATACGGGTGAAGCGTTACTCGCCAACCCAGAAGTTCGCAAAGCGTTTTTAGGAGGCTAGGGATGGTCGATGTGCTCAATGCCCTCACTGTGCTTGGCAACTTCCTGATCATTCCAGGCTTGACCTATGGCTCTCAACTCGCACTCGGCGCACTCGGTGTGACACTTGTCTACGGTGTCCTTCGTTTTTCAAACTTCGCGCACGGGGAAACCATGGCCTTTGGTGCGATGATCACCATTCTAGTGACCTGGGGGCTGCAAGCAGTAGGGATCAGCATTCAGCCATTACCGACCGCGCTGTTAGCCATTCCCGTCGGTATTGCTGTCACCGTGGTACTGACGCTACTGATTGATCGATTTGTCTATCGTTACCATCGGGAGCGTAAAGCCAATCCGGTGATCTTTTTGATTGTCTCCATCGGGGTCATGTTCTTCATGGGCGGCTTGATCCGCTTCATGATTGGTCCGGGCGACCAAATTTTCTTTGATGGCACGCGTTTTATTCTGAAAGCGCGTGAATTCAAACAAATGATTGGTCTGGATGAAGGGCTCTCACTGAGAATGACCCAAGCCGTAACCATCGTTACCGCGGTGATCATCGTCGTTGCGATGTTCTGGTTTTTAAATCACACGCGAACAGGCAAATCCATGCGAGCCTACTCAGATAATGAAAACCTCGCTTTATTGTCAGGAATTAATCCTGATCGCGTGGTGATGATCACCTGGATTTTAGTTGCAGCACTCGCAACCATCGCCGGAACACTCTATGGCCTCGATAAAAGCTTCAAACCCTTTGTCTACATGCAATTGTTGTTGCCCATTTTCGCATCTGCGATCGTCGGCGGAGTGGGCAATCCCGTGGGTGCAATCGCAGGGGGTTATGTCATTGCGTTCAGTGAACTGATTCTGACATTTGCCTATAAAAAGATCATTTTATATTTAGGGCCTGAAACCCTAGAGCTCGATTCATTGGTTCAGATTTTAGGAACCGATTACAAAATTGCCGTGTCCTTCATCATTTTGGTCATTGTATTAATTATCAAACCCACCGGGTTGTTTAGCGGGAAGACCATCTGATGCATGCCCTCTACTCGCAGTATCGCAATCAGATTCTATTTGGCTTGATGGCCGGACTTTTGATCTTAGTCGCGGTGATCCAGAGCCCATCGGTGGCTCTGACCATCCTAAACCTGTGTTTAATCAGTGCGATCATGTCACTCGGCGTCAATATTCAATGGGGCTATGCTGGGCTCTTTAACGTCGGGGTGATGGGTTTTGCGGCTTTAGGTGGGTTAGCAGGCGTACTGGTCTCCATGCCTCCTGTATCAGAGGCATGGCAGGCCGGAGGATTTGGTATATTACTGGGTCTTTTGATCACCGTTGGGACCGTGGTTGCCTGCTTAATGACCTGGTCATCGATCAAGCATCTGACAAGATACCGATACTGGATCATTGCCGGCATTATCGTGTTGGGTTACATCCTCCTTCGATTATTTTTTGATCCGGGCGTCGACGCAATTGAAGCCATCGATCCATCGGTGACCGGATATCTAGGCGGGCTCGGTCTGCCAATTGTAGTGGCTTGGCCAGTCGGTGCCCTGTTTGCTGCAGGTGTTGCCTTCGTCATCGGTAAAATTGCCCTGGGGCTGCGATCCGATTATTTGGCCATTGCAACGCTTGGGATCAGCGAAATCATCATTTTCTTTATCAAAAACGAAGAATGGTTGACCCGAGGGGTAAAAAACGTCAATGGTCTCCCACGGCCGGTCCCCTATGAAATCGACCTACAACAAGCCCAATGGTTCCAAGAATGGGCCTTGACTCTGGGTTTACCTGTTGACGACGCCTCGGCAATGTTTGTCAAAATTTGTTATGCGCTCTTATTTATTGCAGTCATTAGTGCGTTGTTGTGGTTATCAGAAACTGCATTGAAATCACCTTGGGGCCGGATGATGCGCGCGATTCGTGATAACGAAACAGCCGCTGCTGCCATGGGGAAAGATGTCACTTGGCAGCATTTGCGAGTCTTCATTTTGGGCTCAGCGGTCATAGGTCTTGCCGGAGCCATGTTAACCACCCTCGACGGTCAGTTCACACCTGTTGGCTATAATCCCCTCCGGTTCACGTTCCTTATTTGGGTGATGGTGATCATTGGAGGGTCTGGTAATAACTGGGGTGCTGTACTTGGGGGCTTCTTTATTTGGTTCTTCTGGATCGAAGCTGAGCCCATTGGACTGTGGTTGATTGAGACGCTCACCGCTGGAATGGATCCGCAAAGCGCCATCCGGGCTCATTTACTGGAAGGGGCTGCACACATGCGCTTAATGACGGTTGGATTGATTCTTCTTCTGACCCTCCGCTATGCACCAGAAGGGCTCATCCCGGAAAAGAAACGGCTTTAGTTCACCGCCAACCCATCACTCGGATGACAGGTCATCCCACAGCCGAATACGTCAGAGGTTATCTTAACTAACCAAGCGTTTCACCAGCCAATGGCTTGAATTGAATCTTTAAGACGTGTGGATAACGCCACGAGTATAAAGCGCTTCGATCTCGTTGTCTGAATAGCCAAGCTCAGAAAGGACATTTCGCGAATGCTGACCGTGCGTCGGAGGTGGTTTTGATTCAACAGTTTCAGTGCCATGGAATTTCACAGCCATCCCAAGTCCTTTCACTGGACCCAAGCGCTCATGGGCAGTCTCCACCACCATGCCACGCGCAATCGCCTGGGGATGTTCAAGCATCTCGCCAATCGACAAAATAGGTCCCGCAGGAACACCAGCTTGGTCCAGTTGCTCAAGCCAGACCCCTGAGGTTTGGGTACGAAAATAACCGTTTAATTTTCGAACCAATGCTTCAAGATGTGCCATTCGATCTGCATTGGACGCAAACCGCGGATCTTCATTGAGTTCCGGCGCACCGATCACGTCCAATAATCGTAGCCAGTTACGCTGATTGGCAGCGCCAATATTGATATAGCCATCCGCTGTTGAAAACGCTTGATAGGGGGCATTGAGCGGATGCGCAGATCCAAGCGCAGTCGGCGACTGACCAGTGGCTAGTGCAATGGCCGATTGCCAATAGGTGTGGGTGATGCCGGCTTCAAACAGCGAGGTATCGACTCGTGTACCAAGACCAGTTTTTTGCTTTCCAGCATAAGCAGCCGCGGCTCCCATCGCCGCAAGGATCCCCGCCGTAATGTCCGTCACAGGGGCACCCACCTTCACAGGTCCATCATCCTGGCCGGGCCCTGTAATACTCATCAAACCCGAGG
Organism: uncultured Litorivicinus sp.; assembly: GCA_902528165.1. Taxonomy (GTDB): domain Bacteria; phylum Pseudomonadota; class Gammaproteobacteria; order Pseudomonadales; family Litorivicinaceae; genus HIMB30. The sequence goes on from CABZRL010000022.1 coordinate 5,457, forward strand.
CTCCTTGTGCGACCAAATCAAAGCCTGCTCGTTCGCGATAGGGCCCTGTCCTGCCATATCCTGAAATTTCCACATAGATCAAACCGGGATTGATCGCTGTCAGTTCGTCATAGGACAAGCCTAAGCGCTCCATCGTGTCATGGCGAAAGTTCTCAATGACGCAATCAGCATTCTTCAACAAATCCTTGAGAATGGCCCTTCCGTCATGCGATTTTAAATCGAGCGCAACCCCGCGTTTATTCCGATTCATCATCAAAAATGCGGCAGATTCATCACCAACCTTTGGTGGCACCATCCGTCTTGAGTCGTCACCGCCTTCGATTTTTTCAACTTTGATAACTTCAGCCCCCATGTCGGCAAGCATCATGCCGCAAAGTGGGCCTGCCATAATATGTGCGAGTTCGACCACACACATTCCAGACAGAGGTTTTGGCAGATCACTCATCGCCCCATCCAATTCGCTTTTCGTTTCGCAAAAAATGCGTCAATTCCTTCAGCAAAATCGTCGCTTAAATAACACCGCTGAATTAAATCAACATCCTCAGGGATCGGTCGATCTGAAAGACGTGACAATCCTTCTCGGGTGGCTGACACAGTTAAAGGAGCCAGAGTGGTTAAATGATGCGCAAGCGCCCGGGCACGCTCATCACAAGCTTCAGGATCATCCTGCACTTCACTGACGAAGCCTGAATCCATCAACGGCTGTAAATCGAGAAACTCAGCAGTTAATAACAGATACCGTGTGCGAGATTCACCAAGTAAATGAACCAGTCGATTGAGATTCGCTACCGAAAGACAGTTACCGAGCGTACGGGCAATTGGCATTCCAAAGCGAGTATCTGGCGTCGCTAGTCGAATATCCGCTGCTGCCGCGATGGCTGCACCACCGCCAGCAACAATCCCATGGAGGGATGCGATCACAGGAACCACTGCGGTTTGCACAGCATCGATCACACGACCAATCATAGATTCATAATCGATGGCGTCTTGTGCCGAATCGAAATCCTTGAAGTTAGAAATATCGGTCCCGGAAGCAAAGGCTTTATCGCCATCAGCAGTCAATACGATGACGTTGGCGCCCTCAGGATTCCGGCACAAATCTTCAAGCGCCTGATACATCGCAAACGTCAGTGAATTTCTCGACTCGGGTCGAGTAAGGCGGTACTCCACGATACCGCCATCATGGGTAATGATGAAATCTGCCACGACTACGACCGATAAATCACATCAACCAAGTACATCGGAATACTCGGGACATAAGTGCATAACATCAGTACCGCAAACAATACCGCGATGAAATAAATGTTAATTTTCGAGACATCCCAAATATTCGCGCGGGCCACGGCACAGGAGGTAATCAACACACTGGCCACCGGCGGTGTCTGCTGACCGAGCGCGAGGTTCAAGGTGACCACCAAGCCGAAATGAATCGGATCGATACCGGCTGCTTGAATCAAAGGAATCACGATGGGAACGACAAGGATAATCGCGGCGGCTGAGTGCAAAAAGAAACCAATTACTAAGAAAAAGACATTCAAAATCGCCAGAATCACCCACTGATTGGTCGTGATCTCCAAGATCCAACGAGCAAAATCTTGTGGAATCTGCGCGCGGGTTAAGAAGCCACCCATCACGACAGAGGCAGCCACGAGTAACATCACGACTGCTGTTTGAACACCACCGTCGATCATCGCGCGTTTAAGATGCCCGAAATCCATTTTGGAGTACCAAGCACTCACAACCAAAGCTGCAACCACAGCCAATCCTGCAGCCTCGGTCGCAGTCACGAAGCCGCCAAAAATACCCCCCAAAATCACCACGGGTAGGGTAAATGCGGGCAATGCATCGACCAAGGTGATCCAGAGACGGCGGAACTCGAACGCGTCTTCCTTGGGCAAGTTATATCGACGCGCAAAATAATAGGCCATTCCCATGAGACCAAAGGCCCCCAATAGCCCTGGAATAATCCCGGCGACGAACAATTGTTCTACAGAAGTTCCTGCAGAGGTGGCGTAAAGAATCATCGGAATGGATGGTGGGATAATAATGGCCAGAGAGGCAGACGATGAGGTCACGGCCGCCGCCAATGGTGCAGAGTAACCCCGTTTTTTCATCTGTGGGATCAATACCGAACCAAGCGCCGCCACGTCAGCAACGGCCGACCCTGAGATTTCCGCGAAGAAAAGACTCACACCGATGTTAACCATCGCAAGTCCACCGCGAACAAAACCAATGATGGCATTCACGAAATTAATAAGTTTATCAGTGATCCCACCGGCGTTCATAATGGCACCAGCCAGAACGAACATTGGGATTGCGATTAATGAGAATTTGGTCGATCCGTCATACATGTCCAGTGCCAGAGTGACAATACTATCCAAGCCCTCCGACACGCCGACTCCGAAAATTGCGGCGACAGCAAGCCCGACGGCGATCGGAACGTTTAAACAAATCAACGCGAGGAGAATCAAAAACATTACTAGAACGATCATGATTTAACCCCTGCTTTAGCCAGCTCTGTCTCGACTTCTTCTTCGATTTCAGCGTGCTCTAATGAGATCCCTGAACAGCATTTACTGTAGTAGTTAGGGAAGCTTAAAACTTCGCAAACCACAAATAATGTCGCACCAATTGGGATCACGGACTGAGTGAATTGGATGGGTATCCAAGTAAGGGAGACCAAATATTCGCCTTCAAGAACGACGAGGACTTCAAACCCTGTGTATGCCAACAATACAAAGAATCCGATCACGACAGCTTCAGCTAATATGACGGCCCAGCCTCGAAAAGGCATTGGGATGGACAGTAACACCGAATCAAATCCTATGTGACGCCGGTGCAACGCCGCATAGGCGCCACCGTAGTATGTTAGCCAAGCCAATTGTATCGCGGCTATCTCGTCATACCAAGATAACGAATTTCCAGTCAGTCGAGCCAAAACCGCAAAAATAACAACAGCGGTCAACGCGATCATCTGAAACAAAATGAACCATACCAACAGCTGATCCACAGCCTTTGCGAACCGACCCACAAGACACTCCTGAGTTAATTATAGTAAGCGGCCCGAGTGGGCCGCTTCGTTCTCTTATATTACGTGATTAGTTAGCAAGGCTTTGAACTCGCCTCACTAATTCAGCACCACCCTCCACAGACGAGGCAAACTCATCATAAACTGGCTTGGATCCCTTGATGAATGCTGCGTTATCTGCTGTATTCACCTGAACACCGGCTGCCTTGATAACATCTAATAGCTCGGTCTCAAGTGCTGCGGCCTTCCGATACACAAACGTCTGCGTCGATACGGCACAGCTATTTACGACTTTGCGAACGTCAGCCGAGTGTTTATCAAAATGTTTTTTCGACGCGAGGATATAAGCAGGCGTGTAAACGTGACCTGTGATGGATAGGTACTTTTGAACTTCTTGGAACTTCGCCGATGCGATCTGCGCATAGGGATTTTCCTGTCCATCCATTACCCCTGTTTTGAGTGCCGTAAAGACCTCAGAAAACGCCATTGGTGTTGGGTTGGCCCCATAGAGCTTGAACATCTTGAGACGCCACTTACTTTTAGGTGTCCGAAGCTTCACACCTTCAAGATCAGAAGGTACGTTGATTGGACGAGTGTTGTTGGTGATATGGCGGAACCCATTCTCGAAATATCCGACAATGTGATAGCCCTTGGCTTGAGCAGCCGCTTGAAAGGTATCACCAAGCTCGGCCTGAACACGCTTCATATGCTCGCGATCTTTGATGATGTAAGGCATTTCAAATACACCGAATTCATCAGATACAGACGACATCACCGACGAAGGCAGAGCAAAATCAACCTGACCCAACTTCAGTTTTTGCAGGAGCTCTTTGTCTTTACCCAATTGCGACGAACCGTAAGTTTGCACTTCGATTTTTCCGCTGGATTCGTCATTCACACATTGAGCGTAAGCATTAACACTGGCCTCAAATAAAGACCCCGGCTTGCCAACATGACCAAACTTTAAAGTGAGATCTGCAGCTTGAACTTGTGCTGTCACGGCTGCTGAAAGCACAACCGCCGATGCTGCTAGTGAGCGTATGATTTTCATAGTTTTCTCCGATTTATTGTTATCCTGGAGGGATTTAATTTACCACATAAGAACCTGCATTGCTGCCTCTACTCCCCCTGCCTTGTGCGGTACACCGGCAAGGCCCAGACCCATTTCCACACCACTAAGCGTGCCCATGAGCGTGAGTTCATTGAAATCACCCAGATGGCCTATACGGAACGCTTTACCCTTCAGCTTTCCAAGACCTGTCCCAAGCGACATATCAAATCGTTCTAAAATCATGCGTCGCACGGCATCAGAATCATGGCCGTCCGGCATCATGATGCCTGTCAATACGTTCGAGTGCTCCGCTGGATTCTGACAGACTGTTTCAAGACCCCAAACAGCCACCGCTTGACGGCATGCTTCAGCGAGACGCAGATGACGCGCGAAAACATTGTCAAGACCCTCTTCTTCGAGCATCGCGATCGCTTCTTTGAGTCCGTAGAGAAGAGTGGTTGCGGGAGTGTAGGGAAAATAACCAGCGGCGTTTGAGACCAACATCTCTTCCCAATCCCAGTACGATCGTTTCGAACCGCCGTGTTTTGCCGCCTCAATCGCCCGCTCAGACAGGGCGTTAAAACCGAGGCCAGGAGGCATCATCAACCCTTTCTGGGACCCTGAAACCGTCACGTCAGCACCCCATTCGTCATGCTCGTAATCAACAGATCCCAGTCCTGAAATACTATCGACGAGTAATAGCGCTGGATGACCTGTCGCATCTATCGCCTGACGGACCGATGCAATATCTGAGGTGATTCCACAACTGGTTTCATGATGAACGCAACACACCGCTTTGATCACATGAGCTGTGTCTTGGCGTAACCGCTCTTCAATCCGATTCGCATCAACTCCGTGACGCCAATCCCCCGCTAAAAATTCTGTTTCGATACCCAATCGATCTGCCATCTGCTTCCAAAGGGTCGCAAATTGTCCCGTCTCGTAAAAGACAACCTGATCCCCTGCCGTTAGGACGTTGGCAAGGCATGCTTCCCACGCGCCAGTTCCAGAACTTGGATAAACCACCACTGGGGATTTTGTTTTGAAAATACGCTGCATTCCAGACAACACAGACTTCCCAAGGTCGGCAAAATCGGGGCCTCGATGATCAATCACCGCGGCATCAATTGCGCGCGAAATCCGATCTGGAACCGGACTGGGGCCTGGTATTTGAAGAAAATGTCGTCCTGCCCTGTAGGCCATGGGTGGAATCCTTATTGTTATCTCGTCGTATGAAACCACAGCCTCATGTTGCAAGCCTATCTCAAAACCGAATACTATGCATATCGTATTTTGTATGCAAATTAAAAACGAACAAGAAAAGCGATGAACACTCTGACAGCACCTCCAGGTAGCACCCACAATCCACCGCCGAAACCTCGTGATCTCGATGCGGGTGAGTTGCGTCGACTGAGACAACGTATCGACTCTGAAACGCAGTGCGAAATCCTCTTTTCACGGTTTGACCGAGGTCGCTATGCCACCGATGCCAGTCATTACCAAATGTGTCCACTAGGGGTCGTTGTCCCGAAAACGATCGACGATCTGCGAGCGCTCATCTCCATTGCCCATGACTCCGAGATCTGCCTCACCGGTCGGGGTGGAGGGACGAGTCAAAACGGTCAGACGATTAACCGCTCCCTGATCATTGACTACTCTAAGTACCTCAATCAGTTGGTCCATCTTGATGCCAACCAGAAGCGATGTATCGTCCAGCCGGGAATTGTCCTCGATCACCTAAATGCAAAACTGCGCTCGACCGGTCTGTGGTACCCCGTTGACGTCTCAACCTCAAGCCGAGCCACCCTTGGTGGGATGACCGGCAATAACAGTTGTGGCTCACGTAGCATTCGATACGGCACCATGCGGGATAACGTGGAGAGCGTTCGCGCGCTGCTCGCCGACGGGTCAACCGCGCATTGGCGCGAGCTCTCAGTTGAAGATCAACAACGATCACAGGCAGAGCTCGAAACTCGAACAGATCTTCTCGGTCGACTTCTGCATCTCGGCGCATCCAATCAGGCGTTGATTGAGTCACGTCTTCCCCAACTGATGCGACGTGTCGGTGGGTACAACATCGATGCTTTAATCCCAGATGGTAATGGGGGATCGGGTTGCTGGCCTGGAACGAAAAGTAACCCAGCACATCTGTTTGTCGGCAGTGAAGGTACCCTCGGGTTGTTTGAGGAAATCGAACTCAAACTGTCGCCAATTCCAACCAATAAAACGCTTGGCGTCTGTCATTTCAAAACCTTTTACGCTGCGATGGATGCAGCACAGCATCTGGTGACATTAGGGCCATCAGCCGTGGAACTGGTCGATCGGACGATGATCGATTTGTCTCGCGATATTCCAATGTTTGCGAAGACGGTGGATTTGTTCGTCAAAGGACAACCCGATGCATTACTGCTGGTTGAGTTCTCTGAAGAAGATCAACTCGAAAATATTCGAAGACTCAACCAACTGGAACAAATGATGTCTGACCTCGGACAACCCGATGCGGTGGTTCGAGCCGAGGAGCCCGCGTTCCAAAAACAAATCTGGGAAGTCAGAAAACAAGGTCTGAATATCATGATGTCGATGCGCGGTGATGCAAAACCAATCTCCATCGTCGAAGACTGCGCGGTCGATCTGAAAGATCTCGCCGAATACACCAGACGCCTCACCGAAGTCTTTACAAAGCATGGGACCAGTGGTTGTTGGTATGCTCACGCGTCCGTTGGAACACTGCATGTACGGCCTGTCTTAAACCTGAAGAAACAGCTCGGGGCCGACGCTCTGCGAGCCGTCGCCGAAGATGCTTTTGCGATGGTTCGCGAATACAAAGGATCACATTCGGGAGAGCACGGTGATGGAATTGCCCGCTCTGAATTCCATCGAGACATGTTCGGGTCTGAAATCGTCGCACTGTTTGAAGACGTCAAACGCATGGTTGATCCAAAAGGCCTCTTCAATCCCAACAAAATCGTGCATCCACCCAAACACGACGATCGATCACTCTTTCGGTTTGGCCCTGAATATGAGGATCGCGTAGCCGTCCATGGATCCTTTAAAACCGGCTTCGATTGGTCGGCCTGGGGTAGCTTCAGCGGGGCTATCGAAATGTGTAATAACAACGGTGCCTGCAGGAAAACCGATGTCGGCGTGATGTGTCCATCATACCGGGTGACAAAAAACGAACGCGACCTCGTCAGAGGACGGGCGAATACCCTGAGGTTAGCGTTGTCGGGTCAGTTAGGACCAAATGCCGTAACCTCGAACGACATGCTTGAAACGATGAAGCTCTGCGTCGGCTGCAAAGCATGCCAGAACGAATGTCCAACCAGTGTTGATATGGCTAAAATGAAAACGGAAGTTCTCTATCAGCGCACCCAACGCTTTGGCATAGGCCTTCGAGAAAAGCTCATTGCGTATATGCCACATTATTCGCCTTGGTTAAAAAAAGTGCCCTGGCTCGCCAATCTTCGCGATCAAATCCCCGGACTTCCTTGGCTGTCCGAAAAAGTCATCGGCCTCTCGAGAGATCGTCGGCTCCCAGTCTGGGAGGGAACATATCAAGAACCGGCAAACGAACCAAAGACAAATCGTCCGACCGTCATTCTCTTTGGTGACACCTTCAACCGGTCATTTGAGACCAAAAACTTGTATGCGGCACGCCAAGTATTAGAAGCCATGGGGTACGAGGTCATTGAGCCAAAACCCGATAACCGCTCCGTATGCTGTGGACGCACGTTTTTGGCTGCAGGCTTAGTTGACCAAGCGAAAAAAGAGGCTGCACGGTTTATCGAAACTGTCATGCCCTGGATTCGCCAAGGTATCTCTGTGGTAGGACTTGAACCATCGTGCCTGTTGACGCTTCGAGATGAGTTTCAGGTATTGCTACCCAGTGACGATGCAACGCTACTAGCGAAACACGCGTATTTATTTGAAGAATTTGTTGAACAAGCCCTCCAAGAAGAGCACATGGTCCTCAACCTTCAACCAGCAAAATGCCCAGAGGTGTTGGTGCATGGACATTGTCATCAAAAAGCGGCACGTGCCATGGGTCCAGTCGAATCCCTGCTGCAACGAATTCCAGGTTTAAAGGTGTCTATGATTGAATCGTCATGCTGTGGAATGGCTGGTCATTTTGGATACCAGACTGAAACCGCTAAAGAATCGATTGCAATGGCTGAGCTCGATCTATTACCCGCTGTTCGAAGCGCATCATCCAATGCTCGGATCATCGCCGATGGGACCAGTTGTCGACACCAGATCACCGACAACACTGCTCGCCAAGCCGAACATGTGGCTGTACTCTTGGCCGAACATCTCAGGAAGAACTAGGCCAGTGAATTCCAGCATCATTATTCGAGCACCCTTGCACGTTCAGGTCGCCGAAAGACTGCGGCTAATGATTGATTCTGGAGAATTAGAACCGGGGGCTCGGCTGCATGAAGTCGATCTCTGCAACACCATGGGAGTCAGTCGCACGCCTCTGCGGGAAGCCATTCGTTCTTTAGCGACTGAGGGGCTCATTGAGCTGCAACCCAATCGTGGCGCAAGCGTCAGTATTATCAGCCACGAAGACGTCTCAGAAATTCTGCCAATCATGGCCGCACTCGAAGGTCTTGGTGGGCGCTTAGCTGCTACTTATATGAGTGAAGAAAAGATTGCTCAAGTGCGGAAAGTTCACGATCAAATGATCATTCATTATCAAAATCGAGAAGTTGCAGAGTATTTTGAAACCAATCGATTGATTCATGAGTTGGTCACTGAAGGAAGTGGTAACCAAACCCTCGTCGACACCATCAATAGCCTCTCGGCCAAGGTCCGGCGCGCACGATTTAGTGCGCAAATGACCGAAGAAAGTTGGGCAAAAGCGGTCTCGGAGCATGAAGAAATCATTGCGGCGCTCGAGGCCAAAGATCCTGAACGACTCGAGGCGATATTAATACAACACGTTGAAACCAAACGGGCCACTATTCTTGGCACGCTCGAAGACAAAAATTAATCGCCACCGATGATGTGCACCTGAATCCGACGATGGGATCCCTGCTGTCGATGCTCCAATAAAAAAATCCCCTGCCACTGACCGAGTACCAACTGTCCATGGCGAATACTCAAACTCAAATGGGTTTGAGTGAGCACTGTCTTTAAATGCGCGGGCATATCATCCAAACCCTCAAGGTCGTGTGTGTAACGACCCGCCTCCATCGGCGCCAGATGATCCAAAAACGCTAATAGATCGGTCTGCACATCCAACGACGCATTTTCCTGCACGACAAGCGATGCTGATGTATGCAAACAAGACAGTTGGCAAATTCCCTGTTGAATGCCGCTATGTTGGATCGTTCCACCAACCGCTTGGGTGATCAAATGCATTGAGTGACCGCGCGTGTGGATGGTCAACTCATCGAAACATTGGCGCATCGAGACACCTCAATAGAGAACCATTGAAAATCAACATCTTGTGTTTTATGTTATCAGCTAACACGACATATTGTAGATGAGTGGTAGGGAGGACGAATGATCGTTGTGCCAACATTACTCGCATCGTTACTTGGCCTATGTCTTGGAATCCTAATTCAACAAAGCATGTATAGCCTTTTGATTGCCCTCATGGTTCCTGGCGTCTACTGGATGATCAAGCGACTGACTGATCATCGAAACATCCATACGATTCGTTCCAACACGCTTCCCATTTCCATTTTTAAAAGTGAATTCGACGATGTGTCGTTTAACGATGGCGCGACGGGCTCAACCAAAAGAAAGACCGTCGCAATAAGTATCGGTTATATCGCAGGAATACTGGTTGGAAACCTATTCAGCGCGATGACGATAACAACTGGGTCATGAACTCTGCATCGATGGAAACGCACCGATTTCGTCAATCGATTGACACTTCTCAAGTGACACTTCTTCAAAAGTCACCCACCACTTAAAAGGATCATCACCCGAATTCATTCCAAGTTCTGAGACCGCTTTCATTGCAGAAAATCGCTTTTTATCACCGCTGGCCATATCCATCAGAATTGGCCAACTATAAGCACGGATGTCAGCAGGCTCGAATGCGTAGCGTGTTTTCGCAACCTCTGGATTTCCGATCGCATAAGAAAAGGGTTGTTCAGTGAACCAAACATATCGCCCACGTGCCTTGTATTCTTTTTTTGAGCTTCGCCATTGATAGCTCAACTCGGAAGAACGAGGCTGATTTAAATGCAGGCCAGCCTCAATAAAATACTCTAACCGACAACCTTCGAGCCCGATAAAGCCAGCTGATTCGATTTCTTTTCGAATTGGTGCATGGGAATAGTGATAGATCATCCAGTGGTTAGATTTCGCGCTGTAACGTGTCGATTTCGCTCGTTAATTGCTGAATCTCGCTCATGCATTCCTGGATTCGTTCTTTAGCGAGCTCTTTACGCTGCTCTTTGCCGACCGCAGTTAAATGATAAGTCTGGCCGCGCTTCCCTTTGGATGTCGTGACGATGTTCGTTTCGAGGATTCCAGCACCAACAAGTGCGCGAATCGTCTGATTGGCTGTGCCCAAACTGACATCGACCTGTTCCGCAAGCTCTCGTTGAGAGATCTCTTCTGCCTTTTCAATAACTCGCAGCAAGTTCAAAGCGCGTTCAGTTGATAAACTCATTTCCATACCTCAGATGAATACAATATTCCGAAAAAATCAGTTGCAGGCCCTGTGAAATGCGGGCATGGTCAAAATACAATTTTTGAAGAATCGATCCGGAACCTTTACTTGCTTCTTAGAATACTCGATGACCGAAAAAAACTCACTATTTGGCTCATAATCAGTGCGTTAGTGATGTATGAGATTCAAAAGCGGATTATCTTTCCGCTCGAGAGTCTGCTCAATTTCGAGGTGACCCAGTATGCAAGTATGGTCTATTTACCTGCTGGCATTATTTTCTTATCGTTTTACTTGCTTAGATGGTGGTTTCTCCCTGTTATCCTAATTTCAAGAACGATCATCAGTCTGCAATTTTCCGGATTGGAATCCTGGTTTGAAACGAGCATCTTGAATGGTTGTATTGCTCTTCTCTACCCCCTCTGGTTGTATCTTTTAAATTCAGCAAAATGGGACGTCTTCGGTGACGATGATCAGAGCCAACTCACCATCACCGGATCGATGATTTTTGCACTACTGATTTCATTTAGTGCGGGAATTCTGTCAGCCACTCAACAGACGTTCCTTGGTGCAGTTCCGATGGAACAAGCGCTTCAGTACACCGTCCATTTTGTCGTTGGCGATACACTCGGAACTGGCGTTGTGATTTTCCTGTTCTACAAGTTGCTGCAGCTAAATATCCGTACTCAAAATAAGTGACGGTTATTCTACGGTAACTGATTTAGCCAAGTTCCTTGGCTGATCCACATCAGTCCCTCGTAAGACAGCAACGTGATAAGACAACAGTTGTAGCGGAAGCGTAAACACAATCGGTGCAATCAATGCATCTGTTTCAGGAAGTTCACACTGAGTGATCTCCTCAGAAGCGGTGGTCGCGACGGCAAAGTCAGCGAAAACAATTAACTGCCCGCCTCGTGCTTTAACCTCTGATAAGTTTGAGCGCAATTTTTCAACTAACTCATCATTGGGGGCAACCGCCACGACTGGCATATGTTCATCGACCAAGGCAAGTGGTCCGTGCTTTAACTCGCCAGCCGGATAAGCCTCTGCATGAATATATGAGAGCTCCTTGAGCTTCAGCGCACCTTCCATCGCAATGGGATTCATGGTTGATCGGCCAAGAAACAACGTGTGCTGCTTATCGACAAATTGCTCAGCAATGATCTTCACCTGCGGCTCAATTGAAAGGACCGCTGATAGTAATTCGGGGAGTTGCTGCAACTGCTGGACGAAATTCTGCTCATCAAAATCTGTTGCTTTTTTCGTTTTGGCCAAGAGACCAGCCAACAACAACAACACGGTTAACTGTGTTGTAAATGCCTTGGTACTTGCCACACCAATTTCTGGTCCAGCCTCGGTCAAGAGCGCTAAGTCGGTTTCCCGGACTAAGCTGGAGGCTGGAACATTACAGACTGCCAGCGTCGCTGCGACCTGCTCACAATCAAGATGTCGTAATGCGGATAAAACATCCGCTGTCTCGCCCGACTGCGAAATCGCAATCCATAACGTATTCGGTAAAATCACCACTTTTCGGTAACGATATTCACTGGCAATCTCCACTTGGCAGGGGATACCCGCCAAGCTTTCAATCCAATATTTTGCGACCAATCCCGCGTGATAGCTCGTTCCGCAAGCAACAATTTGGACAGCTTTAGCTGATTCAAGTAACGCATCGCCTGACGGGCCAAGGATTCCTAATAAAAGACGATCTTTACCAAGACGGCCTAAGAGCGTTGAGCAAACGGCTTCTGGTTGCTCATGGATTTCTTTAGCCATGAAATGGCGATACTCGCCCTTAGATACCTGCGCACTCGACGCCGAAGCGCGAACAACAGCGCGCATGACGGCCTTACCGTCAGCGTTGAAAATCTCCAACGTCTTTGCAGTTAAGCGCGCTGTATCACCTTCCTCTAAATAAATGAATCGATCCGTGACATGTAATAACGCTAGTTGATCAGAACCAACAAAATGCTCACCATGACCAACACCGATGACCAAGGGACTACCTTGTCTAGCGACCCAAATAACGCCTGGCGTATGCTCATCAAGAATCGCGAGGGCAAATGCACCTTCTAGTCGACGAATCACGGTTTGAACAATAACGTCAAATGAGTCAATCGATCGGCTCACAGAATGTAACAAGTGCGCAATCGTCTCGGTATCTGTATCAGACTCAAAGACATAGCCCTGAGCGATTAATTCGGCTTTTAAGAGGTCAAAATTCTCAATAATTCCATTATGAACAACAACAAATCGTCCTGACTGATGAGGATGCGCGTTTCGGACACTGGGAACGCCGTGCGTTGCCCAACGAGTGTGGGCAATACCCTGATGTGCTGACGAATCAGTTAACAGCGCCTCAAGCTCCGCTACTTTTCCTTGAGAACGAGTACGTTCAATATGATGATCATTCAGCGTCGCGAGACCCGCAGAATCATAACCCCGATATTCAAGACGTTTTAGTCCTTCAATCAGAATCGATTGAATGGGACGCTGAGCAATGGCTGCGACGATGCCACACATGAATTAGTCCTTTGACTTTTTCGGTCGTTGATAACCCTGAATATTTAGCTGTTTAGAACGTGATAGGGCAAGGCTTTGTGGTTCAACATCAGTTGTGATGACTGAACCGGCACCAGTCGTCGCACCATCACCGAGACTGACAGGCGCAACCAAACTTGTGTTCGATCCAACAAACACATGGTTACCAATGGTTGTTTGATGCTTCTGCGCTCCATCATAATTACAGGTAATGGTCCCTGCACCAATATTCACATCTTGACCAAGAGTTGCATCCCCCACATAAGACAGATGATTCACCTTGGAACCCTCGCCAACAACGGCATTTTTGGTTTCGCAAAAATTACCAATATGCGTCGAATTTCCGAGGTTTGTACCGGGTCTTAAGCGCGCGAACGGGCCGATCTGCGCCATCGAGCCAACGGTCGCGCTATCGATGACCGTATAGGGATTAATGACAGTCTGGTCACCAATAGTGGCGCCTGTGAGATGTGAACCAAAACCGATTGTGACTTGATGGCCGATTACAATCGGCCCATTTAATGTCACGTTCGGTTCGATCACCGTATCGGAACCAATCGAAATCCCGGTGCCATTAATATAGACAGTATCTGGGTTGACTAGCGTAACGCCTTGGGCCATCAATGCTGCGCGTCGCTCAGTTTGTAACAGATGATTAAGGGCTGCCAATTGGGCTCGGTCATTGACACCCATGGTCGCCGTGACCGAGCCTTGAATACCTCGCACAGGCTTGCCGGCTTGAACACTCAAGTGAACGCAATCGGTGAGGTAATATTCGGATTGAGCATTGTCATTCGGTAATTGTGGCAACAATTCCTGGAACAGCACAGTCGGAGCTGCATAGATTCCACTATTAATTTCACGAATCTGAAGCTCGCTGGCGGTCGCATCACGGTGCTCAACAATGCCAGCAACCGACCCGTCAGCATCGCGAATCATTCGCCCATAACCGCTGGGATTGTCCACATGAGCCGTTAAAACGACCAGTTGATCTGAACCGGCTGTCAAGAGAGGCTCTAAATCACTAACGCGAATCAGAGGAACATCACCATAAAGAACCAAAGTCTGTCCCTCAGGTTCAATGTCGTTCAGGGCGACTTGTAATGCATGCCCTGTTCCGAGTTGCTCATATTGATGAACAACTTCTGCACCGGCACTTTCAACAAAGGGATCAACCTTCTCAGCTCCGTGACCTGTAACAACGCGAATTCGACCGCCATGGTGGTCGATCAATTGCTGGGCTGTAGCAATCACGTGGCCGAGTAATGGCTCACCTGCAAGATGGTGTAGGATTTTTGGGAGAGAAGAATGCATCCGGCTGCCTTTTCCGGCAGCCAAAACGACGATATTAAGCACGGCGTCGACGCAACTGTTCGATCACACGTAACCGTGCGACCGCTTCAGCTAATTCAACAGCAGCTCGGGAATATTCAAATTCGGACTGCTGTTCATCAAGAAGACGCTTGGCCTCTTCTTGAGCGTGAAGCGCCGCCGCCTCATCCAAGTTTTCGGCCCGCTCTGCCGTATCTGCCAAAATTGTGACCTGCGATGGGATCACCTCAAGGAACCCTCCAGACACAAAGAACAGTTCATCTTCACCATTGTCGAAGACCAGACGAACTGGGCCCGGCTTGAGTGAGGTAATCAAAGGCGCATGTCCCGGTGTTATACCGAGATCGCCCAGACCACCTGAAGCGATGATCATCTGTACATCCCCTTCGTAAAGGGCCTGTTCAGCGGATACAACCGTACACTTCATGGTATGTGCCATGAGAACCCCTTAAAGACTCTTCGCCTTCTCAACTGCTTCGTCGATACCACCGACCATATAGAACGCCTGCTCTGGTAAGTGATCATGCTCACCGTTCAGAATTCCCTGGAAACCGCGAATGGTATCTTTCAAGGACACATACTTACCTGGTGAGCCTGTAAAGACTTCTGCAACGAAAAATGGTTGCGATAAGAAACGCTCCATTTTACGAGCGCGAGCAACAGTCATCTTGTCTTCTTCTGACAATTCATCCATACCAAGAATAGCGATGATGTCTTTCAACTCTTTGTAACGCTGAAGAATCGATTGCACGTTCCGCGCAACATCATAGTGCTCTTGACCAATAACCAATGGGTCGAGCTGACGTGATGTCGAATCCAGTGGATCAACCGCTGGGTAAATACCCAGAGAAGCAATATTTCGGCTCAATACAACCGTCGCATCCAAGTGAGCGAAGGTGGTTGCCGGTGATGGATCAGTCAAGTCATCAGCAGGAACGTAAACGGCCTGAATCGATGTAATCGATCCCGTTTTCGTGGATGTGATTCGCTCCTGAAGAACACCCATTTCCTCTCCCAATGTCGGCTGATATCCAACAGCCGACGGCATACGACCGAGAAGCGCTGATACCTCGGTACCCGCGAGGGTATAACGATAGATGTTATCAACAAACAGCAGAACATCGCGGCCTTCGTCACGGAAATATTCAGCCATGGTCAAGCCAGTCAATGCCACACGAAGACGGTTTCCAGGGGGTTCGTTCATCTGACCATAAACCAGCGATACTTTATCGAGAACGTTTGACTCGGTCATTTCGTGATAGAAGTCATTACCCTCACGAGTACGTTCCCCGACGCCTGCGAAAACCGAATACCCTGAGTGTTCAATCGCAATGTTACGGATCAGTTCCATCATGTTCACGGTCTTACCAACCCCGGCACCACCGAACAGTCCAACTTTACCGCCTTTGGCAAAGGGAGCAACCAAATCGATAACCTTAATCCCGGTTTCCAACAGCTCGTTCGATGCATTTTGTTCGGCAAATGTCGGAGCACTTCGGTGAATCGGCATCCGCGCCTTTTCACCAATGTCACCCTTCTCATCGATTGGATTACCCAAGACATCCATGATACGGCCAAGGGTTTCTGTACCCACAGGGACAGAAATTGCGTTGTGCGTGTTCGTCACTTGCAAACCGCGAGACAAACCTTCGGTTGAACCCATGGCAATTGTGCGCACGATTCCGTCGCCCAGTTGCTGTTGAACCTCAAGAACAATCGGCTTCCCTTCAACGTTCAGCGCATCATAAACCTGAGGGACTGACTCACGCGGGAATTCAACGTCAATGACCGCGCCGATGATTTGGACAATCTTTCCGCTACTCATCGTATTTCTCCTAAAACAATCCGTTTTTACAGTGCCGCAGCACCGCCAACAATTTCTGAAATTTCTTGTGTAATCGCCGCTTGGCGAGCCTTGTTATAAATCAGCTCTAAACCTTCAATTAACTCGCCGGCATTATCCGTCGCCGCCTTCATTGCAACCATTCGCGCTGCCTGCTCGCACGCTAAGTTTTCGACAACTGACTGATACACGAGCGATTCGACATACCGAACAAGCAATGCATCCAGCACTTCGCGAGCATCAGGCTCGTAGATATAATCCCAGTGTGTTCCCATACTTGTCGATAAGTCGCTTTGCTCTTCTTTCGGCAGCGGCAACAACTGTTGCACCGTTGGTTGCTGGGTCATGGTATTCACGAACCGGTTGAACACGACATAAAGGCGATCAATCTTGCCTTCTTCATACGCATCCATCACGACTTTGACGCTACCAATCAAATCAGCAACTGTTGGCTGATCTCCCACTTGTCCAGCAGTTGCGACGACGTTTCCACCGAAGCTTCGGAAAAATCCAATCGCTTTCGATCCGATAACCGCCAAGTCAACTTCGACGCCATTTCCGTGGTGCGCGCCCAATTCAGCGACAACTTTCTTAAACAAATTTGCGTTCAATCCACCGCAAAGACCGCGGTCTGTCGAAACAACAATATATCCAACGCGCTTTACGTCACGCTCATCCAGGTACAGATGATTATATTCCGGGTTGGCATAGGCCAAGTGACCAATGACTTCCAAAATACGATCTGCATATGGGCGGGTTGCGCCCATACGATCCTGGGCTTTACGCATCTTTGAGGCTGCAACCAGTTGCATCGCACTCGTAATCTTCTGAGTGTTCTTGATGCTTCCTATCTGAGTGCGAATTTCCTTTCCGACTGCCATGCCTGTGCCCCTTTCCTACCTGACCTTAATAGGTCCGCGATGATTTGAAAGATTCGACACAAGCCTTTAGCTTCGCCGCGATGTCGTCGTTGTAATTACCAGACTCGTTAATCTCGCCACGCAGTGCTGCGTACTCGGTATTAAAGTAGTCAAGAAGCGCTGTTTCAAACGCAACAACTTTGGTGACATCAACGTCGTCCAGGAAGCCTTCGTTAGCAACAAACAACACCAAACCCATTTCAGCAACTGACTGCGGACTGTATTGCTTCTGCTTCATCAGCTCTGTAACACGCTGGCCGTGCTCAAGCTGTTTCCGCGTAGCGTCATCAAGATCCGATGCGAACTGAGCAAAGGCTGCCAACTCACGATACTGCGCAAGAGCAAGGCGAATACCGCCACCTAATTTTTTCACGATTTTAGTCTGTGCAGCACCACCAACTCGAGACACTGAAACACCCGCGTTCATCGCCGGGCGAATACCCGAGTTAAACAAATTTGTTTCGAGGAAGATCTGGCCGTCAGTGATCGATATCACGTTCGTCGGTACGAAAGCAGAGACGTCTCCAGCCTGCGTTTCAATAATTGGCAAAGCGGTTAATGACCCGGTCTGGCCTTTAACTTTTCCGCCTGTGAACTGCTCAACATAATCAGCATTAACGCGTGCAGCGCGCTCTAACAGGCGCGAGTGCAAGTAGAAAACGTCACCAGGATATGCTTCACGTCCTGGTGGACGACGGAGCAGCAAAGAAATCTGACGGTATGCGACTGCTTGCTTTGACAAATCATCATAAACAATCAGGGCATCTTCACCGCGATCACGGAAGTATTCGCCCATGGTGCAACCCGAGAACGGCGCCAAAAACTGCATAGATGCTGGATCAGCAGCACCAGCGGCAACGATAACGGTGTGGCCCATCGCGCCGTGCTCTTCAAGCTTACGAACCACTGATGCAATCGATGATTGCTTCTGGCCAATGGCAACATAAATACACTTTACGCCAGTCCCTTTCTGATTGATGATCGCGTCAATCGCAACCGCCGTCTTACCAGTCTGGCGGTCACCAATGATGAGCTCGCGCTGACCACGACCAATTGGCACCATCGCATCAATCGCCTTGAGACCCGTTTGAACAGGTTGATCAACCGACTGACGCGCAATTACGCCTGGTGCGACTTTTTCGATCGCATCCGTTCCATCGGAATCGATATCACCTTTACCATCGATTGGATTACCGAGGGAATCAACGACACGACCGAGAAGCCCGTTACCAACGGGGACTTCAAGAATCCGGCCCGTACAGCGTGCTGTTTGACCTTCCGCCAATTTCTGATAGTCGCCCAATACAACGGCGCCAACAGAATCACGCTCCAGGTTCAACGCCATTCCGTAGACGCCACCATCAAACTCAATCATCTCACCGTACATGACGTCGGCAAGCCCGTAGATGCGAACAATACCGTCTGAAACGGAGACGATCGTACCTTCATTTTTTGCTGAGACAGCGATATCAGCTTTGGCAATTCGCTGCTTGATCAGTTCGCTAATCTCAGAAGGATTCAATTGATCCATGAAACTTTCCTTTCAAATTCTCTTTGCTTGAGCGGTCAATGACTCGGCTATCTTCGACAGCCGACCTCGAACCGTTGCGTCAATTACAGTGTCACTTGATCGAATCTCGAACCCGCCGATCAGTGATTGATCTACGGCAGTCTCAACACGAATCGTTTTGCCTGCGTATCGAGTTTTCAACTTTGACTCTAAAAGCTGTATTTCGTCAGCCTCCAGCGGGAATGCACTTGTGATGTTCACTTCCAACGCTTGCTGAACTTGAGCCAGAAAGGTCTCAAATTCAGTTGAAATTGCAGGCAACGCCAGCAGACGCCCGTAGTGAGCTAAGGCTTCCATCAAAGCATCAACACCGTCAACAGT
>CABZRL010000023.1:0-10640 GCA_902528165.1 uncultured Litorivicinus sp.
GCAGGGCCCATCGCTGAAGGCCCCCAAATTATGGATTTGTGCGAGGGACGTGCCGCAGCGGGAGTACCATTTCAAGGGCGAGTCGAGCCAGGGCAGGCATGCCGGATTCTGACAGGAGCCATTTTACCTGAGGGTGTGGACACGGTTGTGCTGGAGGAAGACTGCACCATTGAGCGCAACCGGATTGCATTTAATGGCCCATTGAAACAGTGGTCAAATACCCGTGAGGCGGGTGAAGACGTCATTCTTGGGACCCTCATTTTTCAGGCTGGCCGGCGTCTGACATCAACGGATCTCTCGTTGTTAGCATCAGCTGGTGTGGCCGAAGTCAACGTCTATTCACGATTACGGGTGGGAGTGTTATCCACTGGCGATGAGCTGAGGATGCCTGGGCAGACCGCTGATGATTGGCAAATCTACGATGCCAATCGGTTGATGCTGTTGTCGATGATTCGAGATCTTGGATTTGAAGCGGTTGATCTTGGTTTGGTTGAGGATTCGCGGGACACCGTTCGGGATACCTTGAATCAAGGTGCGCAATTGTGCGATCTCATCATCACATCTGGTGGTGCGTCTGCCGGTGACGAAGATCATATTTCCGCAATCTTAAAAGCAGAGGGGCAGCTAACTAGCTGGCGAATTGCATTGAAGCCAGGTCGCCCATTGGCATTGGGGGTTTGGAACGAGACGCCGGTCATTGGTCTCCCAGGGAATCCGGTTGCAGCCTGGGTATGCACGATGGTTTTTGGTCGTCCGGCAATGGAAGTGTTGGCCGGTGGTCTTTGGCGAGAGCCTCGTGGTTATCAGGTTGTGGCTGCTTTCACCAAAAAGAAACGACGCGGTCGCTCTGAGTATTTACGAGCTCGGCTCAATGCCGATGGGCAAGTTGAAGTGTTTCCATCGGAAGGATCTGGGCGGATCTCGAGTATCAGTTGGTCGGATGGATTGGTGGAAATTGGTTTTGAAGAGGAAATGATCGAACCGGGCACGGTGGTTCGATACATTCCCTATGCAGAATTTCTAAGGCCGTCTCAATCAACAGACCCGTGAACCGCAAAGGCGTCAAGGGATGCACTTTGCGGATGATTGAATCGAAACGATTCGTGAACACCGGTGTCGTTGATCGTTCGGCTGACCATTAAAAGGGTATTGTCATCATGGTCTTCGCACATACTCTGCATGTGATCCAATTCTTCTTTGGCCACTGGAAGGGCGGCGTCCATGTCGGGCGCGCCATAGTGCTCAACAAAGTGTGCGGCTAATTGCTGAATTAACCGCTCATATTCAGATTTGGTAATTGATGTAATCGCCACAAAGGTCGCTCGGCCAAAAGATTCAAGCGATAGCCACCCGTTAGAAAACGCTTGTCTTGGTTTGCCATTTAAATTGTCTTCACTCCAGTTGGAGAACTCAAAACCGCCACTAATTGCCCATTCGCCAGCATTAGCTGGATGATCAAAAACGTTATCATCAGATTCATCAAGTCGAATTGTACGTGCGAGTTTCATGGTGCCATCTCATCGATCAAGTGATGGATGCTCGTTAACCCATCACGTTTCAGTAAGAGACTTCCTTGTCCATCGGTGCCAACAAACGTACCCTCAGCTGGGTAGGTGATGTCTGAGCCAATTGAGTCACATTTGGCTCGCCAGTGATCTTGGATCGCTTGATAGCCCTCATCTTCAAAGGTGTTTAACCATACCAATGTATGCCTTGACCAGCTCTCAATGATTTGTGGCACCGTCAGTTCGATGCACCCTTCTTCATACAGCCACGTTTGTGACGGATCAGCGCCAGCTTCCAATGACTCCGGCCGAACGAAAGGCACCCTTAACCCGATGACCAGCCACTCAGGGATCTCATCGGGTTGTGTGGTGGATGCTTTGAACCGAAGTTCACCACATCGAGCGGCATTGATCTTCAACTGACTTGGCCACACAAAATGCACAGCGAGTTCCGGTGGACCCAATGCGCCAAGGCTGTCGGCGAGCGAGAGCATTAATGTATGAATCACTGAAACGCTCTCTTTCAAAGGTAACTCTGGTGCAAGTGTGATCGCTGCGCGTAACGTGTCGCTATCTTCAGCGTAAAACACAGTTCCAGGATCACAGCTCATCATCGATGCCCCAACAGCCTTAGCGAAGGGGTCGAGATCGCGAGCGACTTTTTCCCCGCTCAACAGCGGAGGGAAGGTAGGGTCCGTAATTATGTCACCGTAAATCAATTCAGAACCTCACTTGCGATTAATAAATCGGCAATATCGAGAAACGCTTTGGCTTGCGGACTCGATGGCTTTGAGACGACCATCGGCACGCCACCATCAGAAGCGATGCGAATATTCAGATCGAGAGGGATTTCGCCCAAGAAAGGAATTCCTTGTTTTTCAGCTTCGGCTTTGGCGCCGCCATGACCGAATGGATGATGTTCTTTCTGACATCCATCGCAGACAAAAGAGGCCATATTCTCCACAAATCCAAGTAACGGAACGTTCATACGTTTGAACATATCAATCCCTTTTTTAGCATCCAGCAGGGCAATGTCTTGTGGCGTTGAGACGATCACCGCACCGGTGACATTTACTTTCTGACTGAGAGTCATCTGCACGTCACCTGTCCCCGGTGGTAAGTCCACCAGTAGAACATCGAGTTGTCCCCACTGCACCTGACCGAGCATCTGCTGCAACGCACCCATCAGCATAGGTCCACGCCAGATCAATGCTTCGTCATCTGGCATCATCAGTCCGAGTGACATCACAGTCACGCCATGGTTGCGTAGCGGAAGGATGGTTTGTCCATCTGGGCTCGAAGGGCGCCCGCTGACACCAAGCATCCTTGGCTGGCTAGGCCCGTAAACGTCGGCATCCAGCAGGCCCACTTTGAGGCCACGCATGGCGAGTGCAACAGCCAAATTGGCTGAAACGGTTGATTTACCGACGCCGCCTTTTCCTGAAGCGACGGCAACGATGTGTTTGACGCCTTTGACTTCAAGTGGTGGCTGAGCCTCTTTTTTTGGTGCTTGTCCGCCGCCATCGGTGGCAATGACGCCTGCATCTTTGAATTCGGGATTACTCACTTCAATGTCCTGTCTTTTTGTTATGGAAGCTCGACTGTGCCTTTCACTTCATGGTTCAGGCCGATCGCGTCGCAACGCAGTGTGACCGTCAAATCCAGACTTGTTAAGTCAGAGTTGGATTCGATGGCACGAACCGCATCTTCGATCTTCTGTTGTGACGTGACTCCGACGGATTTGAGAAACTTACGCATGGATAAATTGAAGTTATCTTCGCTCATAGCGATCTCCTATGTCATTATTACAATAACTTGTCTCAATGTTATGAGGTGTTGTCAATTGATTAGAAAAACAATAAAACTTCTGGTTGCATCTTGGTTGAGCGCACTGCTCATTAGCCAGCCGCAGGCCTACGCGCTCAGTTTGTCTCACGATCGCGCAGTTCCAGCTGACTTGATTCAGTATATCGTCCCTAGATTTTCCCTGAAAACGCGCATTCGTTTTGAACGCGTCGATTTTCCTGGTGATATTCAGTTTGTGACCGAGCGCCCAGAAGGTGGGACTCAAGTCTTGCAGTTGGTCTCCGGCGAAACTGTATACATCCGCGCCATGGGTGAGGCTGCGCAAAGTTCTGATTATCAGGCGTTTGTTGATTGGCTTATCAGTGATCCGGGTCGCGCGACAATTTCGGACTTCCAAATCGATGGTCAACAGGTTGCGATTCCTGCTGAAGCACAAGAAGCTGCGCCGGTCGAAATCGTCATTGTCGGCGATTTGGATCGTGGGCAAGAGCTGTCGTGGAACCACTGTCGCAGGTGTCATAAAGTTGATCGGGCAGATAAATACGCGGGGATCGGGAACGCTCCATCTTTTCACGCGATGCGCTCGTTCGATGACTGGTATCTGCGCTTCTCCACCTTTTACACAGTCTCTCCGCATAAAGCCCTGATTTCCGTGAAAGGCTCTGGAATTGAGCAGAACCGAAGGTTGATCACGATTGCGCCGATTGATCTTCAAATGAGTGACATCAATGACATCGTTGCGTTTGTTCACTCGTTGACACCGCTCGATTTGGGTAAACCGATTCAATTCAATCCCTAACTATCGAGGTAATCGTCGGTAGTCCGGACACGCGGACGATCTGGCCCACGGAGAGGTGCGTTTTCGTCATGATATTGCGCGTTGATTCGACAGTCATCACACATCTTCACGAGTTTCGTATTGTCGGAGTTAGTGTACATCCAATGATTGCCTTCGAGCTTTTCAATAATCCGTTCAATGGTTGATTTCACGCCAAATGGACGACCGCATTCAATGCATTCAAACGGGTCTTCCCCGTGTAACGATACCTGCTCGAGAGTCTGCTTCCCAAAGCTGAGTTGCGGTTTCAATGTGATGGCTTGCTCTGGACAGGTATTGGCGCAGAGCCCGCATTGCACACAAGCATTTTCAACCAGATTGATTTCTGGTCGATCGGATCGATCATTGAGGGCCCCTGTCGGACACTGCGAGACGCAGGCCAAACACAGCGTACATTTTTCGGGGTCAACTTCAATCGCTCCATAAGGATCACCGGCCTCGAGTCCGACCGAGATCGCTCGTTCACCATCATGCTCAAGGAAGGCAGCGATGACCCGTTTGGCAACCTCGCGACGACCACCGAGTAATGCAACCTCATCATGGTTGAGGGCGGGCATGCGTGTTCCGTGGAGTGCAGATTCCAATGACTCCACGTCGCTGACTTCAAGGATACGGACGCGGGCTGGATCCACGCGAGTTGAACTCAATAGCCGGTGCGTTAGCCCAGACTGATTTGCAATCGCTGTTTTCGCTGTGCGCGGTGACTTAAAAATCAATGCTTCGCTACCACCAGCAGCAAGTGCTGCCAATAATTCCGCATGGCCAATGAGTTCGACATTGTCCACCTCGTAGGGAATAACATCAGCGGGGAGTCCCTGACTGAATCGAGCAGCATCAGAAATTAATTGGCGCCCAAATGTCCGATCAATAAAAAGAATGCGAGGCGGAATGTCCGAATGCGCCGTAAATGTCTGGATCAGTGTTTTTAAGCGTTCGACTAAAAATTCAAATGGCGGATCATCATAGAGAATCGCACCTGTCGGGCAGACTGATGCGCAACCCCCACAACCCCCGCACATGTCGGGGTCGACATAAATTCCGTCACCGTTGGATCGGATTGCTTTTGCGCCACAGGTATCGATGCATCGTGTACACCCGATTTTTTGTGACCGTGAGTGAGCGCAAATCGATCCTTCATATTTCACATAGAGCGGCTTCTCAAAGGTGCCGACGAGGGCTTTCGCTTGCGCGCCGAGGGTGCTAAGACGAATTGAATCGGGATGCGGTTCTCGTAGATAGCCGTCGCGGGTTGCTTCAGCGGCGAGCAACGATTCTTCAGAGACTAAATCGACGACAATATCGCAAGTCGAACTGGCTGCGTCCCGTGGAGTCGTAAATTGGCTCGCCCCACGTCCGGTCGCAACTAATGTTGAAAATTGATTGAAGACCACGTCAAACGCGCCGAGTCCTCCGGACACAGACTGAATGTGGCCAACAGCGAGATCATAGTGCGCTGAGGGTCGGATCTCCTCTGGCGATTGTTCGAGCACACAGGTCACCGCCAACTCTTCGCCTAGCGTTTCAGCGAATGACAGGACCGATGCATCTTTCGCGATGATGAGGCAGGTGCCATTAGAGGCAACCTCTCTCACTTTCGTGCCTGGTCGATCAAGGGTTGCATCAGCCAATAATGCGAGTTGTTTGGCTTCTACCTGTTTTGCTTGTTCATTAGGTCCCGTCCAGCCGGCGCGGTCCCTAAGATCGATCAGGTCGAGCGAAGCTTGAAGTGCGTTTTCTGCCTGCAGTTCTTCGGTCAGCTGTTCAAATATGCGCGCTTGTTGCTCGCAAGCAAACACAACTTGATCGCGTTGCGACAGTGCTGCGACTGCCACATCCATATCTTGACCGCAAAGTTGGTCAGTCATAATGACATCATCAAAGCCTTGCGACTTAAATGCTTCGGGGTTGTATTTGATGCTGTGATCGCAGCTACAAAGAATCAGCGTTTTATTTGTTTTCATTTGTGGGGCTATTTTTTTCATGTGATATCACCATAGACTACACTCAGTAAGGGCGAATATGACAAAAAGAAGATCCCAAGGTGAAAAATCTGTGAGCACCCCAAAGCAGCCGATCGATCAATCTGACTTATTTGCGGCACGAATGATTTCCATGCCAATGGGGATCATCGTGAGCAGATTTCCTGGTGTCACTCGTTGGGCAACGGAGATTTGGAAGCCGTCGGGTCTGATCCCGGGAGCTGATATCGCGCACTGGGTTGAGCTACGAACTGAGGGTGACATCACCTTGTTCCACGCTCGGACCTTATCTTTAGATTTGTATCGTTCCGATGTCGAAGCCTATCGAGTTGCTTTATCGATGGATATCCCGTCAGCCTTTGTCATCATGGATGAGGATGATTCAGGGGAAAGCCCTGGAGGCTGGGGTGTATCTGACGTGACCCTATCTCCCTACGAGGCACAAGATCTATTGGATAGCGGGTTCAGCTTGGTTGAGCCAGTGCCTATTCCCCCAGTGGTGATCAGTTGGGCGCAACAATTCGTCAACCATCATTTTGCCGAGGAGCCATTTAAGAAGCGGAAGCGTGACCGCCTAAACGTTGATCAAACCGATGAAGGGATCGGCGATCTTCGTGTCAGTCAAGGCAGCGATGTGTATTTATCGCCTGCGTCGTTGCGTAAGAGGAAAAAGCATTGAGCGAAGACAAAGGATTCTTGTCTCGTTGGTCGGACAGGAAATTGAATGCAGAGCAGGATGAGTCAGCGTTACCGAGTGCTGATATGCAGCAAGCCGACGAGCCAGCTGAAGAGTTTGAAGGCAAGTCAGATGATGAGATCTTAAGCATTCTTGAGCTGCCAGACCCGGAGACGATGACGCTTGGTGACACGGTTGAGAAGTTCATGGATGGACGTGTGCCAGAGCGGATTCGCGCACGTGCACTTCGTGCATTTTGGAAAACAAACCCGGTGCTTGCCAATCTCGACGGACTCGATGAGTACTGGGACGACTACACAGACGCCGCGATGATCATTGAGAATATGGAAACCCTTTATCAGGTCGGTAAAGGCTACGCCTCCCAGGCACTTGATGCACTAGAATCACTGGCTGAGGATGAGAGCCAAGTTGATGAGACAATTTCGCTAGACTCTGTTGATCAAACCATCTCTGACCGAAGGAGGCTTGAGGCACCTGTCAACAATGAGCGCTCAATCGCTCCTCGCGAAATTGGTGCGGATTCTGCTGATTTGTTGGAGGAGCAGGAGCAGGAGCAGGAGCAGGAGCAGGAGCCGACGCTTTTGCCGGGGCCTCGGCGTATGACTTTTAGGTAAAATTTGAGATTGTTGTCAAAACAGAAAAAAAAGGTATATTATCCGAGCACGGAGAAAAGAGATGCTCAAGAAGAGCCACTCGACAAGAAGGCTGAGTGATTATAATAATGACCGTAGATGCGACAGTGGAAATGATGAGAACCCCGGTGGCCCCTGAAGATCAGGCGCGGGCATCGCTGTATTCGCTACTTGGCAATCTTTTATTAGAAGTCCCAGATCAAACAACGCTCGACCGATTAGTGGCCCTGGAATCCGGTGAAGGTACCTTAAGTTCAACTATCGGCACGCTTTCAGAAATCGCCAAATCAATGAGTCCGGGATCAGTGGAACGCGAATTCAACGTGTTGTTCATTGGTGTGGGTCGCGGTGAGGTGTTGCCTTATGCCAGCTACTACCTCACTGGATTTTTGCATGAAAAGCCATTGGCGGATCTGCGCGCCAAAATGCGTTTGTTGGGTATGCGGCGAAAGCAAGGAGTGTCAGAGCCGGAAGATCATCTCGGTGCTCTTTGTGAAATGATGGCGGGAATGATTACGGGTGCCTTTGGACAACCGATGCCTTTGCAAACTCAGAAAGAATTTTTCAATGCGCACATTGCCCCTTGGGCATCGCATTGTTTCAGCGATCTCGAAAAAGCGGAAAATGCACTGCTCTACGCTCCAGTCGGCTCTCTAGGCAGGCTGGTTGTGGAGATTGAGCAAGAATCTTTTCGTATCGAGTAGGCCGGAAGGCAAAAAAGTGTGAAAGCACAACAAGGAGATGTTCATGAGTGAACAGAAAACAACACAGGCAGGGCGCCGTGGCTTCTTGAAGCTTGTAACAACTGGGTTGCCAGTTGCAGCGGTCGCTGCAGCAGCGGGAACACAAGCGTTAGCAAGTTCTGAAGTAGAGATTCGTCAAACTAGTGGTCTTCGCAAGAACGATCATTACAAGAAGTATCTCGAGACAGCACGGTTCTAATAAAAACGAATAGCCTCAGGTTGCAATTGGCCCTGATGAGTTATTCACAAAAATCCTGAGGAGGATTTTCATGTTAAGGAAAAAGGCGAGTGGGGTAGCAGTTGGCTCCCAAGTGTCATCCTTGCTGAAGAACGTAGTCTCTCACAAAATGGATCGACGGACGTTTTTGCGTTCGACCGGTTTAGCAGTGGGTGGTTTGGCTGCGTTTTCGATGACGCCACGTTCGGTCGAGGCGGCGGTCGGAGCATCGGGTGATGCGAAAACTGAAATTAAGAAGAGCGTTTGTACGCACTGCTCGGTGGGCTGTACGGTCCAGGCAGAAGTGCGTGATGGCGTTTGGGTTGGTCAGGAGCCCGGTTGGGATTCCCCATTTAACCTGGGTGCACACTGCGCAAAAGGTTCAGCGGTCCGAGAACTTGGTCACGGCGAGCGTCGCCTGAAGTATCCAATGAAGTTGGTCAACGGTACCTACACTAGGGTTTCTTGGGAGCAGGCGATCAACGAGATTGGCGACCAGATGTTGAAGATTCGTGAAGAGAGCGGTCCAGACAGTGTGTACTGGTTGGGTTCTGCGAAGACAAACAACGAGCAGTCGTATCTGTATCGTAAGTTTGCTGCTTACTGGGGAACCAACAACGTTGACCATCAGGCACGGATCTGTCACTCAACCACTGTAGCTGGTGTTGCGAACACCTGGGGTTACGGTGCGATGACCAACTCGTACAACGATATTCATAACTCGAAAGCGATCTTCTTGATCGGTGGTAACCCTGCAGAAGCACATCCAGTGTCCTTGCAGCACATCATGAAGGCCAAAGAGCAGAACAATGCTCCGGTCATCGTTTGTGACCCACGGTTCACGCGTACAGCCGCACATGCGGACGAGTATGTACGTTTCCGTCCAGGTACTGACGTTCCCTTGATCTGGGGTATTTTATGGCACGTGTTTGAAAACGGCTGGGAAGACAAAGAGTTCATCCGCACTCGCGTCTGGGGCATGGACGACATCAAAAATGAAGTCGCTAAGTGGACTCCTGAAGAAGTAGAGCGTGTGACTGGGACTCCAGGCTCACAGCTCGAGCGTGTGGCGCGTACGTTGGCGAATAACCGTCCAGGTACCGTGATTTGGTGTATGGGTGGTACTCAGCACACCAACGGTAATAACAACACACGTGCGTACTGCATCTTGCAGTTGGCTCTGGGTAACATGGGTACGTCAGGCGGCGGTACGAATATCTTCCGCGGTCACTGTAACGTTCAGGGCGCGACTGACTTGGGTGTTCTGGCAAATACTCTGCCCGGTTATTACGGCTTGAAGCCTGGCTCTTGGGCGCATTGGGCTCGAGTCTGGGAAGAAGACCTCGATTGGTTGAAGGGTCGTTTCGCGACAATGAAGACCAAAGACGGTAAGGACAAGGCAATGATGAACGAGACAGGTATTCCTGTATCTCGTTGGATCGACGGTATTTTGGAAGCCAAGGAAAACCTCGGGCAGCCAAATAACACACGTGCCATGGTCCTTTGGGGTCACGCCCCGAACTCACAAACACGTCAGCTCGACATGAAGACAGCGATGGAGAAATTGGATCTTTTGGTTGTGGTTGATCCGCATCCAACAGTGTCTGCGGTTCTCCATGATCGTCAGGACGGGGTGTATCTACTTCCAACCACGACGCAATTCGAAACATATGGATCTGTGACCGCCTCAAACCGCTCAATCCAGTGGCGCGAGAAAGTGGTTGACCCATTGTTTGAGTCAAAGGCAGATCACGTCATCATGAAGTTATTTGCAGATAAGTTAGGTTTTTCAGACCGTCTGTTCCGTAACATCAAGGTTAACGGTGATGAGCCTCTGATCGAAGACATTACGCGTGAGTTCAACCGTGGTATGTGGACCATTGGTTACACTGGCCAATCGCCAGAGCGTATCCGGGCACATATGGCAAACCAGCACACCTTCGATAAGACCACACTGCAAGCCGTGGGTGGTCCATGTGACGGTGACTACTACGGTATGCCATGGCCATCTTGGGGTACTCCTGAGATGAAGCATCCAGGAACGCCAAATCTTTATGATATGTCGAAGCCTGTTTCGAAAGGTGGATTAACCTTCCGTGCACGTTTCGGTGTTGAGAGGGATGGCGAGAACCTGCTTGCCGAAGGTGTGTACTCTCAAGGTTCTGAGATCAAAGATGGCTATCCAGAATTCACCATGCAAATGCTGATGGATCTGGGCTGGGA
>CABZRL010000024.1:0-10537 GCA_902528165.1 uncultured Litorivicinus sp.
CCATCGTCAAGCAGGGGGACTTGAACCATCTTTTGATGATATGGATGATCAATTACGGGCATTGAAGGCACCTGCAGCCATTTTATGGTGCAACCCTCAGCACCCAGGCGGGACCGTGTATTCAGGTCATCAAATCCAACAATTGGTTCGTATCGGTGCAAGCCATGGCAGTCTGATTGTCAGTGATGAAATTTGGGCAGATTTGATTCTCGATGACAACCAACACATCCCTCTGGGTCGGATTGCCCCAACCACTCAGCCCACTATCACATTGATGGCTGCGACAAAAACCTTTAATGTTGCCGGCTTCGGTTGTGCCGTCGCCATCATTCCTGAACCCGTCACGCGCCAACGGTTTTTGGACACACAGATCGCCATGCCGCATGTCACACCTCTAGCCTACGCAGTCACCGAATCCTGCCTCCGTCATGGCTGGGACTGGCATCATGAGCTCCTAGACGCTCTTCGAACCAATCGCCAAAGGGTGCTCGACTGGGCGGCTCAACATCCAGAATTTGAAGTCACCACCGGTCATGCGACATTTTTGGCATGGATTGAGTCGCATCAGCGAACCGATATCCCTGAACACTTTGCCAAACGCGGCGTGCGACTGTCACCAGGCAAACCCTTCGGATCAGAGACTGCTGTTCGCTTGAATTTTGGATGTAGCCCCGGCACCTTAAGTGAAGCCTTGAGGCGAATGGATGCTTAATAATGTCACCCAATCATTTTGGAGAAGCGAACCATGATTGAAAAACGCCCGCTCGGACACACCGGCATTAATGTGACCTCGATCTGTCTCGGCACCATGACCTGGGGTGAACAGAATACTGAGGCCGAGGCCCACCAGCAGCTCAGCTATGCCTGTGATGAACGTGGCGTGAATTTCATTGATGCCGCAGAGCTCTACCCGGTTCCGCCCAAAGCAGAAACGCAAGGTCGGACCGAAGAGTATATCGGGACCTGGTTGCAACAGCATGGCCGGCGTGACGATTTGATCCTCGCCACCAAAGCCTGTGGGCCAGGGGAGTGGGTTAACTATTTTCGGGGTGGACCAAGACACACCAAAGCGCATCTGGACGAAGCGATTGATGCATCCTTAGCTCGATTACAGACCGACTACGTGGACCTCTATCAACTGCATTGGCCTGATCGTCGAACCAATTTTTTTGGCCAACTCGGATACACTCACGACCAAGACGCGGAGGAAACTCCGATTGATGACATTCTGACCGCGCTCGAGTCATTGGTGGTCAGCGGTAAAGTCCGCGCGATCGGTCTGTCCAACGAAACACCCTGGGGTGTGATGACCTTTTTAGAGATTGCCCGACGTGAAGGTCTTCCCGTTGTTGCCTCTATTCAAAATCCCTACTCACTTCTCAATCGCACCTTCGAAATCGGATTAGCGGAAATTGCGCATCGGGAATCGGTCGGACTCTTGGCCTACTCGCCTCTCGCTTTTGGGGTGTTGTCCGGAAAATATTTAGAAGGTGCGCGTCCAGCGGGTGCTCGCCTGACACTCTTTGACCGCTTCAGTCGATATTCCAATCCCGAGGCGACACGCGCAACAGAAGCCTATGCGCAACTCGCGAAGGCGCACGGCTTGACGCTCACGGAAATGGCGCTCGCCTTCGTGACCTCTCGGCCATTCCTGACCTCCAATATCATCGGCGCGACTTCCTTAGAGCAGCTCAAAGAAAATATTGATACGCACCGCTTGGTGTTATCGCAAGAAGTCTTAGAGGGGATCGAGGGGATCCATGTCAGCCAACCCAACCCCTCTCCATAAGGATCGATCATGACCCCTCGTCGTAGCGCACTCTTCATGCCTGGCCACAATGAGCGAGCCATTGCGAAAGCAAAAACACTCGACTGCGATGTGGTCATTTTAGATCTGGAAGACGCAGTCGCCCCTGATACTAAACTGAGAGCACGATCCACGGCACAAGCGGCACTCATCGACGGCGGATTTGACCCCAGAGAGATCGCCATTCGCCTCAATGGCTTTGGTACCGAATGGATGGCTGATGATCTCTTCGCCTTCCATCAGGTTGCACTGGATGCCTTAGTCGTCCCCAAAGCGGAGTCGGCCGAGGATGTCTTCACGCTCGGCGAGCAGATGGACGCCCTTGGCTATCGTCCCGATGTTGAGCTTTGGTTAATGGCAGAAACACCAAAAGGAGTGCTCAATGCTCGCGCGCTCTGTTCTGCACACTCACGAGTTGGAGCTTTATTGATCGGCACCTCAGATCTTGCCAAATGCCTTCGCGTTCCTCCCTCCATCGGGCGAGAGGGTCTCATCCATGCGCTCTCGCACTGCGTGTTAGCGGCACGAGAAGCGAACATCGATGTCTTGGATGGCGCGTGCTTAGACCTTGATCATCCAGAGCTCTATCAACTGCAGTGTGAGGAAGGTCGCAGCCTTGGTTTTGATGGAAAGACCTTGATCCATCCCTCACAAATCCACACGGCAAACACGGTATTCGCACCATTAAGTGATGCGATCGAACGGGCGAGATTGATCATGGATGCGTGGCGAAGAGCCATGGCGGCAGGTGAAGGACTTTGTGTGTTAGATGGACAGTTGATCGAGAATCTGCACGTCGAAGAAGCAGAACGAACCTTGGCACTGCATCAGGCGATCCAAGCGCGCATCAAAGATCACTCATCCGTGTTCACCTACTCTGCAAACTGATCGAGGCATTTATTCGAGAGGCGTCACATCCACCGAGACTTCCAGGGCATGCTGGCCTCCACCGGTCATTAATCCTTTCAAGGGAACGACATCGGCGTAATCACGACCCCAAGCGAGAGTCACATGGCGATCGGAAGGTAACAGACCATTGGTGGGATCAAAATCGATCCAGCCAGTCCCCGGAACAAACACACTGACCCAAGCATGAGAGGCATCGGCACCCATCAATTTGGGTTGGCCCGCCGGCGGATCCGTCTCGAGATATCCAGACACATAGCGACAAGCAATCCCTTTCGACCGTAAACAAGCTAGCATCAAATGGGCGAAATCCTGACAAACACCGCGTTTCTCAGATAACACCAACCCAACCGGGGTTTCGACATCGCTGAAATGTTGGTCATACACAAATTCATGAAAAATGCGCTCATTGAGCGCGCGCATCCCTTCAATAAGACCACAACCGTCAGTGAAACATTGATCAGCGAATTGCTGAATTTCCGGGATGCCAATCGGCACATAGAGGCTCGGCCGACAGTATAAGCGGGTCTTCGCCGGGATCCCTGATTGATCCGTGACATCAAGGTCTCGGCTCAAGTCGACACGATTGGCTCGAACCTCAACCTCAGATTCAGCCAACACATTGAGTTCAGTATGGACCTCTTCAATCGAAAATCGTGACACACGATTTCCAAACAAATCTTGGCGCTCATGCACATCGTCAGTTCCCGGCAAAATCGTCAAACGCGCACTGAGAACCTGCTGGTTGAGCGTATCCCGAGGCAACAAGGTGGCGTGGCTGTGACTTAAACTCACCGGATGCACATACTGGTAACGGTTACGATGTCTGACTCGATACCGCATCAGCTCACCTTCACGAGATGTTGTGGCACATCGGCATGACTGAAATACGCCAGAGTAATGGCCTCACTGAGGCTCGATAAGATGTCAATTTGTTGGTCTAGCGTGTCAAATAAGGGTTTCTTCGGGGATCCCTGAATCGTCATCAGATCATCGGTTTGCGACATCTGAAGATTCGCATGAATCCGAAACGCCAACTGCTGGAGTTGATTCTTCCGCCCGACCAACTGTTGCACCGGTAATCCCT
The DNA here is from genome assembly GCA_902528165.1 of uncultured Litorivicinus sp. GTDB lineage: Bacteria > Pseudomonadota > Gammaproteobacteria > Pseudomonadales > Litorivicinaceae > HIMB30. The sequence continues at coordinate 3,801 of CABZRL010000024.1, forward strand.
GCACCAAATGCTCCAATCGCTGAGCTAAGTACCCAATGGCTCTGGGTGTTTCTGTATCGAGCAGTAGCAAATCCAAGATCGCAGTCGGATGCAGCCGTGTACGGTATCGGCGCCGATACGTCATCACCGTATCGGTCACTTCCAAAATCAGTTCCCACTGATTGATGTCCTGTGGTTTCAGACTCTGAAACGCGTAATTCAATAACATCAGCGTTTTACTCGCCCGCTCCAGATGTCGTCCGATATCCATAAAACGATGCGCGAAGGTTCGACTCATGGTGTCATTATTGAGCCCAGAGAAGGTTGCTAACTGCATGAGGATCGCATCCACCTGATCCAACAATCGACCCGCATCGGCGTGTTTCATCCAGCCGATTCGTTCGATCATTTGTTCAAGATTCACCAAAGCACGCCAGGCATCGTCGCTCAAAAAGTCTGGAGTCGCTCGTGCGTTTCGCATGATGGCATTGATCAATTCACTCAATCCGCCGACGGCGGTCCGCATGAACACCAGTTGATGGATCTCGGCGGCGGCATTCTCAAAATTCAGCGTATCGGTTTGGAACTGTGACCCCAATAACCACAACGCAGCCTGTTGACGCTCCGTTCGGGTATCAATGGCGCCAGATAAGACTTCGCGGACCAACCGAGTCAGACCATCAGCTCGCTCCACATAGCGCCCGAGCCAAAACATCGCGTCAGCGACCCTGCTTGGGGTCATGGATTGATCGATGGGACCAAGCGTCGGGGCATCCATCTCCGCAAACATCGACAACTGATTGTCGGGCTCCATGCCCATCACCCACAGATCTTTGTATCGCTCGGGAGTGTTCGGCCGCAGTTGCGCCCAAGAGGCATCATGGTTACACGAGGCCAGTCCACCCGGCATCACATCCACTTTTTGATCTTGTGACTGAGCGGTATACATCCGCAAGACGGCATGGGCTTCACCTCGGGCTGTTCCTTCTGCGACTGGCACGGTTTCTAAAGCAATCGCCTGCCAGGCAACCCAACTCGGTCGATCGGCATCAATGCGTGCTTTCAGGACTTGACGCTCGGCATCCGGAAGATCCCGAACCACAAACGACTCGCCGGCCGGAAATGCCGACGCATGACGCACCAAGACATCAGGCCACAGTGATTCAAACTCCTCATGCTCATCGGGATCACCCAACCACAGAGCCGGAAGGGTTTTCAAAATGAGATCTTCACCCAACAGCTTTTGGCACAGACCTTCGAGCCGCCCCATCCATAATGGTGAATCGATCACTCCAGAACCAGGTACATTCGCCATGCGCACGCCGCCACAGCGGACAGCGTACATTAACCCTGGTGTTCCCTGTCGACTGAAGCCGTTTAATTCCAAGGGATCAATATCTTGATCCGTCACTCGACGTAGCACCCCAGAAACCGGACGCAAACCACTTAAGGTCTTCAACATCAACCGATTACCACGGACTGTCAGGTCGTCGCCCTCGGCCAATGTAAAATCCAAATGGTTGGCTAAAAATGCGTGCTCAAAATAGCTTTCAACGGATTGACCGGGAGTCAGCAAAATCGATAAATCCTGATCACGACTGTCGGCGCGCAAAAACTGTCGTAACGTTCTGAAAAACCCAGATAAACGCTTGACCGACATGCGGCGTAATAAATAGCCCATGACCCGCGACATGATCAGACGACGCTCAAGCACGTAGCCAAGGCCCGCAGGAGCACGAGTACTTTGCCCGAGGACAAACCACTGACCGCTCGCATCGCGCACTAAATCATGCGCCAAAAAGCTGACCCAAGGGGTTTGTGGATTCAGTCCGTGGGCTTCGATCAAATAGTCTGGATTGGCAAACAGTAAATCCGCTGGAATCGAACCATCCGCCAGTAAATGCCGTTCCCCATAGATATCACTCAATAACGCTTCGAAAAACCGCATCCGCTGCGACAATCCGCGCGCTAAATGCTCAAAGGTCGACTCATTCATCAAATAGGGAACCACATCAAGTTGGCCCTGGCGGTTTTGATGATGCTTAGAGGTATGCGCCTGATAGGTCAGGCCATTCTCTTTGAGGCGACGCTCGACCTCTTCTGCCCAACGTGCCTGTTGATTACCCTCGTCATAGTCGAGCGCAGAAAACAAGGTGTCCCAGGCAGTATCGATGGTTTGCGAGGCAGTATCTGACATGAATTGTGATTAATGGCCAAAGAGACCAGAGTCTACCTCCTTGTTTCTCCAACCGATAGTCAAACCCTCAACAGAGCGATCCCCGCAGTCCGCGCAACAACTCGAGTACCGCCTGGATTCTCGGAATCCGCTCAGTGGTGGGATGAAAGACTAAGAAGAATTCGCGACTCAATCGTAATTCCGGCAAGACCGCCACTAAGGGGGGGAGATCCTTTAATAAAAATTCATGCAACACCCCAATGCCAAGCCCTGAGCGTACGGCTTCGACTTGACCAATCGGTGAATAAATCGCGAGATTCGACTGCCAGTCATTCCAGACGGTTCGCGCGAGGTTTAACCGCGCACTGAATAACAGATCTTCAACATAGCCGATCAAGCGATGCTCACCCAACGCATCAATCGAGCCAGGCACACCATATCGTTGACAATACTCGTCGCTGGCATAGAGCCCCAATCCATAGGTTCCCAGACTCTCAAACTGCAGACGAGATTCTTCTGGTCGGCCCACCATGACGGCAATATCTGCTTCGCGACGCGATAGGGAAAATCCCGGGGTTTGCGGAACAATCTCAACGACGACATCCGGATGCCAATCGAATAAACGTCCCAACTGCGGTGTCAGCACTTTCAGCGCGAAGCCTTCAGGAGCAGCAACACGGACCGTCCCGGAAACCGACATCCCCTTTCGTTCAAAAATGGAACCTGACGCCTCAATCTCGGCTTCTGCCCGTTCGAGATAATCAACCAATCGACTGCCTTCATCGGTTAACTGCATGCCTTTACTATGCCGAGTAAGCAACGTGGCCCCAACGTGTCGCTGTAATTGATTGAGATGTCGTGACAAAGTCATCACGGAAATCCCTAACTGCTCAGCAGCTTTACCCAACTGTCCGGCTCTGGCGACAGTCAGAAAATAGCGGGCGTCTTCCCAATTCATGGATCGTTGTTTCATCCCCACAAGATATATCATTTTTGTTGTATCAAAAAGCAACTATTTGCTCTTGAAGCGACAGTTTTGATTCGATTTAATCGGATAACAGAATGAATCGGGAGATCACGATGACGGTATTAGGGAATTTTATTGGCGGCCAACGAGTGAGTTCGCACTCGGATCGCACAGCGACTGTTTACAATCCGGCAACAGGTGAGGCGCGGTTCAGTGTTGCACTCTCCTCGGCAGACGAGACACGTGCTGCCATCGCGAATGCCGAAGAGGCTTTTGTATCCTGGAGTAAAGTCACGCCACTGAATCGCGCACGCATCATGTTTAAGTTCAAAGAGCTGATTGAACGCCATGCCGATGAACTGGCAGAACTCATTACCTCAGAACACGGCAAAGTTTTCTCAGACGCCAAAGGAGAACTCACCCGCGGTCTCGAGGTTGTAGAATTCGCCTGCGGCATTCCGCACCTGTTAAAAGGTGAACACAGTCTCAATGTGGGTCGCGACGTGGACAGTTACAGTCAGATGATGCCCATGGGTGTCTGTGCGGGGATCAGTCCTTTTAACTTCCCAGCCATGGTGCCGATGTGGATGTTCCCTGTGGCGATTGCGTGCGGCAACACCTTTGTCATGAAGCCCTCGGAAAAAGATCCGTCCACACCGATGCGCTTAGCAGAACTTCTCAAAGAAGCCGGGCTTCCTGATGGTGTCTTCAACGTCGTCAACGGCGATAAAGAATCCGTTGATGAGCTGTTGACCGACCCACGGATTCAGGCAGTGAGCTTTGTTGGATCCACACCGATCGCCGAATACATCTACTCGACCGCCAGCGCCCACGGAAAGCGTGTTCAAGCACTCGGTGGCGCAAAAAACCACATGGTCATCATGCCAGATGCAGACCCAAGTCAGGTGGTGAAGTCACTGATGGGTGCAGCCTACGGATCTGCCGGCGAACGCTGCATGGCAATCTCTGTTGCTGTCTGTGTCGGTGATGAGGTGGCTGATAAGCTCATCGCTGACCTGACAACAGAAATCCAATCCATGCAAGTCGGCTCTGGTATGAATGCCGACGAGCCACATATGGGACCGCTAGTCACTCGTGAACATGCAGATAAAGTCCTCGGCTACATTGATCAAGGGGTTTCTGAAGGAGCTACTCTGGTTATGGATGGGCGAAACTTTGTTGTGACTGGTAATGAGAATGGCTACTTTGTCGGCCCAACGCTGTTTGATCACGTCAAACCTGGCATGCGGATCTACGATGAGGAGATCTTTGGTCCTGTCCTCTCCGTCGTCCGTGTTGAGAGCTACGAAGAAGCCGTCCAACTGATCAATGACCATGAGTACGGCAACGGAACTGCTATTTTTACTCGCGATGGCGATAGCGCACGACAGTTCACCGAAACCATTCAGGTCGGAATGATTGGCGTCAATGTCCCCATTCCAGTGCCTATGGCTTTCCACAGTTTCGGCGGCTGGAAGCGGAGTTTATTCGGTCCGTTGCACATACACGGCCCCGATGGTGTTCGATTCTATACACGGATGAAAACCATTACCGCTCGCTGGCCGACTGGTTTGCGAGCTGGTGCTGAGTTCTCTATGCCTACGATGAAATAAACAGAACGGCGGCATGACTGCAAGGTCATGCCGCTTTGACGTTGGATTCAATGAATCAACTGACGATCGGATCTTCCAATGACTTCCCGAGGACTCGGTTGTTTTGGATCAACCATCCTGGCTTTGGGCATCCCATAGCTTCGCGTAAAGACCACCTTGGCCGATCAACGCTTGATGGTGACCTTGCTCGACCACCTTACCATCGGATAGCACCAAAATCTGGTCAGCTTTCGTGATCGTACTTAACCGATGGGCAATCACAAAGGTGGTTTGTTTGGCGGCGACACGTTCTAAATTGGCCTGAATAGCTGCCTCGGTGGTCGTGTCTAGCGATGAAGTCGCCTCATCGAAAACCATGATTGATGGTTGTTTCAACACAGCTCGCGCAATGGCCACGCGTTGTTTCTCCCCACCAGAAAGCTTCAGCCCGCGTGCGCCGACCTCGGTTTCCAAACCATCTGGCAATACATTCACAAAGGACTCAAGGCCGGCGGTCTTCACCGCTTCTTCTAGCTCTGCATCGGACGCATCTAACTGGCCATAACTGATGTTGTAGCGCAACGTTTCGTTAAACAGGACCGTATCTTGAGGAACCACACCGATCCGACTCCGTAAGACTGCTCGCGACACCTGCCGAATATCGAGCCCACCAATGGTAATCACTCCCTCGGTTGGTTCGTAGAATCGCAACAAAAGCCGAGCCAAGGTCGTCTTTCCGCTACCAGTTTCACCCACCACGGCCACGGTTTGACCCTCGGCGATCGTTACGCTGATCCCTTTCAAAATCTCTCGGCCATCATGATAGCCAAATCGAATAGCAGAAAAAACGACATCTGAGTCTTGTGGTAATGCCTCGAATCGAATTACTTCTGATTCTTGAGGCTCAGACAACACCCCAAATAAATTTTCCATATCGATTAACGACTGCCGAATTTCGCGATACACACTTCCCAAGAAATTTAGCGGCTGAAAGGCCTGCAGCATGTAGGTATTCAACGTCACAAATGCACCAACGGTCAGGGTCCCTGATTGCACATCAAGCGCCGCCATCACCAAGACAGTGGTCACTCCCGCTAAAACGACCAACGTTTGGCTTAAATTCAAAAGCATTAAAGAGAACCGACTCTGATTCGCTGCGGTCTCGTAGGTCGCTAATCCCTCATCCAATCGCCGTGACTCATAGTCTTCATTCCCAAACAGCCGAACTGTCTCAATATTGATAAAACTATCGACTAGGCGGCCTGCAACTTTATTGTCTGCGGCATTCATGGTTCGCCGAAAGCGCAGTCGCCAGGTGGTCACTTGAAGAGTCAAAATAATATAAGCGAGCATCGAAAGCCCGATCACTAGCGCATAGGGCCCACCAAATAATAGCCAGACAATCCCCGAGACGATGACCAATTCAATGAGCGTTGGGCCAACATTAAAGGCGACATAACGAAGCAAAAAATCGACTGCTTTGGTTCCGCGCTCGATTAATCGATCAAGTGATCCCGTTTGTCGTGATAAATGAAAAGGAAGTGGTAGCCGATGCAAATGCGTAAATGCATGGCCGGTCAATGTCCTAATGGCGTGTTGTGAGACTGAGGTAAATAACACCTCACGACCTTCAGAAAAGACAAGCGCTGCCAAACGACTGAAGGCATAAGCAAACACTAAACCGAGAGCGCCAAGAAGCCATCCATCCATCACCTCATTTCGATCCAAGGTGTCGACCGTCTGACCTAATAACCAAGGTGTCGCCAAGTTACTCGACTTAGCCAGTAACAAACAGACTAAAGCGCCAATCAATCGCCAGCGTAAATCGGAACGATCGGCGACCCAAAAGTAGCCGATCAGAAAGCGGAACTGGTCCTTCAGTGTCATATAGGAGAGCCCTTGATTGTTTGTGTTCGCTGAGTGCTGGTCAATCTGATGGCCGCGATCCTCTCATGAATTGCACATTAGCAAACTTGAGAGTCATTTAAAGGCGGACCACAGGACAATTGTCTGTCACCGTGGT
>CABZRL010000025.1:0-8724 GCA_902528165.1 uncultured Litorivicinus sp.
TACTGTAGGAACTTTACGGACTGCACAGCACTAGCTTGTCACAAATCCTCCCGCAGCATACGCCTTCGGATTTGATAAGAAAATCAGATTAATATCACTTTAGCAGAGCTTGATGGTGCAGATCGCCCAGACTCTCCGCCAAACAACAAGCAGTTTGCTCAAACTGCGCCTTCTGGGAGGCTGTTAATCTATCATCGTCGACACTTGGTTGAACAAACATCACGCACTCAACCAAGTGTACCACGCCATTAGAACCCACAAGATCTTTCGTGGTGACTACCACGTCCTTAACGTAAAGATTGTCTTTCTTGATCAGGTCAAGACTGTCACCACTTACAGTAGTAAGCGCATTGCCAGCACCCATACCGTCGGCGGAAACCGATGCGCCCAACACCATGTGGGACGTTATGATCTTTCTTTTAAACTGATCATCATTGGCTAACTTACTTTTGATTTTTGGAGGTAACTTCGCAAACGCATCATTATTCGGTACAAATAAAGTCCACGGGACAATCAGATTCTGTGTATTGAGAGCTTCCGCCAGCCCCAATTCGTTCGCATATGCAGCAAATACTGTAGTGTCAGGATTGGATTGAATCTTCGTCCAGACAGTAGCTTCATCCGCATTTACTTGCGTAGCTAGAAAACCAACCACTAGTGAGGCCCCAACCACTAAGCACGTATTAATCGACTTTTTCATAGAGAATCCTCTGAATACAGAGCGCCGGCCCATAGGCATAAAAGTGTTTTTATTATATCACGATAACTTATTATTGCTGGCAGAGATATAAGAGAAGCTGTCTAGCGATAAAACACCAAATGTGGGGTTCTTAGACCAACATCGCCCTCTGCATACCACATCTCTATTGCTGTTATGGGTAATGGGAAGGATTAAGAGACTACAAAGAGGCTATAGAGTCTCCTGTTGTAAGAACGTTAAGGACTGCATGGCACTAGCGTATACAGATGGTGGTCTTCCTATGTCTTTTACACTTTTTATTACCTGCAATCCGACCAAAAGTGCAACCTTTACTTAATCAACTGGAGCGTACTTAGCCTTTTTCTCCAACAATGTGATGTCTACGTCTTCCCTTGACGGCCCATACCGAATTTCGTCGTAATAAACTATCTGAGTCGGTAGATTCACGCCCCAGTCAACATCGAAGGGTCTGTTGGTAGATGACCTTACGACTAACCCAGAATCATCATGTTTATCAACGAAAGCTTGTAACTCAGGCTTCTTAGTTTTGTTGCGATCGAACCATCGACTAACGTAACTATTGTAAATGCCCCAATCGAAATGAAGCTTGATTCGGCTTCTGCCGCTTTGCTTGATCATTTTCGTCGTAAGTACCGGCCCCTTTGACATCGCACACGGCTTGCGAACACCATTAATCCAAAGCTCGTAAGAACTTCCATCAAAAATACCTTCGTTTGAAGTCTTTTTTGTTGAGTAATCAATACCTAGAGCGATATCAGTCCATTTGCCTCGCATGTCATCGAGTTTAATTGCATAGCATGTTTGATTGCTCGCATTAGCCTCAAATGAAAAATAACGACCACGTGCATTAAAGTCCCAAAGCGGTTGCCTGAAGCTAACCAATTTGACCTGAGTAAGAGTTGTATTTGACGGGTCTAATTCTTGAAAATCTTCTGGTATGAATATGCTGAATCCATACCAGATAATTTTACCATGCCAACTAGTGCTGTCTTTGACCCTTTCGATTCTTCGCCGATCATTTGCGCAATCATCATATCCCGGCTCTCTTCCGCAATCGCCATGACGAATTTCAAAGCGCTGACTACTGTCACCAGCCCTTACAACTCGAGTATCTGAGATCAATGAGTAATGTCTAAACTTACTAACTTCTTTCTTTTTGCCCGAATTAATTTTCAACTCACCACTTGAACTGTTCCAGTTGCCTGCGCTCACACTCTGCACAGCCAACAAAGCTCCAAAGACAATCAAGCACAGTTTGCAGAGGTAGAACTTTTTCATTTAAGGAACAGCCTACAACTTTCGGGTGATAGGCCTCGAGCTTCTGCATGATTCGACCAGGAGCCGGGAATGCTATTCCATTCTTCAATAGCTAATTCGCAAACTTCTTTCGTAGAAACTGAAAAATCAACAGTAACAGGCGGTGGTTTAGTATCAGCCAGAGAGAAAAAATTAATAGGTTTAGTTTTAGCTCTTTTGCATATTTTCTTTCCAAAGTCAGATGCCATATGAGCGTAATTCTCCCATGGCACAGAAGTAGATGTGCGTTTTACCTCAGCGGTTAACAAGTCACATTTATTTTTAGAAATAATATCTTCACATTTTTTGCTCGTACCGAAACGACTTATTAGGATCGAGGAGTCCGGCGTATCGGCATTTATATCAACACGATAAAGACCGAATTTGTGAAGAATGCCGTAACTTAAAGTGGTATTTATGCCGTTGTGAGTTATCACCGTCTTGTCATTAAAGAGCAGGATAAGTTCACCATCGTGTCCCTTACTTGGAAGAAATTTTAAGTCAATTTGATTGACTGTACCTGCAAGATCTTCCATTCGTGCGAGTTTGAACCGTGTCGCTCTATGTTTCATGTTGGAATTGTTTTCACCGCAAAGGTAGAAGACTTCGTAGTTAAGATAGAAAGTGAAAGTAAGATAACCGCCTTCATTCTTGAGCTGAGCAACTGGATTCCAAGCTCCACGATCACGATTTGCAGCAATTATTTGAAAATATTTATCTGACCCAGAACCTTGGTGATCCTCACCGACCTGAATTCTAAATCGATAGGTAAGAAAATATGGCTGGTTTAGTTTGTATCTCAACTTTTTATCTCTCAACTCCCAACGCTGATTGCGCTCACCTGTTCGATTCCAATCGGAGTTACCGCCCTCATCTTCATAGGAAAGAGATATTTCCGCAAACTCCTCATCATCGATAATCAAACGTTGAACAATTCCAGAGGAGCTAGCATTTCTCCGGCTTGGTACTAAAGCCTTTGCATCTCCGACCATAAAGTCTTTGAGAATCTTTATGCTCTCCGAACTCTGGTTATTCCAATTGCCTGCCCTAGCGCTCGAAACAGATATCACAGCACAAGACAGCACCACAAGGAGTGAAGTTTTTAATAGCCTCATGATAGTCTCCTCTGTTTTTCATTGTTATGTCTGTTTGTGTAGACCAAATACGCTTTAAGTCGTCCAATATTTGGCTAATCGCTCGATTTCATAGCCTTGAGATTCTGCTCTTCCTCGTTGATCTCTTTCGCTAAATCCCACATCGCTGAACATCTGGATTCATATAAGGCAACGTGCTTACTGAGCTTTTGTTCTTCCGGAGTGATTTCACCACCACTAGCACTACGTAGCTCGATCAAGCTATCGAGTCGTGACCTCTTTTCAGTGTAAAGAAGACGATTCTTTTCACGCCAAGCAGTTTCTTTTTCAGCAACAGTCCGGAGTTGTTGAATTAGGGCTTGTTTGGCTTTGATGCTCTGTTCAGTCATGGAAACAGTCTGCCAAGACCTCTTCCTAAAGCCAATCTCTTAGAAATCCGAACAGAACCTATATCACAATAAGAAACGAATCTTTAATTAATGCATTGCACAATTAATTAATACTAAAGTATTATATTTAGTGTAACCAAAAGTTACGTATCCACTCACTCCCACAAGGAAACCGTGCAATGACAGGACTACTCATCGGAATCGCACTCATGATCATGGAAACCACATTTTTAGATGCACAGGCAAAGTATCGCTCTACACGGGACACTACGATCCACCGCAAGGTCGCTATCGTGCCGAACACAAGCATACTCCGTCACTAGTGATAAAGCCGAAGGACTTGTCCTCTAATTCACCCTTCTGCAAATCTGAGCAGGGAACTAATAGCCCAAGTCTAAATGTCCCTGAAGAGCGTATCAGTTAGATCAGAATATGATTGATCAAAAATTAGTCAGCACTAAAATCATCAACCAAATCAAGCCAAAACAGTGTTTCGTGAAGGATGTTTCCACAGATTTATCTACAGAAACTTGGGGCGATTCATTAGTCAAGACAATATTTGTGACAATTTATTACTATTTTGTCCACGATGTGACAATTTTGTCATAATCAAATATTGGACACCATTTAATCAACAAAATTGCGTTGAAGGCGTTTGGAAAAAGGGCAACAAATGTTGCCCAGAACTCCATCTCTGGTTCTTCTTCTTCGTATTTTTATTCTTATTCGTCGTTAAGGACTACCTTGCCCACGTGCAAGAGTAAACACAATTCCCATGTCAATACAATAACTTAATAGCCGAAGGGCTTGTCCTTTAACTCCCCCTTTTGCAAATCTGGGCTGATACTACTAATACGTTGAAGGCTGTTTAGACGCCCCGGGTATGAAGTAAAGGCCACCCTACCTTACGACAGTAGACTGGGAAGCTGTACTGATGGAACAGTAGACAATTCAGTAGACAAAACAGTGCTGTCGTAGATGAACTGGAGATATATAAGTCTTTGATTCCACGTAGCCATCAGTGGCTAGTGGAGCATTAGGTAGGCTTCAAAGGCCTCTACCCGCACCATCACAGCGTACACAGACAAACTCACTGGCTCAAAGATGTAAAATCTACCAGACTCTGCTTGTAGTCTGTCATTTCGTGCAGGTAGGCTCGACCGACCCGTTGATTATCAAGATCGATCGGGTAGAGGATTTTCTTCCAACCTACTTTGGTGTGATCTGACTATCCAGAATAAAACCAATGCGTTACAGACATGCCACGCAAAGTGAGTCCCAAATGGAAATGACTGACAAATGAGATTGTCGATACTCCGAAACGTCAGCGATATCGGGAAGAGAAGCGTGGCCATCAGCAAATATCGTCGCGATAACCCAGGTTGATGAAGGATTGCCGCAATCATCAGTAGGATCCACGCCGGAAGGTAATCTGCCGATCCATTGAGCCAATCTCTCGGCAATTTTGCACCGACCAACACACAGAGCGCCATTAATCCAAACACGGTCCACCATTTCCACTTGAGATGAATCGCATACAGCACCCAAATTGTGGTCAAAATAAATCCCTGGATTGGAATCACATCCATCAACAAGGTGCCCTTGGTTGCGAAAGCATGAAAAAGACCTGAACCGATCCCGATAACACTCAACCAGCCAATCAAGAGATAACTGGCTATAGACTGTCTTGACTGGCGAATCAGATAAAACGCAGCGACGAGAAAAGCGACATTACTGATGAGGCCGAGGGGTTCGTTGAAGATTCCGACCGTGGTTCTCTCGCAATACAGATCAATTTCAGGTGGCATCACAGGTTTCTCTGACTTATTAAATAATTGAATTACAACATCTGTTTTCAGATCGAGACTGTCTCCCTGATTGAGCAACGATCCCACGCGCGCTCTTTAGCAACAATTGTGCAGTCGAAGCCATCAATGGCTAACTCGGCGGTCACCAAAAAAGGGGGATCACCCCCCTTTTTTTACCGTGATCCTACGCCCTTATTTGGAAGCCAGTTTTGTGCTTGGCCGATTAACGTCAAAGGTAAACATGAAAATCTGTCCACCAGCATCACCGGCATTGGCTTCTACCGCCCCGCTCGACTCAGGGCGTGCCTGTACAACACCCACAAAGGTTTGCTGTGACGCTGGAATTTCGCCACGAATCCGTTGCCGAGAATTTCCCTTCAGTTCATCCATCGAATAGAAGGAGCCATTTGCTTTCCGCTCGATCAGAGCAGTCACAGGCCATGAACCAGAAAACTCGGTTGTGCCAGGTTTCGTAAAGGCACCACCCAAGGCAGACACACCTGCCTGATAGCGAGGACTATGCTTACCACCCGCGATGGCAAGCAAATGACCATCAGTCACGTTCATATTGGCATCGATCGTGAGGACGTACTTGCGCTCACCAAAGTCGTTACCAGAATCCTCGTCAACGATCAGATAATCACCATCAGCCGTCTTCGACCAATAGAGTCCGTCTGGAGCAACCATCTTGGCCACGCCCTCTTCCATATGGATTGAAGCGTCGCCGCCGACAGTCTTGAACTGATCGCCGATGTTGAGTGTCAAGGCACCATCTACGGCTGCGACTGATCGAACAACAGAGACATCAAGATGCGTCGGTAAATCACCATTGGCCGCCGCAAGCGCTTTGCCTAGATCACCGAGGTCAAAGCCCATCAGGCCGCCTTCATCAGTCATATTCTGGAAGTAACGTGGTGCTCCAGAAGGGTCGGCAGCAGGATGCTCTGTTTTGGTATCCCCATTGAAGAACACATAGCCATCAGGCTGCTCGTCTTTCTGTTCCCAGAGCATCATTTCGGTATCCTGAACGGCAACTGGTTGGTCAAAGCCTGCCCACTGATAAGAGGTCGGGTAGAAACGACCCTCAAACCGATTTGGAGCGTCTGCATTTTTCATGTAGTCGTCAACCATCTTGGCGTCCAAAGCAATCTTAAGACCGAGCGTTTCGTATGTCTCAGGCGTCAATGCGAGGCCATAAATCTTGCCGTACAAAAGGCCATTACGAGCGAGAAAGGTATCCCTGTCACTGGCGGTCGCATAATTGATCTGGGATCCATCGGCAGCACGATTTTTCATACCGACATAGATGCGATTGGGCGCAGGTTCCTGGCCATGGTTGTAGCCAGCTGCAACAATCACAACGTAATCTTTGTGACCTGGATTTATCGGCATCAGCTTTTCATAGCCAGTTTGTCCCAGCGCTGGAGCCGTGTAGGCAGTTTCATTAGCAATATCAACAACAACACTGGCAAGGCCAAGGGTGGCTGCTGAATCTGAACTGCCCGCGGGGAACATCCGTCCGATCTCCCATTCTTCTGCGGTCAACCACAAATCGTCAGCAAAACCCAGTCCCTCGCCATATTGATTAGCTTGCTCGTACCAGGCTCCACAGAAACTTTGGAAGAAATAGTTGGCTTGGCTGAGTTTGAACTCTGATTTGAACTGAACCAGCGTGCCATCTGGACGGGTCTGGTTACCCCACTTGCCGGCTAATTGCGACGGATCATGGCTTGGCTTTGATACGATCTCACCAAAGCCGTTGTAAACCGTGTTGAACAGCTTGCCCGATCCCTTCACCATGCTTTTGGCAGATTCGTTATTGTCCATGAAGGTAGCGAACTTTTCACGATCATAGTCGATGGTATGGATATGAGAACCGGTAAAGGTAACGCCGTTCGACATCTTCCATGGATAAGTCTCAGGCTGAGGTGCTCTGCCCATGGTGGCATAGGACTCACTTTGGTAAACCACTCGAACTGTGTTGTCGTCTGCTAGCCAAGCAGCCTGCCCGTCAGGATACCCCGTTAGCGCAAGTCCTGACGTCGCGTCAACTTCGCCGACCGTGGCAATCGCTTTAAATTTGGCGAATGGGAAGTTCGTATTGGCGCTTTCTCCATCTTTCAGATCAGGTGTTGACGAGCTCGCACCAATCACAGTGGGAAGGCCCGCCTCGGCAATTAAAGCAGTTGTCTGACCGATCACTTTTTGAGAGCCATGCCCGGCTGCTAGCGCCAACTGTGAATACGACGTTGAGAGAAGCGTCGTGGCGATGATCGCCACTGAAGTATGTTTCATCGTTAAATCCTCGAGGAAAATTAATGGGCCAACAGCTTACAAGGCTAAAGATGACAAATCGTTGTCGCAACGATGACATTTTGGGGATCAATCAGAGCTCACCGAGGCAATCCAAATTCTGGATTGAAATCTCCTAATTTAGTAATAAAAGAGCCGCCGTAAGAGGGAATTTCAACAGTCTCGGATGGTCAATCATTCAATCGATTTTGGAGACACTCGTAGTGTGATGGTTTGGAAGACTCCAAGAGGCTAATACCAAGCCATATTTCAATTGAGCCAACGATCCAGAAGCGTCTTTAGTTCGAACAATAGTGTTTGGTAAATCGTACAGGACAATCACAACGTTTGCGTCATCCACCACTTCGATTCCAAAGAACAAGCCAATGAGTTCGAAAAAAGCACCTCCGAAGTATTTGCTCGGTCATCAAAACAACAGGGTACGCTGCCCCCTTTTATTTCGTAGACGACCACTAGAACCAGCGGAACACTCCGATCACCCCTGCTGTCGCATAGAAAACTGCAATTACAACATACCGCGATACCCACCCCGATAAGCCCAGAGCCCGATCGAAAAAGACGACATCTGAAGCAGTGTAAAGCCGATAAACTCAAGGCCCGCGTTCGAGGCAACCAGTAGTGAATAAACACTCGCGGTGATTACCCCAAACCACTCAAGCCATTGAGCGCTCGACCAGGCCGATAGCCAACCCATCAACCGCGACATACGAACACTAAGTTTGTGATCAGAGACGGGTTTGAGGTCATGAAGAATGATGTCCCTATCGCTATTTCCAGCCGGCACCTTGGCCATGCTGTTGTTTCATCCGCAGGCGCTCTTCATTTGTCATTCAACCGTTCGTTTCGACGTTCGAGCAACTCTTTCTGTTGCTCAGGTGATGCTTGATCGAACCGCAACGACAAGCCAATACCTACGTCAGACTCTGATGGTCAGCGTTGCACGACCTGAAAGCTAAACTCTCGATGGACATCGGCCAGTTGCTGCTGTTTTAGGTGTCCCATCGACAATCCATACACTCCTAAACAATTCGTCCCAGGATGCGGATCGTAAAGAAGTCGGCTTTGCAGGTCTGCAAGGATAAAACTCACCATTAAAGCACCGG
>CABZRL010000026.1:0-8376 GCA_902528165.1 uncultured Litorivicinus sp.
ACTGATTCCAACGAAGAATTGGGCCACAGTCGATGACATTCCCATGGAGCGGGCTGGTCCACGAATCACCGCGGCTTCCAGAATGTTGATGACGACAAACAAGAGGATTGGCGATAAATCCAAACCGCCGAGATTAGGAACGAGTCTCCGGAAGGGAGCTAAAAATGGTTCTGGCACCTGGAACAACAATTCCGCGCCAGGATGCGAGGCCCCCGGAGCCAACCAGGACAGGATAATCATGCCAAGTAATGCATAGAACACGAGATTAATCATCACGCCAAAGACCGACAAAATTGACCAAACGATGAGTTGTCCAATGCCTGGGATTCCGCCGAGGAGAAAGAGACACAAACCAGCGCCAAGCGCCTGAATCACGATCGCACTGACCAAGATCCCTGTGTTGAAGGATCCAATGGTTGGGAGACTACTGAATACACCAGTCAGGGGTGCAGTGAATCGTTGAATGCCCTGTGAAATCGGATTATAAAAATTGGCCTGTGCGAGCTGGAGTAAAAAACGAAGGCCTACCAGTGCGACGAGGACCGAAATCGCCGTATTTAACACATAAAAAATCAGATTCGCTTCCATGGTGCTCCCTTTATCGAATCAGTAGCCTAACGTAATTTTTAGGGTGCGTCTTTGGACAGCTCGCCGGCCCGATCCCGTGCCGCAATCAGTGCGCGGTCGACAAGATCGGCAAAGTCACCCTCATGAAAAACGGCCAATGCGGCCTCTGTTGTGCCGCCTGGAGAGGTCACTCGTTGACGAAGAACATCGGGTCCAACATATGAAAAATCAACCATTTGGGCGGCACCCTTTGCTGTTTGAACCACGAGCTTCTGTGCGACATCTGGTGATAATCCGAGGCGTATCCCGGTATTGATCAGATTTTCGATCATTAAAAAGAAGTAAGCAGGTCCTGATCCTGACACCGCTGTGACCGTATCGATGGCACCTTCACTTGGTACCCAAAGAGCCTGCCCACAAGATTCAAAGATGCGTTGCACCGCGATTTTCGTTTGATCGTCGAGCGTGGTGTCTGAAGCCAATGCCGACATTCCTTCACCGATGAGTGCGGGCGTGTTCGGCATGACACGGACCACAGTGTTTTTGGGCGCATTGAGGCGCCGACGGATACCTCCAATCGTGATGCCCGCAGCGATCGAAATGACGATTTGAGACTCGCGTAAACTCGGTGCAATCTCTGCTAATACGACATCCATCGTCTGCGGTTTAACGGCAAGAATCATGAACTCAGCCTGAGCCATCACAGGCTCGTGATGATCGAAGGCTGCAACGCCTAGTGCGCTGATGGCCTTGCGAGATTCTGGATTCGGATCAGAGACCAGGATGTCACTTGCTGCGCAACCACTCTTTAAGAGTCCAGTGATGATGGCTTGGGCCATATTGCCGCCACCAATAAATCCGATGTGATGGTTCATAATGTTTCCTTGGGAGTTCGTGCTCCGAAGAGTGCTGTACCGATGCGCACCATGGTGCTTCCTTCGGAAATGGCGAGCTCAAGATCATTCGTCATTCCCATGGAGAGGGTATCAAAGATCTCAGGGGTAGGATGGCCTGCTTTGATCTCTTCAAAGAGTGCCTTCAGTTGCTGATGAGCGCGCTGCAAATCGTTTTCACTGACCGGATCTGGGATTGACATCAGTCCCCGGAGATTCAGGTGAGGCAGTTTCCAGATCGCCATAGCCAGCGCTTTGAGGTCTGTCGGTGAGACGCCCGATTTCGTCACGGCAAGATCGACATTCACTTGAATCAGGATATTCAGTGGATCTCCGTTTCTAGCATCATTGAGCCGAGAAGCAATTTTTTCGCGGTCAACGGTATGAACCCAATCGAACTCGGTTGCAATGAGTTTGGTTTTGTTGCTTTGGATATGCCCAATATAGTGCCATTCGATATCCAGTCCTTGCAGTTCATGGATTTTATCGACAGCTTCCTGAACATAGTTCTCTCCGAAGCTGCGCTGTCCGAGCGCATGCAACATCTGAATATCTGAGCTGGGTTTCGTTTTGGAAACAGCAAGCAATTGGATGGATTCTGGGTCCCGCCCACAGGTGCTCGCGGCGTCTCGAATGGCGGTGTCGATCATGGTGAGATGCTGTTTGAGTTCGGTTGCGCGATCCATGGGTTAACGAGGAAAGTGTTGTCCGCTAATCCAGGTGCCAAGAACACGACCAAGAAGTGTCTTTCCAAGCAGTGGGCTATTCGCCCCAGCACTGAGCCAGGTGGTTGGATCGAAGTGCGTTTGGTCATCAGGATCGATGAGCACGCAGTCCGCTGAGTTACCGTCTTGAATACAGCCAAGATCTGTACGATTGATGAGGCGAGCGGCACGCACAGTCATCGCATCAAGCGAATTCTCAAGCGGTAACTCACCTTGTTTGTCGAGTTCAATAAGTGACTGAATCATGCCCTCGCTCATACTCATGCCTTGATCGGTCTCGGGGAACGGTGCGAGCTTCGCACCAGGTTCATGCGGCGAATGATCAGACACAATGACATCGATTGTCCCATCAATGACGCCTGCAATGAGGGCGAGTCGATCCTCTTCAGTTCTCAGTGGTCGCTCAAGATGGAAATTCGGATCTAAGTTGATGATCGCATGTTCTGAATAGATCAGGTGTGCGATTGTGACGTCACAGGTGATTTGAAGCCCCCGAGCTTTGGCCGCTTTGATTCGTTCTACTGAGTTTTTGGTGGTGATGCGAGAAAAGTGCGCATTGACACCCGTGGCCTCGACCAGATCAAGATCGGCGCCCAAACCAAGAGTTTCCGACAACGGGGGATTCAGTGACAGACCCAGTCCGGTGCCAATCTGGCCGGCGTGTGCGCAGCCTCCGGCAAAGTCTGAGTCTTCGGAATCCAAAATCACACCAACCCCCAGACTTTGCGCATATTTCAGCGCATTCAGTTCAATTTTTCGTGAACCGAAGGGTCGATTTCCTTGTGCGAGCGCCACACAGCCTGCATCTACCAGTGCCGCCATTTCTGACAGGTGATGGCCCTCACCGCCTTGGGTCAACATCGCGGTCGGTAGAACACGGCAGTGGCCAGATGCTTTGGCGCGCTCAAGGACCAATCGAACATCTGCGGGAGAATCAACCACGGGATCTGTGGTGGGTGTAGCCACTACCGAGGTGACGCCGCCTGCAATGGCGGCTCGGGTTTCTGATGCTATCGTGCCTTTATGCTCGAGACCGGGTTCTCGTATATTCACACGACAATCGATTAGTCCAGGGATCAAAAGGCCACCTTGGCCGTCGACCACCTGAGCATCCTTGATCGTTGTTGGATCAACGAAGAGTCCCTTCTCAATCCCAATTTCCGTCGCCTGATGAAGCGAGCTATTCGGAGACAGAATGCGGACATTTCGAATCACGACGCTCATGATTGACTCTCCTGTTGTGTTGAAAGAGTCATTGCCATGACGGCCATGCGGATGGCAATCCCGTTAGTGACTTGATCCAAGATGACAGCTTGGGGGCCATCTGCCACTTCGTTGGCAATTTCGACACCGCGGTTGATCGGACCTGGGTGCATCACGATGGCATTGTCGTCGGCGAGTTGGAGACGTGATTCTGTCATTCCGTAGAGGTTGAAAAATTCGCGCTCACTTGGTAGAAGCGCACTGCTCATGCGTTCCTTTTGCAGTCGGAGAAGGACCACAACATCGACGCCATTGAGACCATCCTCGATGCGATTGAAACTCTTCACACCGAGGTGCCCGAGATCTCCTGGTAGGAGTGTTCCTGGACCAATCGCGCGAATATCTGGACACCTCATACCTCGTAATCCGTGAATCAACGATCGTGCAACACGGGAGTGCTTCAGATCGCCGACGATGGCCACTGACAGATTTGCCGGATCCCCTTTGTGCTTCCGGATGGTCATCAAGTCGAGGAGGGCTTGCGTTGGGTGCGCATGCGTGCCATCACCAGCATTAATGACAGCAATGTTGGGTGTCACACGATCAGCAATGAAGAAGGGCGCTCCACCGGCACTGTGTCGAACCACAAATAGATCGGCCTGCATAGCCTCTAAGTTTTTCAGCGTATCAAACAGGGTTTCGCCTTTGGAGGCCGAACTGGTTCGGATATCAAGGGTGACTACATCTGCACTTAAGCGATGGGCTGCAATATCAAAGGTCGTTCGCGTTCGGGTTGAGTTCTCGAAAAATAAATTCACCACTGTTTTACCGCGGAGGAGTGGCACTTTCTTCACAGGTTGGCCCTGCGATGACAAGAATGTTTCTGCGGTATCAAGAAGTTCGGCGATGAGAGATTGAGGAAGGCCTTCGGTCGTCAGGAGATGTTTCAATCGTCCGTCTGGTGTGAGCTGGAGCGCAGCTGGACCTTGCATGGCGTTCCTTATTCCAAGTCCGGGGTCATGAGCACTAAAAGCTCAGGTCCTAATAGTTTACACCGGCCAACCCCTTCTTCGCCAAGGGATTCTCCGAGGAAAGTGGGCTCGATGGGTAATTCTCGGCCGCCACGATCAAATAAAATGCCCAAATCGATACCTCCTGGGCGGCCATAATCAAACAGAACATTGATCGCTGCTCGAATGGTTCGACCCGTGAAAAGCACATCATCAATCAGCAGGATGCGTTCACCATTGAGTTGTTGAGGCATGCGGTCAGTCGTCCCGGATCGTTTCAATCCACTGGTTTCGAAGTCATCACGATAGAGTGAGATGTCGAGAGTTGCCGGCGGATCCCAGTGGAGCGCCTCGCAGAGACGAGTGGCTACCCAGGCACCGCCTGTATGGATGCCAACAACCAGTGGTCGTTCATTCGTATAGTGGTCTCGCACGTCAGTGATGAGTGTGAGGAGTGCTGCTTCTGTCGCTGTTTGAGATCGGATCTCACGCATGTTGTTCTCCAAGCCAGCGTTCGAGTATGACACTCGCCGCTGTTGCATCAAGTTTGCCGTCTTGATCGCCCGCTTTTGCTCGATAGTTGAGGTGCTCACGAGCCTCGCGTGTGCTGTGGTATTCATTGATAAATTCGACGTGGACACCAAATCGCCCGTGGATGCGTTGACCAAATTTTTTCGCGCGTTCAGCCATTTCACTCATTGATCCGTCATCGTGCAATGGAAGACCAACCACCACGAGATCAGGCTTCCATTCATCCAGAAGAGCTTGGATTTGCTCCCATCGGGGCGTTCCATCCTTCGCGGAGAGAGCGATCAGAGGGCTCGCTGTTTGCGTCAGCGTTTGCCCGGTAGCTACCCCAATGCGCGACAGTCCGTAATCAAACCCAAGGGCCAAGGGCATTAGGCGTGGCCTGCACCTTGTGACAGTTGGATCGGATCGATCCCCAGTTGCGCTAACGCGGCTCGCTGGCGATCAGCGGTTGGAATTTGGAAAATAACATCCGCATCCCAGGGAACATGAATCCAGCTATTGGCTGCCATTTCCGACTCAAGTTGCCCTTCTGACCAGCCTGAGTAACCCAGAATAAAGATGGCGTCCCCCTGATTCAGAGCATCTACAGCCAGCGGCAATACATCTGGGCTGGAGGCGAGAAACAAACCTTCGAGCACTTCGACTACGTCATCTGTGATCGGATGATTGGAGAGCAAGAAGCCACGTTGCGGTTCAACCGGGCCGCCATTCATGACTGGAATGCTTGGATCCAAATCCGACGCAGCGTCAAGACCGAGTTGTTCGAAGATCTCTTGGACTGAAAATTCAGTGGGCTTATTCACGATAAAGCCCATGGCTCCGGTCTCACCATGCTCACAGGTTAGCACCAACGATGACCCAAACACGCCATCCTTAAGATCCGGCATGGATACCAAAAACTGGCCGTTAAACTGAGATTGTCCTGAATCGTCGCTCATGGGGTTGGTCTCTTTCATGACTGCATCCGTTAAGTGTAGCTCACTGGTTAAAAAGTGCCTCGAAAAAGTCGTGTCCAATTTGAGTGTTCGCTTGTGCATCAATCTCTCGAACACAGGTTGGGCTGGTGACGTTAATTTCGGTGAGATGGCCACCGATGACATCGAGGCCAACGAATAATAATCCGCATTCGAGTAGGTATGGGCCGACCGTTTCCGCAATTTCACGCTCTCGATCAGAAATTGGCATAGCCACACCCCGCCCTCCGGCGGCCATGTTACCGCGGGTTTCTCCCTGTGATGGAATGCGCGCTAAGACGTGTGAAATCGGTTGTCCGTGAAGAACCAGCACCCGACGATCGCCATCGGCAATTTCTGGTCGGTATTCTTGTGCCATCACCAATCGTGATTCGTTGGGTGAGAGCGTTTCAAGCACAGCACCCAGATTCAATCCGTCGGCGGTGATTCGGAAAATTCCTGATCCACCCATGCCGTCGAGAGGCTTGAGAATGATGCCGCCTTGCGACTGTTGAAATGCTCGAATATCCTCATGTCGTGAGGACACCCAAGTCGTTGGCATGAGTGCACTAAATTCGGTCGCGAAGAGCTTCTCGTTACAATCGCGGATTGCCTGCGGGTTGTTGACGACACGAACGCCGTGTTGCTTGGCGCGCTCAAGGATGTGCGTTCCATAGAGATACTCGCTGTCAAACGGTGGATCAACCCGGATCATAATCACATCCAAATCACTCAAAGGTGCTCGGGTTTGCTCCGAGAGCGACGCGAAACCCGTGTTTACACCGTCGGTGACGGTCACGGTTTGCATCATGCCAGTGGCCACACCTTCCATTAAGGCCAGTCCATTCTTCGGCAGATACACAACCTCATGACCGAGTGCTTGTGCAGCGAGCATAAGCGCGAAACTGGTGTCTTTGTATGGCTTGATGCTTTCGATCGGATCCATCCAGAATCCAATGCGCTGTTGTGCTGTTCCCACGTGTCTTCCCTAGAATTGGCCGTAATGCTGTCCGAGCAAAGTGAGTCCGACAATCGCTGCCGTCTCCGCTCTCAGTATTCTGGGGCCAAGTGACATCGGTTTCACCTGCTTTTTCAAAAGAGTCTGGACCTCTTCATCACTAAATCCACCTTCCGGGCCAATTAATAACAGCGAAGACTCGAGAGGATCGACGGTGGCGGTCGTCGTTGCTGGATGGGCCACAATGGTTTGGCCAGTCACTCTGAGGTCAGAGAATCGGGTCGGTTCAAGCAGTTGAGGCAGCCAGTGATTGTCGGATTGTTCACAGGCATTCACCAATATTTCCTGCCAGTGTCCCCATTTCTTCTGTAGACGATCGGCCTTGGGTGGTGAATCAGTGAATTGAGTGATCAGCGGTAAAATGGCAGTGACGCCAAGTTCGGTTGCTTTTTGTAGTGTCCAATCAAAACGATCCGATTTGATCAGTGCCATACCGAGTGTGACGGGAAGTCTTTGGTCGGCGTGTTCTGTTCGATCACGCAGATCGACGATGGTTTGGCGTTTATTGATTTCCGTGATGATCGCGACAGTGGTGCATCCCTGCCCGTTGAACAGACTCACCTGTTGACCGACTTGTGCCCGTAACACCCGAGCGAGATAGTGATGATTTCGTTCTGATAAAACCACCTCGCCTGACGCGTGACTTATTGTGTCCGCATACAGACGAGGTGTTCTCATGATCAGTACTTGTATGCTTCGGGCTTGAACGGGCCTTCGACAGACACACCGATGTACTTGGCTTGTTCGGCTGTGAGTTTGGTGATCACGCCGCCAAAGCCCTCAACCATGCAGCGAGCGACTTCTTCGTCGAGCTGCTTGGGTAGTACTTCAATGCCAATGTGCTTGGCCTTGTCTGCATCATCTAAGTCGGCAAAGCCACGCCTGTACATTTCAATTTGGGCGAGCACTTGGTTGGCGAATGAACCATCCATGATGCGTGACGGATGACCTGTCGCGTTTCCGAGGTTCACTAGACGACCTTCTGCAAGTAGCAACAAGTAGTCGTCATCAGCATCCGAGCGGAACACTTGATGCACTTGCGGTTTGACTTCTTCCCAGCGCCAGTGAGAACGCATGTAGCTGGTATCGATTTCGTTATCGAAGTGGCCGATGTTGCAGACAATGGCCCCTTTCTTCACACACTGGAGCATCGCGCTGTCACAGACATCAATGTTACCGGTGGTGGTCACGAGAACGTCGGTGTCTTCGAGGAGCCGAGTATTCACGTCGTCGATATGGTTTGTTTTGATGCCATTGTTGTAAGGACTGACCACCTCAAAACCGTCCATGCAGGCTTGCATGGCGCAAATCGGATCTGATTCAGCGATTCGAACAATCATGCCTTCTTGGCGAAGGCTCTGAGCCGAACCTTTACCCACATCGCCATAGCCGATGACGAGCGCGCGCTTACCAGATAACAACATATCCGTGCCGCGCTTGATGGCATCATTTAACGAATGTCGGCAACCATATTTG
>CABZRL010000027.1:0-6967 GCA_902528165.1 uncultured Litorivicinus sp.
ATTTAGGTGGTTGCTCAGGCTCAACTGGTCCTCTCTCAATGAACCCCGAGACGGGCAAAGCCTATGGGCCAGACTTTCCTGAAATCACTGTCTTGGATTGGGTCCATTCACAAGCACGGCTGGCGGACTATTTCAGAATCGAACAGTTTGCAGCGATCGCTGGTGGCTCACTAGGCGGAATGCAGGCGCTTCAGTGGTCAATCACCTATCCAGCCCGGGTGAAGAACGCAGCCATCATCGCTGCAGCGCCACGATTGACAGCACAAAACATTGCCTTTAACGAAGTCGCTCGACAAGCCATCATGCGAGACCCTAACTTCTTTGAAGGGAATTATGCTGACCATGAGGTAATCCCAGCATCCGGCCTTGGACTCGCCAGAATGGTTGGTCACATCACGTATTTATCCGACATATCCATGGGCAAAAAATTTGGCCGGCGCCTGCCGCGTGACGATCGTGATGCTGAGGGGGTGAATTTTGCGGTGGAACAATATCTCCGATACCAGGGCGAGCAATTCAGTGGTCGCTTTGATGCGAACACCTATATTTTAATGACTCGTGCCCTCGATTATTTTGATCCAATCAATACCGAATCCATGCCATTACCGAGCTTGCTTCAAGGCACAACGTGTCAGTTTTTAGTGCTCTCGTTTACCACCGATTGGCGCTTCTCCCCGTCACGCTCTGAAGAGATCGTGGACGCGCTCATCCAAGCTGGGAAACCCGTGAGTTATTCTCGTTTGGAGTCAACCCACGGACACGATGCATTCCTGATTCCTGATGCGACTTATGACCGAATATTTAAAGCTTTTATGGACCGTGTCTTTCGGGATCTTGGAGGGGATGAATGATCACGCACTCCCATCAAATTCCCAATTGGATCACGACCCGTTCTCGGGTCCTTGATCTCGGTTGTGGCGATGGAAAACTTCTCGCACAACTGGTCAAAAGCCATCACATTGATGCCTTAGGCCTCGAGCTTGATCCAGCGAAAATCGCCACCTGTCTGGACCAAGGATTAAGCGTGATCCAGCAGGATCTGAATCGCGGCTTATCCAATTTTAATGATCGACAATTCGACACTGTCATCATGACGCAAACGCTGCAGGCGATTCGTCGACCAGACCTGGCTTTGTCTGAGATGCTCCGGGTCGGCCGTGAAGCCATTGTCACCTTCCCAAATTTCGCTTACATCAGGAACCGCATTCAGCTGGGACTCGCAGGGCATATGCCTGTGAATCCACAGTTACCCAACCCTTGGTATGACACGCCAAACATTCACCTGTCGACATTCCGGGACTTCGAAGAACTGTGCCAAACACTCTCGATTCGTATTCGTGATAAAGATACGTCCAATCTCTCTGGAAAAAGAACTTGGCATGGGACTGTTTGGCCCAATCTCTTTGGTGAAGTTGCTGTGTATCGCCTGACCAAGGAGTCTTAAATGCGTTATCTCATCGCACTCGTGATCACCTGTTTGAGTCTTGTTGCTCACGCGGCGGAAATCGTGAGGGAGCAAGGGTTTGAAGTCCAAGTTCAACCGTTTCCATCAACCTTTCTGACCCAAGATGTGGCCAGTCTTTATGGCTTTGAGAGGAGTCGTCGGCAAGCGCTCATCAATGTGGTCGTGCTGAAAGTGCAAGCCGATGGGCAGGCCCGTGGCGCCTTACCTGCAACTGTCACTGGATTCTCGAAGAACTTACTGGGCCAAACCCAAACGCTCAGCTTTCAAGAGATTGATGAAGGGAAAGACGCGATCTACTACTTAGCACCTGTTCGCGTGTCCAGCGAAGAAGAAATTCAGATCGTGCTTGAGGTGATTCCCGAGGCGGCACGAGCAATCGACGTGAACTTTAAGCACCGCGTCTATGTGGACTGATCAGCAACTGGTTCTCGCCAGTGGTAATCGAGGGAAACTTCGCGAGTTTTCCAATTTGTTCGACGACTTCGGAACCGAAGTCGTCCCGCAGTCTGACCTCGGTATCGAGTCGCCCGAAGAAACGGGGCTGTCTTTCATCGAAAATGCATTACTCAAGGCTCGACATGCCTCGGCAGTCGCTCATCTCCCCGCCATGGCAGATGATTCGGGGCTGGTGATGCCTGCACTGGATGGCGCACCGGGGCTCTATTCAGCGCGATTCGCTGGTGCTCATGCCACTGATCAGGACAATTTGAACCTACTACTCGACCGCCTGCAGGGATGCTCACCGGAAGATCGGCAAGGCCACTATATCTGTGCACTGGCTCTAGTGCGGCATGCGACAGATCCTGATCCACTCGTCGTCATCGGTCGCTGGAATGGTCGGATCCTCGAAATACCGCGAGGAGGCGGTGGATTTGGATATGATCCCGCGTTTCTGCCAGATGGACTCGATCAAACCGCAGCCGAGCTCGACTCAGAGACGAAGAATCGATTGAGTCATCGCGGCATCGCTGTCGCAGAGCTGCGATCACAACTACGTTGATCGCGCCGCCACGCTCGCTCTATGTCCACGTGCCCTGGTGTCTCAGGAAATGTCCCTATTGCGATTTCAATAGCCACGAACAGGCGCATCCTGACTTCGAAAAGTACGGTCAATTACTGATCAAGGATCTCGATTCAGATCTCAAACGATACGGAAATCAACCCTTTGTCTCTGTCTTCTTCGGTGGCGGCACACCCAGTCTCATGCCACCTCAAACACTGGCCCCGTTATTGAATCAACTGGCCTCTCTGGGACTCATCTCCGATGAGACTGAAATCACCTTAGAAGCGAATCCAGGCACCTTGGATTTAGATCATTTAACTGGCTATCGCGATCTTGGCATCAATCGTCTGTCGGTTGGCGTGCAGAGCTTTCATGCGGAGGTTTTAGCAGCGCTTGGTCGGATCCATGATGCAGGGCAAGCGATTCAGATGATCCAGCATGCACAAGACATTGGGTTTCGAATGCTGAATGTCGACTTGATGCATGGGACTCCCCATCAAACGCCAGAGATTGCACGAGGCGATCTTGAGATCATTCGATCCTTGGGAATCACGCATCTCTCTTGGTATCAGCTCACCATCGAACCCAATACCGCTTTTTTCTCGCGTCCGCCCACGCTTCCCAGTGAAGAGGCGCTGGATACGACTGAAGAGACTGGGAGCGATCTCATTGCATCTATGGGCCTTGAACAATACGAGGTGTCAGCCTATGCGAAGCCTGGTGAAGAAGCACAACACAATCTCAACTATTGGCATTTTGGTGATTACTTTGGCATCGGCGCAGGGGCGCATGGCAAAATCACCACGGATCGTGGCATCGTTCGAACACAGCGAACACGGCAACCAGACCACTATCTCGCTCGCTCGAGCTTTATGGCGACAGAACAGCCGTTGTCCAACGGACATCTCAGCGCAGAATGCTTGATGAATGGGCTTCGGTTGAAATCAGGAATCTCGCATGCGTGTTTCCATGAGCGAACAGGCCTCGATGCAGACCAATTTCGTGCCGAGCATTTAGCCGACGCCGACTCACTCAGACTGCTGACACCAGATCGTTTTCAGGCTTCAGAGCTTGGTTGGCGACACTTAAACCGAATTTTAGAGATGCTGGTCTGACGCCTTACGCTCATACACTAAATCGAACACAGCGTGACCCAGACGTTCGCCTCGCGTTTCGAATTTGGTGATGGGTCGACGATCTGGTCTCGGGACGAAACCACCATCCTCTGAGGTGTTGTGCCACGCGGCACTTCGACTAAAGATCTGAACCATCCATTCGGCATAAGGTGCCCAGTCGGTGGCCAAATGACAAAAGCCACCCAGACGGACGCGATGTGCCAATAAATTGATGAAGCTGGGTTGGATGATTCGTCGTTTGTGATGACGCTTTTTATGCCACGGATCTGGGAAGTAAATCTGGACACCCTCGAGCGACTGAGGGCCGAGCCCATCGGCGAGAACTTCAACTGCGTCCTCGCAAATCACACGCAGATTGGTGACACCGGCTTTTTTCGCTTCATTCATCAAACGGCCAACACCTGGCTTATGAACTTCCACCCCCAAAAAATCCCGATGCGGCTCATTGATTACTTGGTTTAACAGCGAGTCGCCCATGCCAAAACCGATCTCGAGGACCAACGGCGCTTCGCGCCCAAAAGCCTCTTGAAGGTTGAGTCGATGGTAATGACAGACCAATCCATATTCATCCCAAAGGGTTTGGTAGGCCTTCTCTTGCGCATCTGTCATCCGGCCGGCACGAAGTACAAAACTTCGAATCGTCCGTTGCTTTAACGTCTCGGTCATCCAATCAATCCGGTCTCTGGACTGGATGCATCGGCATAGCGTTTCCTTGGCATCCTGCCGGCTTCATAAGCTAGCCGACCACTGTCTACGGCCAAACGCATGGCTCTGGCCATTTTGACCGGATCCTTGGCCTCTGCGATGGCCGTATTCATCAAGACGCCCTCACAGCCAAGCTCCATGGCCACAGTCGCATCCGATGCCGTACCCACACCTGCATCAACAATCACCGGGACCTTTAACTGATCGAGGATTTCGCGGATGTTGTAGGGATTCTGTAAACCAAGACCTGATCCGATTGGTGCACCCAAAGGCATGACAGCAACGCAGCCAATGGCTTCCAGCTCAATGGCGATTAATGGATCATCGGAGGTATAGACCATCACCTCAAATCCGTCATTGACGAGAATTCGTGCCGCTTTCAACGTCTCAACAACATCAGGATAGAGTGTCCGAGATCGAGAAATCACCTCGAGTTTCACCAACTGATGACCATCTAACAATTCTCTAGCAAGGCGACAGGTTCGGACCGCATCGTCCGCAGTATGACAGCCAGCTGTATTGGGTAATAAGGTGTAGCGATCTGGTGAAATCACATCTAAGAGATTCGGTTCATCGGGGTTTTGACCCAAGTTGGTTCGACGAACAGCAATCGTCACCACATCGGCACCACTGGCCTCAATTGCCCGGCCGGTCTCGTCCAAGTCGCGGTATTTCCCGGTTCCGACCAACAATCTGGACTTTAACGTATATGAACCAACCTGAATTGTGTCTGTCACTTAACCTCCTCCAATGGCTTGTACGATTTCCAGCACATCACCATCTTCTAGCATGATATGAGAAAATTGCGATTTCGGGACAATCTCACCATTGTGCTCAACAGCAATCCGTCGACCCAGCAATCCTCGAGTGGTCAGATAATCCTCAAGGCTTTGTCTCTCAACCTGCTCGGTTTGACCATTCACCGATATTTGCATGCATCTTCCTTTAATAAAAAAGGCCGCAACAGCGGCCTTTTCGTCAAAACTGGCTTCGATTAAGTGACGAGTGCCGTTTTGACTTTCTTCATCGCATTCTTTTCTAACTGACGAATGCGCTCCGCCGACACATTATACTTCCCTGCGAGCTCGTGCAGCGTCGCTTTCTGATCCGCCAACCATCGACTGGCCAAGATATCCTTACTGCGATCATCCAAATCCGACAGTGCTGAATAGAGCCGATCAGTGGCGTCTTGGGTCCAATCCTGTTTCTCAAGGATTTGAGCCGGATCAGCATCCAAGGCTTCCAGGTAGTGCGCCGGAGCCAATGACAAATCATCATCATCGTCAGTATAGCCGTCAAAAGCCATATCCTGAGCTGATAGCCGGCCTTCCATTTGCCGAACAACGTCTTCGCTGACACCTAAGTCGTTGGCAACATTTTTCACTTCGTCGGCAGTAAACCACGCCAATTTCTTCTTGGCGCTTCTCAAGTTGAAAAACATCTTCCGCTGAGCTTTGGTCGTTGCGACTTTGACAATTCGCCAATTTCTCAAGATGTACTCATGCATCTCCGCCTTGATCCAATGCACAGCAAAGGATACCAAGCGCACTCCCATTTCAGGATTAAAACGCTTGACTGCTTTCATCAAGCCAACGTTGCCTTCCTGAATCAGATCTGCCTGAGGCAATCCGTAGCCAGAGTAGCTTCTCGCAATGTGCACCACAAAGCGCAGATGCGACATTACCAATGAACGCGCAGCATCGAGATCGTTGTCGTAATACAAACGATCTGCTATTTCTCTCTCTTCTTCAGCGGTCAAAATTGGAATTTGACTAACCGCTTGAACATAAGCCTCAATCTTGCCACCTGGAAGTAACACCTCAACAGGTAAATTCGATATTTTCGGCATAATACACCTCGTTTCAGTTAGCTCCTGCATACGTGACGTCGCCTACTTCCATGTTTAGACTTTCGTAGTATGTACTATATAGACAGTATAACTCTGTTTTAGTTCCACCGCGCCGAAAATCAACTTGAATTCGCGCCCTTTTGTCATCAATGAAGGGCTTTGAGTCGTCGACTAACTGCACGCTCTGCACCAACCCAACTCGCTAGCGCTGCAATGCTCGCCACACCGAATAGAATTCGACCGTCCATGGGAATATTTTCAAGCCGTTCATCCAAGGCTTTCAAATTTGATTCGAGGGACATAGACATTACCTCATTTAATATGACAATCACAAGACACGCCGACAATCCAGCCAAGACTCCTAGCAAAGTGGCACGATACAAATATGGCCGTCGGATAAATCGGTGTGATGCACCCAGCAGGGTATACAGCTCAATCCGCCGACGATCATCCACAACATCAGCGGCAGACACTAAGAAGACAGCCATCAACACACCGATAATCGTCAACGCTGACAAGCCAATTCCGAGAAAACCCAGCATTTCAACCAGCGACGCATACTGGATACGAGTCGAGGGATAATATCGAAGCGACAACACACGATCGTCTGACTCCAGCATTTGGACAATTTGGCTTTCTTTGGCTTCACCCGCGGTGATCGAAAACGTCAGGCGCAATGCATCTGGCAGGGGATTATTGGATTTCAAATCAGCAATCGGCGCCAAGCCATCCTCGGCGCTGAGTGCATCGAGAGCCGCACTTTTCGGGACAAACAACACCTGATCGGCCTCCTCCATTTCAGTGAGGGT
>CABZRL010000028.1:0-4614 GCA_902528165.1 uncultured Litorivicinus sp.
TCTGGCGGACATGGCCGTTGATTTGAACGCCAAGGTCACGGGCGATGCACTCATCTCAGGACTTGCCATTGATAGTCGTCAAGCGATAGACGGTGATCTATTCGTGGCGTTAATCGCAGAACGTGATGGTCACACCTTTATCGATGATGCGGCTCGAAGTGGCGCATCTGCGGCGCTGGTGTCACATCCGACTTCCGTTCTTCCGTCGATCTGCGTCACTGATACGCAAGTGGCAATGACCGCTTTGGCTCGTTCAATTCGCGCATCCTATGCGGGTACTGTGCTGGCGCTCACTGGAAGTCAGGGGAAAACAAGCACGCGGGGCTTTTTGGCATCGATTCTTCTGTCGATGGCGCGACGGATGAATCACAACGAGATCCTGGTCACCCAAGGAAATTTGAATAACCACTTAGGTGTTCCTTTAACCATGGCCAGGCTACGTCCACATCATCCGTTCGCATTATTTGAGCTCGGCGCATCGGCAGTTGGCGAAATTGGGGACTTGGCGTCGATTGCCCAGCCACACATTTCGGCTCTGTTGAATGCGCGCGCAGCTCATCTCGAGGGCTTTGGCTCGATCGCAGGAGTGATTCAAGGTAAGGGAGAAATCATTGATCACACCGATCCGGATGGCACGGTCATTCTCAACGCTGATGAGCCTGCGTTGGAACAATGGAGCGAGCGCGCCGGTCACCGGCATGTGATGACCTTCGGTCGTCAAACAGCAGATGTCCGTTGGACGCCGATGTCGCGACAGTACGTTCGTCTCGACCTCCAGGATCTTACGACGACTGTGCGTCTGCCGACACTTGGCCAGCACTTCATGGAAAACGCAGCCGCAGCGGCGGCTATGGCGTTGGCTGCTGGAGCCACCGACGAGGACATCCGCGGTGGTCTTGAGTCCGCAGTGATTGAGCCTGGGCGGATGACACCAATTCAACTAGAGCGTTGCTTGCTGGTTGACGACACCTATAACGCAAGCCCTCAGGCTGTCCGAGCAGCGATCGATTGGCTCGCTCATCAGTCTGGTCATCGAATCTTGGTGATGGGTGGCCTGAGTGAACTCGGTGATGCCGCATCTTCAGAAATGAAAGCACTGGGCGCTTACGCCAAGTCTCAGAGGATCGATCAGCTCGTCGCGACCGGAACAGCTGCTCCGATTGCTGAAGGATTTGGGGCGGGAAGTTTTTACGCCGAGACGATCGAGGAAACGGTATTGCACCTCTCACAGATGGTCGCTCACACCGATGCCATGCTGATTAAAGGATCTCGATCAGCACACATGAATCGTGTGGTTGATGCGCTTCAATGCCAACAGGGAGGGCAATAGCTGTGTTGCTATGGCTGGCAAGTTATCTCAGTACTTTTGAACCCGGATTTTCCGTCTTCCAGTACTTAACACTTCGATCCATTCTGGGCGTACTGACTGCTTTGATTACAGCCTTGTTTGTGGGCCCATGGGTGATTCGATCGCTTGAAACGCGTCAAATCGGACAGTCAGTCCGCCGTGACGGGCCTGAATCCCATTTTTCCAAGCAGGGTACGCCGACCATGGGCGGGGTGCTTATTTTAGTCTGTATTACCGCATCGACTGTGTTGTGGGCGGATCTTCACAATGTCTACGTCTGGATCGCGCTCCTGGTGATGTTGGGCTTTGGCGTCATCGGCTGGATCGATGATTGGAAAAAAGTGGTGCTGAGAAACTCGAAAGGGTTGTCAGCCAAGGCCAAATATCTAGGACAGTCGATGGTCGGTTTGGTGGCCGCTTTGGTGTTGTATCAGATTGCAAAGACGCCGGCTGAAACCACACTGTTGGTGCCGTTCTTTAAAGATTTACTGATTCCACTTGGCTTTGGTTATGTGATCTTGGCCTACTTCGTGATTGTTGGGACATCCAATGCTGTGAATCTCACCGATGGTCTCGATGGTCTGGCAATCCTTCCCGCCGTATTGGTTGCTGGAGCACTTGGTGCGTTTGCTTATCTCACCGGCAACGCCATTTTCTCTCAATATCTGTTCATTCCATATATTCCAGGCACCGGTGAATTGGTGGTGTTTTTAGGGGCCATGGTTGGAGCCGGCCTTGGCTTTTTGTGGTTCAACACCTATCCAGCGCAGGTTTTCATGGGTGATGTCGGTGCGCTATCGCTCGGTGCGGCACTGGGTGTTGTCGCGGTGATGGTGCGACAGGAACTGGTGCTTTTCATCATGGGCGGCATTTTCGTGTTGGAAACCGTCTCTGTGATGTTGCAGGTTGCCAGTTTTCGATTAACCGGCAAACGTCTCTTCCGAATGGCTCCGATTCACCATCACTTTGAACTGAAGGGCTGGCCTGAGCCCCGTGTCATTGTCCGTTTTTGGATTATTTCAGTGATGTTGGTTTTGGTGGGTCTTGCGACCTTGAAGTTGAGGTAATTGATGTCTCTGATTGCAAGTAGCAAACACCTGATTGTGGGTGCCGGTCCGACCGGACAAGCTGTTGCGCGTCATTTTCAAGATCTGGGGATTCAGTTTGAAGTGGCCGATACCCGTCAATCTGACGTGATCAAAACGGCCTTCGAGAACGCTTTTCCCGGGGTGGCCACCTATTTTGGTCCGCTGAAAGTCGACTATCTGGATCGGTTTGAAGAAATTGTCGTCAGTCCGGGGATTGCACCGACGACCGAAGGGTTAAACGCGACAACCTCACCCCTGATTAGTGATATTCAAGTCTTTCGACGCGCGTGGCCTGATCATCAGCGATTGGTCGCGATTACTGGATCCAATGCTAAATCCACGGTGACTTCGCTGGTCGCTGAGATTTTAAAAGCCGATGGCCAAGACGTGTTAGTTGGTGGAAATCTTGGTCCGCAGGCGCTCGATCTATTGCCGGATCGAACTGACAAATCGATTGCAGTGCTTGAGCTATCGAGTTTTCAGTTAGAGCGAACTCGACAGTTGAAGGCGACGGTTGCGACCTGTCTGAATATGAGTCCAGACCATTTGGATTGGCATGGTTCAATGATCGCTTACCATCAGGCCAAACACCGGATCTTTGAGGGTGTGGGTGCGATCGTCGTCAATGGCGAAGATCTACTATCGCAACCCTTGGTGCCTGATCAAACCCCGACCATCAAATTCGCCCTCCAGCATCCAGATTTCCATCGGTTTGGGATCATGGTCGTTGAGGGTGTGGACTGGATTTGTCTGGGTTCTGAACCTTGGATACCAGTCGATGATCTGCCCATGGCGGGACGCCACATGATCCAAAATGCCATGGCCGCATTTGGACTCTGTCATCTTTTGGGTGTCGAGAAATCGATCATGATAGCGGCTGCCAAATCCTTTCAAGGATTGCCTCATCGGATGGTGGAACTGCCGCCTATCCGCGGTATTCGCTGCATCAATGACTCCAAAGGGACCAACGTCGGCGCTTCTCAGACCGCGGTCCGGAGTGTGGTGACGGCAGGTCGTTTGGTATTACTTGCTGGCGGAGAAAGCAAGGGCGCAGATCTCACCCAATGGGCGCAAACGGTCAAACAACATTGTGATCAAGTGTATGTCTATGGACGCGATCGCGATCGTTTTCAGGTCGCTCTTGGCGATCAAGCGACCGTGGTGGATACCCTAGATGATGCGGTTGACCAAGCCTTGGGCGGGGCATCTGCTGGGGACGTGATTTTATTCAGTCCAGCCTGTGCCAGTTTCGATCAATTTGATAACTATCAAAAGCGCGGTGATCATTTTATCCAACTTGTGGAGGCGCATCGTGAAGTTTGAGATTCGCCGCACGGACTTTATCCCGCTCGGCTTGCCTGATATTCACTTTGTCTTAGCGGCCTGCGCGTTAGCTTGTCTTGGCTTTCTGCTGGTGGCTTCAAGCTCGATTGAAGTGGCCTCCGATCGATTCGGCCAACCACTCAGCTTCGCTGTCAAACATGTGGTTTTCCTTCTGATTGCCTCGATTGCAGGAGTCGTCGCTTATCTGATTCCAACGCGTTGGTGGTACAACTACGCCACCTATTTCCTGTTCGCATCGATTGTCTTACTCGGGATCATTCTGATTCCAGGTATCGGTTTAACGGTCAAAGGTGCGACACGTTGGCTGAGCCTTGGTATTTTCAATCTTCAACCATCTGAAATCGCCAAATTTACAATGATGCTGTTTTTGGCGTCCTATCTCGTTCGCCGATTGGAGGAAGTCCGGCAAAAGTTCAGTGGATTTGTCAAACCGATGGCTGTGGTTGGTTTGATCGCCGTGCTGCTATTGATGGAACCTGATTACGGCACACTGTTGGTATTGAGCTGTGCGGTGATGGGTGTCTTGTTACTCGCTGGCGCCCCTTTCACGCAATACATTGTTTTTGGCTCAGCCTTGGTTTCCGGTCTCATTGTGCTTGCGGTCATTGAGCCATACCGATTCGAGCGAATTGAAACCATTTTTAACCCTTGGGCTTATCGTTATGGCGCTGGGTATCAAATCACCCAAGCGTTACTTGCTTTTGGCCGGGGGGGCTTGTTCGGGATGGGTCTTGGCAATTCCGTTCAAAAACTGTTTTACCTGCCGGAAGCCCATACCGATTTTGTGTTTGCCATTCTTGCCGAAGAGCTTGGTTTGATTGGCGCGTTGTTCAC
>CABZRL010000029.1:0-4302 GCA_902528165.1 uncultured Litorivicinus sp.
CGCGTGATGCGATATCGGCATTCACTGAGCGTACGTCACCAGAATCAAGTAATTGAACGGTGGCGTCAGCCAAGGTCACTGGACCCCAGTCGATCTCGTAATGAAGCGGTTGTCCGTCAAAGGCAAAACTTGGCGAACTCAGGGCCAAAGTAACAGCCAAGGCTTTGTGAATCATCTGGACTACCCCAATCGGTTGAAAAGCGCGTCGAAGCGAGATTGCCAGACATCCGATTTCTCTAAATCGAAAAAAGGAGACTCTGGCTCGTCGTATAAACGCGCTAAACCAAGGGCGGCATAACCCACGCCTCGTCGGTATGCATCTTGATACAGAGTTTCGGCCAAGGGTAAATCAGCCTGTGGAATACCGTTTCCGGTGTGATACACCACCGCTAACGCAAACCACGCCACTGGATATTGAAGCTCGCGCGCCTTTTCAAAGGCCTCCAACGTCGCCTGGCCTCGATCCAATTTCAGATAACCGCGACCTAATTGCACCCAGTATCGTCCATTCTCGGGGAATTCAAAGACAGCCTGACCGCAGACTTCAATGACCCGGGCACCATCGATTCCACCGTAGTCAACAGGGGTCGCCTGATGATCCGGATCAGCAGCAATGGAGGCTAGTCGGTCGCACTCAGAGCCAGATGCAATCGCTAGAGGCGTAACGGATACAGCACTAAGTGCCAATAGCAGGGAGAGGACCCAACGCACTTTTGCAGTACACCAATGGATCGCGCTCTTGATCCGAGAATTCGATATGCGTAACTTCACCAACCAAGATGCCATGATCTCCTCCGTTATAGAGTGCATGGTGGCGACACTCTAAATAGGCAAGGCATCCGTGGATTTTTGGACTTCCACCTGGACCTTGTGAAATCTCAAGACCAGCGGTTTTATCCATATCAGATTTCGCAAACTGCCACGCTAAAGCGGACTGATCACCCGCCAGCAAATGAACACTGAAATAACTCGCCTCAGTCAGTGGCTGATAGCACTCGGCATCTTTGGCGGGACACATCAATACTAATAAGGGGTCGAGTGAGACCGAGCTAAACGCACTGGCGGTCATCCCAACGACCTCGCCTGCCTCTGAATAAGCCGTCGTTACCGTGACGCCAGTCGGGAATGAACCCATGGCTTGTTTAAATTGCTCTTGTGAAACTGTCATCCGCCTGCCTTTTTGGCCTGAAACCCTTTGTCTTTGAGAAAAGAAAGGATGGGCTCAACATGATCGCCTTGGATCACGATCTGACCATCTTTCACTGAACCACCGGTACCGAGTCGTTGTTTGATGGCTTTACCTAACGATTTCAACTCTGCCTCTCCACCTGGGACATCCCAGACCACGGTCGCCTCCTTACCACCGCGGCCCTTGGTTTCGCGTCGAACACGACACACTGAATCATCAGGATTGACCGGATGAGAGGATGCTGAATCGGATCGGAATCGACCCGACTCGGTTGAATACACGAGCCGAGTCTCTTTAGGCATTTACAGTTCTTCGAGTCTGGATTCGATATCAGGACGTGCCATCGCACGAATCAAATCATTAATACCAACAACACCAATCACATTTCCGTGATCGTCAGTGACGCGTGCCTGCGACGACGGTGATTCCGTCACCAACTGCGCCGCGTCTTCAACCAACATCTCACCAGATAACTCAGGACCAGCCGTGTCATTTGGCGCCTTCATGATGGTCTTCAACCGGATCACCCGGCCACGATTGATGTCTTTCGTGAAGTCGGCAATATAGTCGTCTTTGGGTTTCAGCACAATTTGCTGAGGCGTCCCCTGCTGGATCACTTCGCCATCACGCAAAATCGCAATTTGATCGCCAATCCGGAGGGCTTCTTCCAAATCATGGGTGATAAAGACAATGGTTTTGTGCAGTTCCTGTTGCAGGTCCAAGAGAATATTTTGCATATCCGTCCGAATCAACGGATCCAAGGCACTAAACGCCTCATCCATCAGGAGAATATCTGCATCTGTCGCTAAGGCCCGTGCAAGACCGACGCGTTGCTGCATACCCCCTGACAGTTGACCCGGATAATTATCCTCATAGCCGGCTAGACCAACGCGCTCAATCCAATGGGATGCGTGTTTTTCAGCCTTTTTTTCAGCCATTCCTTGGATCGCAAGACCGTAAATGGTGTTCTCCATCACGGTTCGATGCGGCAGTAAAGCAAACTTCTGAAAGACCATGGATGCACGATTGCGTCGAAAGTCGCGAAGCGTTTGCTCATCCATCGACAACACATTCTCGCCATCAATCCACACTTCACCCGCAGTCGGCTCGATCAATCGATTGATGTGCCGGATCAGAGTGGATTTACCAGAGCCAGATAGCCCCATCACCACCTGAATGCCCTTAGCAGGCATTTTGAGATTGATGTCACTCAAACCCAAGACATGATTGTACTGATCATTCAGGTCGTCTTTCGTCACCCCATCACGAACTTTCTGCAACATCGTCTGAGGATCATCTCCAAAAATCTTATAGAGATGTTTAATTTCAATCTTGGTTTCCATGTTATTCGCCAAGCCCATCACGATAACTTTGAAGTCGCTTCCCGTAACTCTGACTAATCCGATCAAAGATAATCGCGAGCGCGACAATCGCGAGACCATTCAAGAGCCCCATGGCAAGATATTGGTTCGAAATTGCTTTTAGTACCGGTTGTCCAAGACCTGTCACTCCAATCATTGAGGCAATCACGACCATCGCCAGTGACATCATGATCGTCTGATTCACACCTGCGAAAATATTGGGTAACGCGAGCGGGATTTGCACCTGCGTCAGCTTTTGCCAGGGGCTCGCACCAAAGGCATCAGCAGCCTCAAGTACCTCTTTATCGACCAGGCGAATCCCTAGATTTGTCAGCCTGATCATCGGAGGGATCGCATAAATAATGACGGAAAGTAGTCCAGGGACCTTGCCAATACCCAACAACATCACTACAGGGATCAAATACACAAAACTTGGAATGGTCTGCATCACATCGAGAATGGGAGTGACTATGCCTTGGGCACGATCAGAACGGGACATCAGAATCCCGATGGGAAGACCCAACCCGATACAGAGCAAAGTGCACACAATGATGATACTTACTGTACTCATCGTATCTTCCCACATCCCTAAAAAGCCAATCAAAAAGAGACTTATGGCAGACCCAACGACAATTTTGATACTTCGGCTTGCGAGCCATGCCACTAAGGCCACAAAGGCAATAAAAAGTGGCCAAGGCGTGGCTAATAAGAACTTCTCAAGCCAAATTAAAAAGTGTAACAGGGGCTCGAAAAAAGACTCGATATTTTCCCCGTAACTCCGAGTAAATTCCTTGAATCCCTGATCAATACCCTTCCGAAAATCGCGCAAATCACGTCGCCCTAGCTCAGGAAATTCAGTTAACCATTCCATAATTTTCTCTAGATATAAAAACGGCTGAGTTTAGCAACTCAGCCGCTCTTAATGCCAAGGATTTAAAGTGCTTTCTTAATCCGCTTAGCCGCGTCCTCTGATACCCATTTTGACCAAGACGCTTCTTCGTTGAGTATGAACTCTATTGCGGCCTCTTCGCCTGACGCTTGATTGTCATTCATATATGTCAAATACTTATTCAACAAGCTGGATTCAAAAGTCCGGTTTGCAACATACGCCGCTGCTCCCGGCGCTCGATCTTCAAAATCGCCCTGGGCCAATGAGACTACTTCCGACTTGGTCCATGTGCTTCGTTTTGGAGACTCACAGTCTTCAACAGGTAAAACAATGCATTTGTCCCAATTGTCCTGATCAAATCCTGAGTTGAAGTCGACTAGCTTAAGATTGTACTTGCCAGCAAATGTCGTTGGTGCCCAATAATATCCCAACCAATTTTCTTTTCGCTCACTTGCCTTTGCGATCGATCCATCCAAACCTGCTCCAGAACCAGTTTCAACCAGCTTCCAACCTTTAGCTTCCATATCAAATGCTCGGAACAAATTTGCTGTTGCCAACTGACAGCCCCATCCCGGGGGACAGGTGTGCAAACCACCCTTAGACGGATCTTCAGGGTGCGGAAAGAGATCGGGTCTAGCAATGATGTCATCGATCGTTTTCAGTTCTGGGTGGGCAGCAGCAGCAGCAGCGCTCATCATCCAACCCTCGCCGGCTCCAGAAATTGGAGATGGGTTAAGTTTGGTCAGACGTTTTTCAGCAATTGCTGCGTCAATTGCTACTGCTGCTGCATTCGCCCAAAGCTCTGAGGCAATATCTGGTGTTCCTTTTTCGGTCATCGACGTGATCTGAGGCATTGTCCCAGC
>CABZRL010000030.1:0-3973 GCA_902528165.1 uncultured Litorivicinus sp.
AAGACAGGTGCCTGGAACACCACCAAAGGTAAACGCGTAAGCGTCGATACCAGCGGCCAAAGACATAAGCCAAGCAAATGACCAAGCAGGGAGGAGTGTGCCAGCTGCCATGAAGATCATCCACGAAGCTTCGGGAAGAGAACTGAGACCCGAGAAGTGAGTGCCCCTAGTCAAAAGCATCAGGAGTGTGAGGATGCATATAGCGACTTGGGGCCGTAACAATTTCACTGCATCAGATCCTAGTAGAGACTTCCAAACGTATCGAACGCGGCTGTGCCGGCGTTCGATATAGTGTACCACTGGATACTAAATGATACGAGTCGTGTTCATCATCGAACAGGTTTCCAACCGTCAGGCTACTCGAAAATAATTTTCCAATATGGCTTATATTTAAGTTGGTTTCCAAATAGGCATTACGCCTGCCGTACGCATTAGACCAATCATTGATGGAATATTGACCAGATTGATATCGACTCAAAATATTGAGTGACCAAGCGTCTGATATTTTCTTTTCCAATTTTAAACTTCCGAAGTATTCAGACGTGGATGGCACAGTGTAGCCGTCGTAAGTGTCGTCAGTGAATTTCGCGTAAGCTCGGGTCGCATTGATTGACGCTGTCACGGATTTACTCAGGCGAATATCAGAACTGTAAGTTAAACCGTAACGCTCGGTTTTGTTTACAGTGGTATTCGTAAAACTAGTCTCTCCGTCGTAATAAATTTCATCATTGTTAATTAAGTAGTAGGCGGTTATGCGCGTCGAGTCAGATTTCCAGCCTAACTCCAAAGAATTACCATTTTGAGGTGCTATAGGAGTGTCTGTCGCTGAATAGCTAGGCGCAGGATAGGTTACCTGTTCATCTAGCGTAGCGATTCGATAGTTTTGGTCGAATCGTAATGAAAAAATCTGCTTTTTCAACGATTTCTCAAAACCTAACTCGATGGCAACAACGTCATTGTCCACGCTCGAACCGTTTAAAAGTTTGTTTTTGTCCTGTGCGACTCGTGCACCGGTCACCAAACCAAGTTGATCACTCAAGTCAATTTTTGTTCTGCCGAACAGAGAGCTGATTTCCTGCTTCCTAACATTGGACGTCCCAGTTAGATATCTGCTTTGAGATAAATCTATCCCGGCAACATAATCAGCAGGCAATGAAAGTAGCAATGTTTGTCCATGAAACTTAGGTGTGAGTGAATTCGTGGTTAGTAATTGGTCAATTGTTGAGCCGCTGAGGTAACTCCCCTCTTGGTTTGACAGCCTGCGTCCAATATCAAGTTGGAAGGTGTTATTTGATCCATATGTTTTTTCAAGCTTGCTCCAGATTGTTTGTCGTAAGCTGCGTTTTTTCTGAACACTGTTGGTTCTAAATGCTTTGCGATTTTCTGTTACTGCCGTATCAAGTGCGATACCAGATAGATATCCATCGGTTCTCGATTGATCAAACCCGAAACTAAAACTCCCGTCTGATAGATCCCTGAGATAACTCATAGCTCCATA
Source organism: uncultured Litorivicinus sp. (assembly GCA_902528165.1). Taxonomy (GTDB): domain Bacteria; phylum Pseudomonadota; class Gammaproteobacteria; order Pseudomonadales; family Litorivicinaceae; genus HIMB30. The sequence goes on from CABZRL010000030.1 coordinate 1,499, forward strand.
GGTTTTGGTATTTTCGGTGTAATCTCGATAACCATCAGTCGTGCTAGCGGTTGCCGTGACGTAAAGGTGACCACCTCCCTCAAGAGGCCTTGAGATACTTGATGCTAGTTCTGAGCTACCAAATGAACCGGCGCTCAACTTCAGCTCCACATTCTCTCGCTTAGCCGACTGATCCGAGATAATATTTATCACGCCACCAACCGCACCATTGCCGTAGAGAACTCCTGCTGACGCATTCAATATTTCTATTTTTGATATGGTATGAAGAGGTATCGTAGACAGATCAGGCGACTCCAAGGTGGCGTTATTAAGGGGCCTCCCGTCTAGCATTATCAGAACATTTTGTGCAGCTCGTTCACCGAAGCCTCTCATATCAGGCGTTCCACTGGCGCTGTAACCACTCGACGCACCATTGATGTGTAGAACACCAGACGAGGCTAGTACTTCACTTAATGACAGGTATCCAGATTCGATGATCTCTTGTCGGGAGATAACCGTTGAGAAAGGAGAGGCTTCCGTGACAGCGGTGGCTGATCTGCTATCGATTTCGATTACGATATCAGCCTCATTTGCAAGACTGCATACAGACGAAAGGCACAGCGTTACAGCGCCAAAAAATTGGCTTACGTTCATTTTATTCTCCCGAATGCGCCCACCGCACATCCAAAAAGTGTATGGACTCGTGAGGTAGGTCTCCGGGCTCGTTCAGGGCAATTCCATTTACCGAATCATTCGTACCTTCCCATCAAAAATGACAGTGGTATTTACGAGGACTCATGACTGAACATACCGTTGCGGGGGCAGCTTCGGACTTGGCTAAGCCTTACCGAATTCCCTGTTATGCCGATCGCTCGGCCACCTAACGATAGGGGCGTAGTATAGATTATGGAAGCGGAGATGTAAATCGTTTTTTGGCTAGATTGCGGTAATGACCAATGCTGCGACAGCCCACAAAAGAAGCGAACGCTCGGCAAGCGATTGCACCTCCTCAATATGGTAGCGAGCCGCATCATCGCCATCGCCGAGGGTCGGCTCTTGTTTGATCAGACCCTGCACGCAACGAGAACCTCCAAGCTTTACGCGAAGAGCGCCTGCAGTTGCAGCAATGAGGATGCCAGCCTCGGGATCTGAGAATTCGCTGGCTTGACGTGTCCAGACAGCGCGCGAGCGTTCCCGATCTCCCATGAATCCGAGCGTGAGAGCCATTAGCCGAACTGGAACCCAGTTGAGGAGAGCGACCCAGCGCTCTGATGTTTCTCCCGATCCATGGCGGTGTGCGATGACGGTTGAAGTCCAATACAGCAGAATTCCGGGTAATCCACCGAGCGCGAACCAAGCCAGTGGTATGAAAACGTTTTCGGCAAGCTTCAACACCTGTGTTTCGACGGAAATCCGGGCGACCCCATTTTCATCCAATTGACTGGCATCAGTGCCTGAGAATTCGGTGAGTTTGATCTGAGCTTGAGAGAACGAGCCATTTCGTAATTCGGTCAAAATGGCCTTGGAATCTTCAGTAACTTTGCCATAACGGATGATCAGAACTAGTGCGCAAAACGTCACAATCACACCGACTAACGGCATGTAAGCAATGATGGCTCCCAGAGTGACCGCGCCACCGACAATGACCGGTAAGCGCAACGTATTGGGTAAAGAATCTGTCGCTTTTTCAATCGCACCAATAACTTTTAAGCGATATGGCTCAATGCGATCAGAGGCGACGAGGCGACTGAAAAGAAGAGCGGCAACAGCCAAAACTAATGCGTTCATGAAAAATCCTTCAAACTTTTAGAAACTGTAGCATGAAGCCAGTTACACTTGCGTTATGTTCAATCCGTTATCAGTTTGCATTGGTCTTCGGTACACCCGCGCAAAGCGACGAAACCATTTTATTTCGTTCATCTCTGCTGTCTCAATGGCAGGATTAACATTAGGTGTCGCGGTCTTAATTCTCGTCCTGTCTGTGTTGAATGGTTTTGATCGGGAGTTACGAACACGGATTCTCGGCACGGTGCCGCATGCGTTGCTCGAATTTGAGACCGCGCGATCGGATCTAGAGCCAATCACTGAAAAGCTCATGAGGAATCGCGCGATTGTCGGCGTTGCGCCCTTGAACCAAGGTGAAGGGTTATTGGTTGCAAACGGACGGACTGTATCAGCGGCTGTCTTGGGCGTTGACCCGAACAAAGAGTCCGAGGTCTCCATTCTTCCGGGTCATATGACCCAAGGTGAGTTCACAGATCTGAATCATCGTCGTTTTTCGATCATTTTAGGGTCGGGTGTGGCCGCGAATCTCGATGTGATTCCGGGCGACCAAGTGACTCTTTTGATTCCGGAAGCGACGCTGAGTTTAGCTGGCGTGACTCCACGACTCAAACGTCTGCAAGTGGTCGGTATTTTTGAAGTCGGTGCTCAGTTAGATAATCAACTGGCATTTGTTGAGTTATCGGATGCTGCTCGACTATTTAGACTGGGAGA
>CABZRL010000031.1:0-3714 GCA_902528165.1 uncultured Litorivicinus sp.
ATTAAAAACGGGTACCAATAAAGATCTGTGAGCGTGGATGACACAGAGTTTGGTCGCTTAAGTTGACTGAACGTTCATAATAAAAAAGCAGGAGTAAGCCGAATGAAAATGAAAAAAATTGCTGCATGCATCGCGGGCCTGGCGTTTGCCGCGGGTGTTGTAGCTAAAGAAAACGATGTTGGAATTTTCGGGACATCTGGCAAAACAATGAATGATCATACGTTCATTGCGCAGGACGGTCCGAAGGCTGACAACATTCGTGAAGTCTTGAAGGGCATCAAAATGCCAGCAGGCTTCAAAATTGAACTCTATGCCCTTGTTCCCGATGCACGCGACATGGCAATGGCACCTCAGGGTACCGTTTTGTTCGTGGGTACACGGAAAGACAAAGTTTGGGTCGTTTCCGATCGGGACCGTAATGGTGTCGCTGACGAAGTAAAAGACTTTGCGCCGTCGCTTGAGTTTGACGTTCCTAACGGGGTTCAGTTCTCAAAAGATGGTTTCTTGTACGTCGCTGAGCGCAATCATGTTCGCATGTTCCCAGCAGCCGAGTTCTTTTATGAAGGTCCAGACGTTGTAGCCGTTGACATCGTAGCCAAAGGCGAGTTGATCCCAGAAGGTGAAGAGAGCTACAACCACACTGCGCGTGTTGTGGATATCGGACCGGATAACAAGCTGTACATCTCGTTAGGCCAGCCATACAACGTCGCCCCTCCTGAGAAACTGGAGCTTTATAACCAGACCGGAATCGGCGGTATCATTCGGATGGATCGAGACGGAAGTAACCGTGAGGTCTTCACATACGGTGTGCGTAACTCTGTTGGTCAGGACTTCCATCCTGTGACAGGTGAGCTCTGGTGGACTGACAACCAGGTAGACGGTATGGGTGATGATATCCCACCAGGCGAATTGAATCGCCAAACCAAAGCGGGTCAAAATTTTGGGCATCCTTGGTTCGGTGGCGGCAAGACGCGCACTAATGAGTACAAAGGGGTAACACCACCTGATGGAATTGTTCATCCAGCTGTTGAGACTACAGCGCATTGTGCAGATCTAGGTATGGCGTTTTACACAGGGGATCAATTCCCAGGTAAGTACAAGAATGCCATCTTCTCAGCACAGCACGGTTCTTGGAACCGGACTGAGCCATGCGGCGCTCGCGTCATGGTTACCTATATTGATGACAAGGGTAATGCAAAGATGGAGCCATTCGCCGAAGGTTGGTTGAATGAGAACAAAGAGTACGACGGACGTCCAATGTCGATCACAATGATGAAAGACGGGTCGATGCTCGTTTCTGACGATTACGCCGGAGCGATCTACAAGATCTCATACGTCGGTAGTTAATCACCCGAACAAAGCCTCGGCGTGAGTCGGGGCTTTTGTTTATCAGAGGGCATCATCGTGAACAAACTCTTAGTTCTGTGCTTGTCTTTACTGGCGAGCGGTATTTCTGTCGCAGCAAGTATAGAAAATGGGAAAGCTTTATCGGCTCAGTGTTCTGCTTGTCATGGAAAAAATGGCTTATCAAAAGATCCGGAGGCGCCAAATTTAGCTGGTTTGAGCTCGCTTTATATAGAAAAAGCGCTCGTGGATTATAAAAAAGGCATACGGCACGATCGCCGCATGAGCTTGATTGCCCAAGGCTTGTCAAAGCCACAAATGAAAGATTTGGCTGCCTGGTATTCAGCATTCGAGGTTACCGTTAAGGTTCCTGAGATTTAATGAGGCAACTGATTGCTGCCCTAGCCATCAGCGGATTTTGTGACGCAGCTTCAGCGCGGGGTGGTTTCATTACTGTAGAACAGTTTCTACGCGAGTGTCAGGCGGATAGAGAACCTTGCATGGCATTTGTGATTGGTGTGATTGAGGGTGCCAGACATCAAACGCGTGAGCATCTAAAGGCCCAGCCCTATGCATTTCTGGTGCATGGAAAGCCCGTGTGTTTACCGGTCAATTGGGGTAGTGAAACTCTGACCGACATCGTTCTTGATGTCTTGGATAATCAACCACAATCGCATCAATACTCTGCAGTTTCCGGGATTTTGTATGCCTTGGCTGGCGAATCCAACTGTTACTCGACATAAAGCAGATCAGTTGGCGAGTGCGAGGCACATGACGCATGAATCAATGTTCGTGGTTTGATGAGTAGAATTGCTTGCAGATCGGAGGACAAGGCAGTGAGGATGCGCTTTGACTCAGTTGACCCTTAAGGTTGGCATCGATAGAACCGTACCCGCAGATTCCCAAATGTGTTCATCCATGTTTGCGGTTCTATCAGAATGACCAGATTAGGCACTTCTCGGTCATTGATGTATAAGGCTTTGAAATCGCCATCGTTGCGAATAAATGCATCAGTATGTTGGTTGTTTCGCCTGAGAGTAAGCGATTGAAAACCAATGGTGTTTTTATCTATCCAATCTAACTTTTGAACATTTTTCTGCACACGACTTTCGGTAAGCTCAGTGCTCTCATGAATGCTATGGTAAATCATTTCATAACAAGACCAACTCACTTCAGTCGCACTGACAAATTGAGAACTACATCCAAGAATTAAACCTATCAGCACCAAGATAATAGGCGCTCGCGCGGTGGCTTTTGGTTCGGGCTTTATCGGATCCATTTTTCGTTTACGGTCCTCTCTGGCGCTCTACGGATTCGCGATAGTTATCGAATCAAGAAATCCCTAACAGATTATTCCCATGTGACTTTCGGTCAAGACCAGCTGCTGTTTATCGTAAATACAAAAAGGGCGAACAAAATCGATTGTTCGCCCTTTAATGGCTTTATTGTCGATCAGGCGACCAACGTATTACTGCATGCTGGTAGCCGTTACACGATAAATTTCACCTTCGTCAACAGCGACATAAAGTGCATTATCTGGCCCCATGACGAGACCACGGAAGCGCTTCGAAAAGCCCAAAGGCATGCGTGTAATAGCATTAATCGCTAAAGCATCGGCAGTGATTCCAACCATGTCGATCCGTTGACCGATTGGAGTTCCGCCGAAGCCAATCCCCATCACGCCTGTAGCCAAACGACCTTCGTAGATGCCCCAGTTGTCACCCTTAAGGAAAGCAGCTGACCCAGTACCTTGTGAATATCCGTTATTATTCCAGGTTGGATGCATGAGGTCTGCGAATCGTGTGTCGCTCATAGGCATGTAAGACGCACGGACCGCTGGATCCTTGCCATCCATCTGGTCTGGCTCATATCCACAATATTCGTCAGGGCAAGAGTTTCGGCCTGCGATATTTTGTTGGGGATCCCAGCCCCCATTCCCGCCGTTGACCAACGCAGTAATTTCATCACTGTGCCAAGGTCCGTGCTCAGCGGTAAAAGCTCTACCATCACTTGGACGGAAATCGATACCTTGAACATTCCGGTGGCCGTACGTGTAAATCCGCTTATCGAACCCAGCAGGTGGGTTGTTATCAGGGTGCGCGTTACCGTCGGCGTCGATCCGCAGAACCTTACCGCAGAGCAAATCGGGAGACTGTGGGCAAACACCCCTATGACGGTCACCGCCCGCTACCCATAAATAGCCGCCAGGACCGACGCGTAGCCGTCCACCGTTATGTGCACCAGGTCCCCCAAATGGCTGATTTGACTCGAAAGGCTTATACTGAATATCTTTAACGATGTCAGTTCTGTCAGTCACACTCTTTAGGTCTTTGCTCAACGTAAGACGCATTACGATATTACCATCACAAC
>CABZRL010000032.1:0-3017 GCA_902528165.1 uncultured Litorivicinus sp.
AAATATGTTTCACCTACGAAACATTTCTTTAGTTTACAGAAACCTTAGTACTTATACAAATTACAATGAAAACAGTTAGTTATAATATTCGTCTAAAAAATAGAAAAAATGTATGTAACTAAATTACTTTGATGTCAAAATTTTAGACATGAAAAATAATTGCGATGGTTTTCCAACTGAATCCACAATATCGAAGTCAAATGAAGGAGTTGTCAAACAGCGTGCAGACACAGAATCTTGAAACAGAGGTATTAGTGGCGCTTCGGCGTATCGTCCAGGCCATTGATCAGCATTCCAGTCGACTTGGGAAAGAGTTTGGCCTGACGACACCGCAATTATTGGTCTTGCAGACAGTAGCGACGACTCAAGAGCAACCGATTCGTGCGATCAGCGCTGAGGTGAACCTGTCTCAAGCAACAGTGACATCGATTGTGGATCGGCTCGAGCGGCGCGGACTCCTCGAACGACAACGCTCGGGCATTGACCGACGCAAAGTCTTTCTGGTCATCACCGACGCTGGCGAAGAACTCTTAACCAAAGCTCCCAAACCACTCCAAGAAAATTTCTTGCATCGGTTCGAGCGACTCCGCGAATGGGAGCAACATCAATTGGTGTTTGTTTTGAAGCAAGTTGCTGAAATGATGGGAGCTCGCCATATCGACGCCGCTCCCCTGCTAGACCGAGGCGAAGTTACCCGCGCCCACCTGACGACAGAAACTCCGCCTGATTCGGAGCCAACTGTCCCAGTTGGTAATCCATAAAGGCTTTTTTCAACTCGCCTTCTGTGGACAACACGAACGGTCCATGACGGGCGATTGGCTCATTGAGCGGTGCGGACGATAACAACAGTCCGCGCCCAGCCCCCTCGATTAACACACCGCCTGTTCCCTCTAGTATAGCCATATCACCGTCTTCGATCGCTTCACCAGCAACTGACAACTCACCCTCAAAGCAAAACAAAATGGTCGTTTCACCGTCAGCTAATGGAATGGTTGTCTGACCGCCATTGGGGGCAACATCAACCATCAAGACCGGCAGATGCGTTGTCGCAGGACCCACGTGTCCAAAGAGCTCGCCGGCCACCAAACGGTAGTCAACGTCATCTTTTTCAAACTCGGTGATCTCAGATCCCGGAATGTCTTGATACCCAGGATCAGCCATTTGCAATCGCTGCGGGAGATTCAACCAAATCTGAAATCCCCAAAGGCTACCGTCCGTTTGCTCTGGCATTTCTGAGTGCAAAATCCCTCGACCCGCAGTCATCCATTGCACCGCACCGTCTTCCAACAGACCTGCATTCCCGTTGGAATCCCGATGACACATTTTCCCTTTCAACATATAGGTTATAGTCTCAAACCCACGATGCGGATGCGGAGGGAAGCCTGCAACATATCCCGACGGATCATCGTTTCGAAAATCGTCGAACATCAAAAATGGATCCACATAGTCTGCGCCAGGGACTCCAATGACTCGACGGATATCGACACCTGCCCCATCCGAGACGCGTCGACCATTAACTACTCGTGCAATTGAACGCATGACTCTTTCCTTTTTCCTGTTTGCCCATACTCTAATGCCTAAACTCACGTTTCAAATTGCTTTGCGGCCATCAATTTCAATCCGTATTGGCACGAATACAAGGAGCCCTCATGCCACAACTGACCTGTATCAACCCAAACGAACAAGCTATCGATGTGTCATTTGAATCGGGCGAAACCATTCTACAAGCAACCTATCGCGCAGGTGTCGATGGAATCTTGGCAGAATGTGGTGGTGGCTGTTCATGTGCGACCTGTCATGTCATTCTGAACGCAAATTGGGATGGAACACTCGAAGCACCCAGTGTTCAGGAAGCAGATATGCTGTCTTTTGCCGTTGATCCAACGCCCTATTCGCGACTCGCATGCCAAGTTCAACTGACTGACCAGCATGAGGGTTTAACGCTCGCAGTTGCCAAACGCCAATATTGATGAGACTCGGAATCGTCGGTGCGGGACAAGCCGCGTGCACACTGATCGCCGAACTGATCCGCGGCGACTTTAAAGGCGACATTTTGGTCTTTAACGGGGAACCCCACGCCCCCTACCAACGCCCGCCTTTATCCAAAACCTGGCTCAAAACCTCCGATGACCCAACATCACTTCGGCTTCTTCCAGAACCACTCGAAACACACCCATCGATTCAATGGATCCAGACATCTGTTCAGTCGTTATCCCCCGATCGAGGGTTGCTCACCACAGATCTGGGGACTTATTTGGTTGATCACCTGGTGCTGGCAACTGGCACGACCGCCATCAAGCCCTCGATTCCGGGGCTTGCATCTGAATCAATCCATGTCATCAGGACCTTGGATCATGCGCTTCGACTGAAACAAAGCCTCACGGGTGTCACCAATATCACCATCATCGGCGCAGGCTTTTTGGCCTTTGAGATCGCGTCGAGTCTCGCAGATCCATCACGAACCATCCGGATTCTAGCCAAAGGTATCCGAGCACTCCCGCAAGTCGCTGTGAAAACCGCCGATCGCCTGGTTGATCAGACGCCCGCCTCAATCCGAGTGGGCGTTGAGATTGAACGCTTCGATGAGACTATGCAGACCTTAGTCACGAACCATGGATCGATTCCATCCGATCTCGTCATCGCAGCCATCGGTGCGCAACCCAATGACGCTCTGGCCACAGCCTGCTGTCTCGGATCAAGCGACGGCATTCCGGTCGATGAGTTCATGCAAACCACTCACCCTAAGGTCTCTGCCATTGGTGAAGTGAGCCTTCACCACCAACCGCACCTCAACCGTATTCAACGCATCGAATCGATCTCTGAAGCCAATGATTCGGCAAGCATTTGCGCTAAACGACTGCTCGGGCATCCAGAGCCATTTCAGGCAATCCCTTGGTTCTGGTCTGATCAGGGCGACGCGAAACTACAAATCGCAGGGCTCTGTGACCGCACCGATGACGAAACCTGTTTGATTGAATCCGCAACAGAGCTGGTCATGATTCGACATCAAGGCCAGC
>CABZRL010000033.1:0-2682 GCA_902528165.1 uncultured Litorivicinus sp.
CGATGAATTCGCGCAATGCTTCAAGGGCGTCAAAGATGCCGCAAAGCGTTATGAGGTTTCGCTGTCAGGAGGACATAGCCTGGCACTCGAGCAACCTGTGGTTGCGATCTCAATCGAAGGCGAAGCCGAGCGGTTGATTCCCAAGCAAGGTGCGCGTCCTGGCGATGAAGTGTGGTTGACGAGGCCAATTGGTTCGGGAGTCTTGTTTGCAGCCGAGGCAGCTGGCGAGCCAGTCGGTTAAGCGATTGATCGATGGCTTCCACAGGCTTTGGAATCGCTGTTCGCAGCAAGCCAGATGGCATCGGCGTTAGGCGTTCATGCAATGACGGACGTGACAGGCTTTGGTCTTGCCGGGCACCTGAAAGAAATGCTGGATGGGAGTGGATGTGATCTGTGCTGGGCTGACAGCATACCCATGTTCGAAGGGGTATCGATCTCCTTGGCCCGTGGGATTCGCTCATCAGCACATCATGAGAATCAAATCTATGCGGGCAGATTCGGTGACAGAGCCCCTAGTCCAGTTGTGTTTGATCCACAAACCTGTGGACCATTAATGGTCGCCGTGTGTCCGACACAAGCGTCAACATTGATCAAACAATGGACGGCATTGGGATTTAGTCCACAGCGAATCGGAAGTATTACCACCGAAACGTCGTAAAGACATTGCAGAAGTTTTGGTTCACATTTCACTCGTGAAGACATTAATGCCAAGTTAAGGACCGCACATGAGCTATCAGAGTGAATACGATCAATCCATTGAGGATCCGCATGGGTTTTGGCTAGATAAAGCTAACCTGGTCGAATGGGTGCAAAAGCCACAGGTTTCTCTTGCCGAAGATATGAATGGGATTGAGCGCTGGTATCCTAATGGAACGCTCAATACTTGTCACAACGCGATTGATCGGCATGTACAAGCAGGTCGAGGTGATCAGGTGGCAATTTACTATGACTCGCCTGTGACAGACACCAAGCAGGCGATCACTTATGCGCAGTTGCAAGACGAGGTGTCTAGATTTGCGGGAGGGTTGGCATCTTTGGGTGTGACCACCGGTGATCGGGTCGTCATTTACATGCCTATGGTTCCTGAAGCATTGATTGCCATGTTTGCTTGTGCGCGAATTGGCGCGATCCATTCGGTCGTTTTTGGTGGTTTCGCGGCCAATGAGCTTGCCGTTCGCCTCTCGGATGCCGCTCCAAAAGCAATTGTGACAGCCACATGCGGAATCGAAGTCAGTAAGGTGATCGAGTACATGCCGATTGTGAACGAAGCAATCGAGATGTCGGATAAAAAACCATCGTCAGTGGTGATTTTGGAGCGACCACAGGCTCCGTTTGCACCAGTCGAGGGACGGGACGTCATTTGGTCTGATCTGATGGCCAACGCCCAGCCGATTGATTGTGTGCCAGTCAGCGCGACGCATCCTCTCTATATTCTTTACACGTCAGGTACGACAGGAAAGCCCAAAGGTGTAGTTCGAGATCATGGCGGTCATGCGGTTGCGATGACCTATTCAATGCAAGCGGTGTATGACATGAGGCCTGGAGAAGTCTTCTGGGCCGCCAGCGATGTCGGTTGGGTCGTCGGTCACTCGTATATCGTTTATGCGCCTCTACTGTTTGGATGCTCTACCGTTCTTTATGAAGGTAAACCCGTACGTACGCCAGACGCAGGGGCATTTTGGCGGGTTGTCGAAGAGTATCAAGTGAAAGTTTTATTCTCAGCACCGACCGCATTCCGAGCCATTCGTAAGGAAGACCCACATGGTGAACTCTACAAAAACTATGATTTGAGCTCACTCGAGGCGCTCTATTTAGCTGGTGAGCGTCTCGATCCTCCGACTTACCATTGGCTCGATGAATTAACTGGTCTTCCCGTGGTTGATCATTGGTGGCAAACCGAGACTGGCTGGGCAATTGCCTGTAATCCTCGAGGGTTGGAGTCATTCCCACCAAAAGCGGGTTCTGCCACCAAGCCAGCGCCAGGCTTTAAAGTGGAGATTTTGGATCCTTCAGGGAATCCAGTAGAGGCAGGTGAGCAGGGTAGTGTAGTAATTAAACGGCCACTTCCACCGAGTTGTTTACCGACTGTCTGGGGGAATCATTCGCGGTTTGAAAATAGCTATCTTAACCCTTATCCAGGCTACTATTTGACTGGCGACGGGGGCTACATCGACCAAGAAGGCTACGTGTTCGTCATGGGACGAACCGATGATGTCATCAATGTTGCTGGGCATCGCCTGACAACCGGCGAAATGGAAGAAATTGTTGCAGCGCACCCTGCAGTTGCTGAATGCGCAGTCGTTGGGATTGCTGATGAACTCAAAGGGCAACTCCCCCTTGGCTTTGTCATACTCAAAGATGGAGTCAGCCAATCCCATGAAGAGGTCGTGAGCCAGCTGATAGCCTCTGTACGGAGCTCGATTGGTGCAGTTGCTTGTTTCAATCAAGCGATAATTGTCGAACGGCTACCAAAAACACGATCGGGTAAGATTCTTCGCGCAATACTCCGCAAAATCGCAGACGGCGAGCCTTACACTCCGCCGTCTACGATTGAAGATCCGGCCGTGCTTGAGGAAATTAGTCAATGTTTTTGATAACCACTGGGTTTTGCTGAGTCGCCTTTTTAGGAGTGTTCTCGGATTACGCATCGAGCCTCTCGAAGACCGAATGATCAGTGAGTTC
>CABZRL010000034.1:0-2638 GCA_902528165.1 uncultured Litorivicinus sp.
GGCGATCGGTCCATCGGGAATCCGCAATCCCTTCACCGGACAAATTAATCACGCACTCAGGCATGACTGTGATCTGCGCTACGTCACTGATCCACTGGATCGATGCAGCAATTGTGGAGAAGCGTTTGGTCGCCTTGTTCGGATCGCGAGTCAGGCAGATCAGCGAATGACCATCATTCAGCAATGCAGGCATTAACGCGTCGCCCACAAATCCAGTAGCACCGGTTAAAAGAATTTGCGCCATGATCACTCCCCCCATTGCGACTGACGATTGGTTTCGTCACACTGACAGTGTTTGGGCAAAGAGGTGCATGTGCAAGGCATCAGCGACATTATCAAAAGAATCGCGATCATCGGATGCGTAGCCATGGGCACGGTAACAGCGGCAACCGCTGATTCCTTTACCCGAGCATGGGTCTCGGTTGAACGAACCGGAAAAATCAGCCACGCTCTGAAAAATGCCTGGCAACACTCCCCGCTCTATCCTGAACTCATCGCTGAGTTGACGGAAAAACGTCTGGGATCTATTTCTGCGCAAGACCTCGAAACTTTAATGGCGCAATATCCCGATAGTGCAGCCATTGCCAATCTGCGCTGGAAAAAGCTATTTCGACTCGGCCGAGCCAACTGGTACAAAGACTTTCTCTTTCTCTATCGACCAACCGATAGCGTTGAGCTGAATTGTTACAAGCTCGAAGCGCGCTACCGCCTCAAGCAAGCCAAAGATGCCGATCACCGCGAAGCAGTTCGCTTATGGACCCATGGAAAAAGCCAGCCAAAAGCCTGCGATACCCTGTTTTCATTGATTCAACAACGTGGATTGATCACCAAGGAAGTTCGTCTTCGCAGGATTGATCATGCACTGGAGAAACGTCAGCTTCAGTTGGCGAGATGGCTTGCCAAGCCCTTGGATCAATCTGCCACCAAGCACATCAATGCTTGGGCTCAGGCGCGCAGGCAACCTGCTGCATTTTTGACCAAACAAGCTGCCCAATTTCCAGAATGGGTGGATATGGCCGCGTCACGACTCGCGAGCAGCAATCCCGACCGACTCCTCGAATTGATCAAAAATCGAGAGATTCCTGATGCTGTCAGAGAACAGGCCATTTTAGGCGCAGCACGGACCATGGCGATCAACTTAGATCCCGCGGCTGCCCCACTGCTTCGCATGGACCTTCCATCACACCCGATCTTGAACCATTGGCGGGTGCGATATTTTATTCACTTCCAAGTATGGGCTGATGTCCTGACAGCAATTTCTCAGCTCGCCCCAGAAGAGCGCAATGAAATTGAATGGAATTATTGGGCCTCACGAGCATTGGCAATGACCGGCAGCTCGGATCTCGCATTTGAAGGATTTCGGAAGGTTGCCGAATCCAACTCTTGGTATGGATTCTTAGCTGCTGACTATCTGGGGATTGCTTACAACCTCGCACCAAAAACCAAACGCCCACCCGAAACATTGATCGCAAAGGTCAATGAGAGAACCGATGTCACCGTCGCGCGACTGTTGTTTGAAGAGGGGCTGACCGTCATGGCTCGCAGACAATGGGACTTTGTCACGGGACGATTGGGTGAAGAAGAACAAAAAGCAGCAGCTGTCCTTGCCAACCGCTGGAATTGGCATTCACGGTCTGCAGTCACCGCCCATCAATCAGGGCTCACCGATGATTACGAACTACGCTACCCGCTCGCTTTTGAGAAACCCCTGAAGAATGCGGCCAAACGCCACGATATTTCTCTGTCTTGGCTGTCTGGCCTGATGCGGTCAGAAAGTCTGTTTATGCATGACATCCGAAGTCCTGCTGGCGCCCTCGGACTCATGCAAGTGATGCCAAGAACCGGGCGCCAAACCGCCAAAGAGCTCAATCTCAGATGGCGGGGCAATAACACCCTCATCAATCCATCCACGAATATCCGGATCGGCAGTTATTATCTGGCCAAACAGCTCGAACGATTTGGCCATCCAGCTCTGGCCACAGCGGCTTATAATGCGGGACCGCATCGTGTGAAACAGTGGGTGCCCGATGAATCGATGCCTCTGGATGCCTGGGTGGCTTCGATTCCCTTTACTGAAACTCGAAATTACGTTCAACGTGTACTCTCCTCACAAGTGATTTACGAGTGGCGCTATAATGATGCAATCACGCGGTTGGAATCAGTCGCAGCATCGCAAATTACAAAAAAGGAATAACCCATGGATTGGCTAGTCCAAGTCGAACAGGGCTCACTTGGTCTTGGCGCCTTGATCGTGTTTCTATCATTTGTGCTCTATATCAAGCGAACAGGTGATTTCAAAGCTGTGATCTTTTTCTGGCAGAAACGTCTCGAGTTGACCCGCCAGGAATTTGTCGTGAACCGGATTGGTCTTGGCCTCATGATCTTGGGTGTCGTTGTGCGACTTGTTTACCACACCTTCTTTATCGGGGCCTGAGGATGTCTGATTCAAACACCACACCATCATTTGAAGCCAAACTCGCAGAGCTTGAGGCGCTTGTCCGTCAGATGGAACAAGGGTCCATGCCACTGGACACCTCTCTGGAAGCCTTTGAAAAAGGCGTCAAGTTAGCGAAAGAGTGTCACGCGATCCTGGATACGGCCTCTCAGAAAGTCACTGAAATCAAACAGTCTGGCGAAG
>CABZRL010000035.1:0-2109 GCA_902528165.1 uncultured Litorivicinus sp.
GCACGGCAGCTGGGCCTGGATATTGATAACAGGTCGAGAGAAGTAAGCGGCATTCGGCCTCACTGGAGGGTGCTGCAATGATGATTTCAGGGAGCGTTCGTAAATATGCGTAGTCATAGACACCCGCATGGGTTGGCCCGTCTTCACCGACCAGGCCTGCCCGATCAATGGCGAAGGTCACATCCAACCCTTGCACACAGACATCATGAATCACCTGATCATAGGCGCGCTGCAAGAAGGTGGAGTAAATGGCAATAACGGGTTTGCTGGTTTGTGTGGCCAATCCTGCACCAAGGCAGACTGCGTGTTGTTCGGCAATGGCGACATCGAAGTAACGATCAGCGAATCGATTCGAGAATTCAATCAGATCAGAGCCCTCGCGCATGGCAGGCGTGATGCCAACCAGTCGTGAATCCTGTTCGGCCATGTCACATAACCACTGGCCAAAAATGTTCGAGTAGGTTGGTTTTGGTGTTGCCTCGGAGTCTGATTTGGCTTTGAGTTTTCCGATTGCGTGATATTTGATGGGATCATCTTCGGCGGGAACAAAACCGCAGCCTTTTTGAGTGACCACATGGAGGAATTGTGGCCCAGAGAGGTCCTTCATATTCTGTAATGTGGTGACGAGACCTGTGATGTCATGGCCATCGATGGGCCCGATGTAGTTAAACCCAATCTCTTCAAAGAGTGTGGCTGGGCTGACCATTCCTTTGAGATGCTCTTCGGTCTTTTTGGCAAATTGGGCCAGTGGCGGCAGGGGTTCGAGCAGTTTTCGGGCCTCATCACGACTTCGTGTGTAGGCTTTGGATGACAGAAGTTTGGCGAGGTAGTCCCGAATACCGCCGACATTTCTTGAAATCGACATGTCGTTATCATTGAGGATCACAAGCAGATTGGCTTTTTCACTCGCAGCATGGTTGAGCGCCTCAAAAGCGAGGCCTGCCGTTAAGGCTCCATCACCAATAACCGCTACATGCCGACGACTGGATTGATTGATTTTCGCATCCAGTGCCATTCCAAGGGCGGCACTGATGGAGGTACTGGAGTGTCCAACACCGAAGGTATCGTAAGGGCTTTCTTTACGATCTGGGAAGGCCGCGAGGCCTCCTTCTTTGCGGATGGTGGTGAGCTGTTCACGACGCCCAGTCAGGGCTTTGTGCGGGTAGGCCTGATGACCAACATCCCAAACCAGTTGGTCAAAGGGTGTATCCAGACAGAAATGTAAGGCCACAGTCAGTTCGACCACCCCAAGCCCGGCCCCAAAGTGGCCCCCTGAGGTGCCAACGGAGTACAGTAGATACTCTCTGACTTCATCAGCCACCTTCCGCAGTTGGTCTCGATGTAATGAACGTAGATCATTCGGTGAGTTGATGCCTTCCAGTAATGGAATACTCGGGTGTTCACCCGGGATGGTATGGAAGAGTCTCATGGATGGCATTAATTCGTTCGCTCCACGCTTAATCGCGCTAATGTTTCTAACATGGTGGTGTCTTTGTCGATCCGCGCAAGGGCGTCGAGGGCAATTTCGACTAATGCAGAGGCTTCTTGTCTACTGGCTTCGATGCCCATCAAGCTTGGAAAGGTCGATTTACCGAGCATTTGGTCGCGACCCTGTGTCTTTCCTAACGCTTCTGTCGAAACGGTCTCATCGAGAATGTCATCCTGGATCTGAAAGGCTAAACCGATCGCTTCACCGGCTTTTGTGAGTGCATCCCAGTCAGAGTCGCTCGGTTCGCCACAGGCCGCACCCATGAGCAGACTGGCAGTGATCAGTGCACCGGTTTTTTTCGCGTGCATCGCCTTTAAGGCATCAAGAGAGACTGCCTTACCTTCCGATTCCAAATCGATGGCTTGTCCCAAGGCCATGCCTTGAAAACCCACAGCATCACCCAAGAGCCTGAGTTGTTTTACGCGGTGGGCGTCGGTTCGCGAATCGTCTTGGCCAAGAATCGAAAAGGCCAGAGCTTGCAGTGCATCACCCGCCAAAATAGCGGTCGCCTCATCAAAGGCGATGTGCGTTGTGGGTTGACCCCGGCGTAATGCGTCATCATCCATGGCGGGTAAATCATCATGGATGAGTGAGTAGGCGTGGAGCAGTTCAACCGAGAT
>CABZRL010000036.1:0-2106 GCA_902528165.1 uncultured Litorivicinus sp.
GTCGCCGCGGTCCGCCTCATTGTTGCGGTCACTTTTTCTGTGGCCACGATTCTCATTGATTCACGCTTTGACGCACTAACTCTGGTGCGTCAGATGATTAAGACCGGCTTATGGCCGGTTGAACAAGTCGCATTTCTCCCCGGAAAAGTCTCAACTGAGGTTTCTGGTTGGGTGCAGTCTCAGGGGCTGATCGTGACACGGATGGAATCATTAGCACTCGAAAACGAGCGGCTCCGGACAGAGCAACTAAAATTACAAACCCTGCGAGCGGAAAATTCTGAGCTGAGACGCCTTCTCGGTGTTCAGGAACGTGTCAACGAACGACTCTTGCAAGCGCAAATCGAACGGTTATCCAATGATCCTTTCGTGCATCGGGTGACCATCAATCGAGGATTGCTCGCCGGGGTAGCCGCAGGCCAGCCGGTGATTTCAGCTGACGGATTGGTTGGACAAGTGGTTGTTGCCTACCCTCATGCGGCCGATGTATTAATGATGACCGATGCGACGCATCATTTGCCAGTACAAGTCACCCGAACACGTGGCCGTGCCATTGCCGTCGGTGTGGGGCGGATGGATCGCGTTGAATTACGGAATTTACCCGGTACAGTGGATATTATTCCTGGGGATTTATTAGAAACTTCAGGGCTCGGTCAGCGGTTTCAACCCGGAATTCCGGTTGCTCAAGTGAGGGAAGTGATTCGCGCTCCGGGCCAACCCTTCGCGCGAGTGATCGCTGAACCTCTGGCTCCACTGGCTCGACTGTCCTTGGTCATGGTTGATCTGTCAGAGGATGAATCATGATCTTTATTGCCACTTGGCTTGTGACCTTGTTGTTGATCGCTTTTCCCTATCCGGCATTCTTAAGCCTTGCGTTACCGCATTTTGGGTTTTTGTTTGTCACCTGGTGGGGTCTGATGCGGAACTATCAACTGTCCATGACGCTCTTACTGATTTCCTCATTGCCGGTTGACGTCTTGTATGGCACAGCCCTTGGGTTACACGGATTATTGTTTGCTTTGATTGCGTATGCACTAACACTGCTGGGCCCGTCGATCCGTCAGGTGAACTGGGTTCGACAATCCACCGTGGTGTTTGTGGTGTTATTAATTGCGTCATCGGTGTCCTACTGGGCAAGAACGTTGACGGGACAATCACCAGAATTTTACATCTTGGTGTTGCAAGCTTTCGTCTCCGCTGTTCTCTGGTCGCCAATGCGCTGGCTCTATGATGGTTTGGCTCAATACACTCAGGACATTGGAGCAGAGCGGCAATGATCCTCGCCAGTCAGTCACCAAGACGGCGTGACTTACTGAAACTGATAACGGCTGACTTTCGAGTGATTCCATCGGACGTGGATGAATCCTTTCGTGATGATGAGTCGCCTGCCGAGTATGTTGCAAGGCTGGCCGAGGCTAAAGCGCGAGCAGTCGTAACCATGGCGTTTCCAGATGAAGTGATCATTGGATCAGATACCACGGTCGCATCCGCCGGCGTCATCCTCAATAAACCTGGGGATGAAACTGACTTCCTCGCCATGATGGAACGCTTGTCTGGGACGACTCATCAGGTCTACTCGGGAGTCTGCGTGCTTCGTGAAACCAGGTGTGCGGTCAAGGTCGTTCGCACTGATGTAACCTTTCGTCAACTCTCGATGTCAGAACGGCTACACTATTGGCAAACTGGTGAGCCTTTAGACAAAGCGGGTGGTTATGGGATTCAGGGTCTGGCTGCACGTTTTGTTGAATCGATTCATGGATCCTACACCAACGTCGTTGGGCTCCCGCTGGTTCAGTTGGAGGCTTTGCTGAACGATGCGTCATGAAATTTTACTGAACTTTACCCCGCTTGAGACCCGTGTTGCTGTGGTCGAACAGGGAATGTTGCAGGAAATCTTGATCGAGCGTGCCACACATCGCGGCCTCGTTGGTAATGTGTATCTCGGTCAGGTCGTTCGTGTGTTACCGGGTATGCAGGCCTGTTTTGTGGATATCGGCCTTGATCGAAGTGCTTTCCTTCACACGAAAGATTTTCCATCAAGTCAGGAGACTCACGAGCGTTCAATCCAACAGCTTGTCACGGAAGGTCAGAGCTTATTGGTGCAGGTGA
>CABZRL010000037.1:0-2078 GCA_902528165.1 uncultured Litorivicinus sp.
ACAGCTTATAAAGAATTCGTTGCCGGTTATCCGGAAGGACAGCGCTTTCTCGATCTCGCACTCGCGGTCGAGTAATTCAAGTATCGCCCGGTCGTAAGACCGGGCATTTCCAGGACGATGAACATGCAGGCATATATCCGTACAGTGAATGCAGTTTCACAAACGGTAGGGGTGATTGCGGCCGGAATGATCGTGATTGCTGTTGCCATCACTTGCCAAATGATCTTCATCCGCTACTTCTTAAACGGTTCAACGATCTGGCAAACCGAAGCCGTCATCTACCTCATGGTTGGTGCGACACTGCTTGGATTGCCTTACGTGCAAAAGTTAAAAGGCCACGTCAATGTCGATTTGGTCCCGATGCTTTTACCGCCTGTGGCAAGAAAGTTACTGATGATTGCGAGCTATTTGGCAGCAGTCGCGATCCTTGCTGTCATGACTTACCACGGATGGGAATTAGTTCACATTTCTTTTGCCCGCGGATGGGTGTCTGAGACAGTCTGGGGTCCCCCACTGTGGATTCCATACCTTGCGATGCCGATTGGGTTTGGCCTTTTTGCACTGCAGTTGCTGGCGGATCTTTTTGAGACATTGCAGACCCCAGCGGAAGACATCGTTATCGAAGGGAGCGGCCACTAATGGATCCATTGTTATTAGGTGCGATTGTCGCGGCTGTTACGATTTTTATTTTGTTTTCAGGGATTTCAGTCGCCAATGGGTTATTGGTTGTCTCTGCTCTTTTCCTAATGATTTTTGATGGATTCGGCTCACTGGAATTAATCCCAGAAGTCCTGTTCGGTAAACTCGATAATTTCGCGTTGCTATCAATTCCGATGTTTATTTTGATGGGTGCTGCGATTGCGTCGACCAGAGCTGGTGCCGACCTATACGAAGCTTTGGACCGTTGGTTGACCCGTATTCCCGGCGGGTTGGTTGTTTCAAATCTTGGGGCATGTGCGCTTTTCGCTGCGATGTCAGGCTCATCTCCTGCGACTTGCGCAGCAATTGGGAAAATGGGTATCCCCGAAATGCGCAAGCGTAACTTTCCAGACGGCGTCGCGGCAGGTTCGATTGCAGCAGGCGGAACCCTCGGGATTCTGATCCCACCGTCGATTACGATGATCGTTTACGGGATTGCCACAGAAACATCGATCGGGCGACTGTTTTTAGCCGGTGTTCTGCCTGGACTTATGTTGGTTGGCCTTTTCATGGCTTGGTCTATCTATGCAACCTGGCGTGAAGGCGGTATCGATGCGTTGGCTGGACGGACGTTTACCTGGAAAGAGAAGTTTGAAGTCCTTCCACGCGTGATTCCCTTTTTATTGGTGATTCTCGGCGTTCTTTATGCATTGTATGGAGGTGTTGCGACACCTTCAGAGACAGCAGCTGTCGGTGCGCTTTTGTGTCTAGGGCTTGCCATTATTATTTACAGAATGACAGACCTGTCTTTGGTCTGGGTGATGCTGCGCGACGCAACCAAAGAGTCAGTCATGATTCTGTTTATTATTGGGGCGGCCGGCGTCTTCTCATACATGTTGTCGAGTCTCTTTATCACCCAAGCGATCGCTGAATGGATCGGTACACTGGATGTGAACCGTTGGGTATTGATGTTGTACGTCAATGTGTTTTTGCTAGTGGCTGGGTTCTTCTTGCCTCCGGTTGCTGTGATCCTGATGGCAGCACCGATTTTGATGCCGATTATATTGGGTGCAGGCTTTGACCCTTATTGGTTTGCTGTCGTTCTCACGATCAACATGGAGATTGGTTTAATTTCTCCGCCCGTTGGTCTCAATCTTTATGTGATCAACGGGATTGCGCCTGAAATCCCGCTGAAGACGATTCTTAAAGGATCGCTTCCTTATGTTGCCTGTATGGTATTGGCGATTCTGATTTTGTGCTTGTTCCCAGGCATTGCTACTTGGCTGCCTGATGTACTGATGGGAACTGCAGTCTCATGAGCAAGCGCTATCGAATTGGTCAAATTGTCCCCAGTTCTAACGTCACGATGGAAACCGAGATTCCAGTATTATTCCGTGCTCGTGAGTTAATTTACGATGATCGGTTCACCTTCCATTCCA